>DAOMOP010000051.1:0-18753 GCA_035444405.1 Rhodocyclaceae bacterium
TCTCGACGCGCTGAACCTCGGCAAGATCTCGGTCGGCCCGCCGTACTTCGAGGCGGTGTTCGTGCCGCTGATGGTGCCGGTGGTGTTCCTGATGGTGATCGGCCCGTTCGTGCGCTGGAAGAACGACCACCTCGCGCGCTTCATGCGCCGGCTCGTGCCGGCCATCGCCGCGAGCAGCGTCATCGGCTTCGGCGTCGCCTACGCCGTCGATCACGTGACCTGGCGCACGGTGCTGGGATTGGCCCTGGCCGCGTGGGTGCTGATCGGCAGCGTGCAGCTGTTCGTGACCCGCCTCGCCGAGCGCCCCGGTGCCGCGATGGCGGCGCGGCTGCGCGGCATTCCGGCGGCCTGGTGGGGCATGTGGGCGGCGCACCTCGGCGTCGGCATATTCATCATCGGCGTGACGATGATCGGCAGCCTCGAGTCCAGCCTCGCCGTGCGCATGCAGGACGGGCAGACCGCGCGACTGGCCGGCTACACGTTCACCTTCCGCGGCGTCGAGACGGTGCAGGGACCGAACTACCAGGCCGCGCGTGCGACGCTGGAGCTCTCGCGCGGCGAGCGCCGCCTCACCACGCTGCACCCGGAGAAGCGCGCCTACGTCGCGCACCAGATGCCGATGACGCAGGTCGCCCTGCACGTGCGGCCGCTGCGCGATGTCTATGTCTCGATCGGCGATCAGCTCGATGCGGACAGCTGGCTCGTGAATCTGCACCATAAACCCTTCATCAGCTGGATCTGGGCGGGCTGCGTGCTGATGGCGCTCGGCGGCATCCTCGCTGCAACCGACCGTCGCTACCGGCGTCTGGCCGAGCGCAGCGCCCCGGCCGCTGCGGCCGCGCGCCAACCAGCCTGAGCTCTCCCATGAAAGCGAAGTTTCTCATTCCGCTCGCACTGTTTCTGGCCCTCGCCGCGTTTCTCGGCTACGGGCTGACGCTCAATCCGAGCGTCGTGCCGTCGCCGCTGATCGACAAGCCCGCGCCTGCGTTCCGGCTCGCCCGGCTCGATGCGCCGGACCAGCAGTTCGGCATCCAGGACATGCGCGGCCAGGTGTGGCTGCTCAACGTCTGGGCCTCGTGGTGCGTGTCGTGCCGACAGGAGCATCCACAGCTCGTCGAGCTCGCGCGCAGCGGCAAGGTCGCCCTGGTCGGCCTCAACTACAAGGACGAGCGCGGTGCCGCGCTCGACTGGCTGCGCAGCCAGGGCAATCCGTACCAGACCATCGTGACCGATCCGGACGGGCGCGTCGGCATCGACTATGGTGTCTATGGCACGCCGGAAACCTTTCTGATCGACGGCGACGGCGTGATCCGCTACAAGCACATCGGACCGATCAGCCGCGAGGTCGCCCGCGAGGTGCTGCTGCCGAAGATTGCGGAGCTGTCGCGTGCGAGCTGATGCCTTGATGCGCGTGTTGCGCAAGGTCGGCGCGGCGGGACTCTTCGTCGTCGCGCTCGTGGTGGTCCCGCTCGCGCAAGGTGCCGACGAGGCGACACCGGTGGTGGCCGACCCCGAACTCGAGGCACGCGTCCAGGAGCTCGCCTACAAGCTGCGCTGCCTGGTGTGCCAGAACGAGTCGGTGGCCGAGTCGCGCGCGCCGCTGGCGGTCGATCTGCGCAATCAGGTGCGCGAGCAGCTCGCCGCCGGCAAGAGCGAAGCCGAAGTGGTCGATTTCCTGGTCGCCCGCTACGGCGACTTCGTCCTTTACCTGCCGCCATTGAAGACGACCACCGTGTTGCTGTGGTTCGGTCCCGCGCTGCTGCTGGTCGGCGGCGTGGGCGGACTGCTGTATCGCCTGCGTCGCCGCGCCGGCGAAGCCGCACCGCATCTCAGCGAAGAGCAGCGCGCACGCGCGCGCGAACTGCTCGAAGGCGGCGCTGCCGCGCATCCCGAGGAGCCCCGCAAGTGACTGTTTTCGTGATTCTGGCCGCCATCCTGGTGGCCGGTGCCCTGCTGCTCGTGGTGCCGCCGATGCTTGGTCTCGGTCGCCGCCGCCGCCTGCACGCGGCACGCCAGCGCCAGGCCGATACCGCGCTGGTGGTGCTGCGCGAGCAGCTCGCCGAGCTCGAGGCCGAGCATGCCGCCGGCACCGTGTCGGAGGCCGAGTACCAGCGGGCGCGCGAAGAGCTCGAGGCGCGTGCGCTCGAGGAGGGGCGTGCTGCCGAGGACGGCGGTGATGGTCGTCCGGCCTCGGCCTGGGCGATCGGCATGGTCGTGGCGGTGCCGCTGGTGGCGGCCCTCGTGTATGTGTCGGTCGGCGAGCCCGATGCGCTCGATCCGGCCAAAGTCGCGGGTGACCCGGGGCATCAGGTCACGGCCGAGCAGATGGCCGGTCTGGTCGCACAGCTCGCCGACCGGCTCGCGCAGGACCCGAGCGATCCGACCGGCTGGATGATGCTCGCGCGCTCGTACGCAATGCTCGGCGACCTCGCCGGCGCGCTGCAGACGTGGCGCCGCATCGGTGACAAGGCGCCCGACGATGCCGGCATTCTGGCCGACTGGGCCGACGTGCTCGTGGTCGCCCAGAATGGCGATTTCGGTGGCGAGCCCGATCGGCTCATCGCACGCGCGCTGGCGCTCGAGCCGGACAACGTCAAGGCGCTGGCGCTGGCCGGAACCGCTGCGTTCCAGCGCGACGACTACGCCGGCGCGTCGGCGCACTGGGAGCGCATTCTCGCGCAGGTTCCGCCCGGTGACGAGGCTTATGGATCGATCGTCGCGAGCATCAATGAGGCACGCCGTATGGGTGGCATGCCGCTGCTCGACGAGGCCGGTGGAGGCGATGCGCAGGCCGCGCCGCAGGCTTCGGGCGCGGGCCCCGCGCTGACCGTCAAGGGTACCGTCAGGCTCGCCGCCGATCTCGCGCTGACGGCAAAACCGGACGAATCGGTCTTCGTGTTCGTGCGCCCGGCCGACGGTGGCATTCCGGTCGCGGCCCTGCGCCTGCGCGCCGGCGAGCTGCCGGCGGCATTCGATTTCGACGGCACGCCGCTGATGAGCGATGGACCGCTGCCCGAGCGCGTCGTCGTCGCCGCGCGGCTGTCACGCCATGGCGATGCGACGGCGCGCCCGGGCGACCTCGAAGGCGCGTCGGCGGTCGTCTCGCCCGATGACGGCGAGGTCGAGGTCGTCATCGACCGCGTACGCGAATAGCAGCGTACTGAAACGACTTGCGGGCCCAGCGGGCCCGCAAGTGTCGGTCCCGCTGGGCCCGCGAGGGGCCGGCCGCCGTCGCGGCGACCGGCTTCGAGCAGGTCGGTCGCGCTTACTTGCTGCCCGCGCAGCCGCAACCGGTGCTGCGGTGCGTTGGTACGAATGAGGACAGCCGACTTGCTGCCGCTGCCACCACCGCAACCGCCCGCCTGGGTAGCGGCCGCGGCGGCCGCTGCAGCCGCCGGCTGCGCGTCGCGCGGCTGCAGCTGGATGCTGAAATCGATCACGATGTTGCCGGGCTCGCGGCTCACGTAGGCGATGCCGACCTGGGCGCCATAGCGCTGCTGGATCTGCCCGAGCAGCGGCAGCGGATCATGGTCGTTCGTGAAGCGCATGGTCTCGCCGTCGTGCAGCGATTCGAGCGCGCCGAAGATCGCCGCATGGCGAAAGCGCTTTGCAACGCCGCGCGCGTCGAACGGATAGACGTTGTCGTTGAAGTCGTAGGGCTGGGTCATCTGCTGGTCCTCAAGGCGAGTGTTGCAAGCGTACATCGAAAGCCGAATGCTAGTCGTGCACGGCCTCTAGTGCCTTGAGCCAGAACAAGAATGCCATGTCATCGGGCCACCCCCGCCGACGAGCGCGCGCCGATGCGCGGAACACATTGCGGGCGCCGGGTTCGAAGACGAAAATGAAGTACGGGTTTCGCGGATCGGATTGTGCAGCGGCGACGACGTGAGGAGGGAAAGATGGACCTGATACAACAACTGATGACACAGATGAAGGTCAACGAGCGGCAGGCCAAGGGCGGCATCGGCGCCTTGCTCTACATCGTCAAAGACCAGGTGTCGCCGGACACCTTCGATGCGGTGCGCAAGCTGTTGCCCGAGGCCGACGCGTGGATGAAGATCTCGCCCGAAGGCAGCGAGGGCATCATCACCCTGCTCGACGGCGTGTTCGGCCGTGTGGCCGGCAGCAAGCTCGACACCTTCGCGCGCTTGGGCGGCCATTTCCAGTCGCTGGGTGTCGCGCCGAGCATGGTCAAGCCGTTTTCGCAGACCGTGCTGACCTACCTGCGCGACAACCTCCAGCATGGCGCCCGCAACCAGATCGCGAACCTGCTGGCGGAGTTCATGAAGTAGCCCCGCGTGGAGCCCGCTTCCGGGCTGCACGCGTGTTCGCGCCGCGCGGCGCCCACGCGGCGCGAACGTCGGTTATGCCGCTGGTGTGGGTTCGATGTCGGCCGAGGCTGCACGTCGCCGGCCGTCCGCGGGCTAGCCGGCACGACCCTGCCGCAGGCGGGCGCGTCTGCCTGCCCGACGAAAAATGCTTGGTGTTTGATATAGATCAATATTAATATTGATTGACCGGGCGGTCGACCGTGCGTGGGTTCCGACCGCTGCGGCCACGGCGTGCCGCGCCCGGCATGCCGATACCACCAAGAATCGTTCAACGGAGAGTGTCTTGATGAGTGAAGCCGGTTTCAGGGATCTGAGCTCGGGTCTCGATCCGCAAACGCTTGCCCAGAAGGCGTGCGACGGTATGTACGAGAACGATCAGGCGTCGCACAGCCTCGGCATCGTGCTGGAGGCGGTCGGGCCGGGCTACGCGAAGCTGCGCATGGTCGTGCGTGAGGACATGCTCAACGGCTTTCGAATCTGTCACGGCGGCTTCATCACGGCATTGGCCGATTCGGCCTTCGCATACTCGTGCAACAGCTACAACGAGCAGACCGTCGCATCCGGCATCAGCCTCGATTTCATGGCGCCGGCGGGGCCGGGCGACGTCCTGACTGCCGAGGCGCGCGAGGTCTTTCTGGCCGGGCGCACCGGCGTCTACGACATCACCGTGGTCAATCAGAACGCCGAGCTGATCGCGGTGATGCGCGGCAAGTCGTACCGGCTGAAAGGACGTGCCGTCGTCGAACTGTAGGACGCGTGACACCGGTGCATTTCGTCACGAACAAAGTGTGGTTTTGGGGAGCCGGGGGCTTGTGTCAGGCGCCCGCGTTGGGCAGACTGTTGGCGCCTGTCCGGTGCGGGGCGGCGGCGCCGACAAACGCTGGGGTTCCGGCCGCCAATGCCATCAGCTTGTACGCGCTAGGCAAGGGGGGTTATGCTGATTGCCGTGCGCCGGGGCGACGCCGCCCGTCGTTGCTGAAGTTGCGTAGATGCGATACGCAGCGGCACTGCTTGCGCGGCAGCGGTGGTGCTAGAATCCCGCGAGTGCAACGGTAGTCCTTTCAAACACACCAATCGAGGAAAAGCATGAACAAAGGTGAATTTGTCGAAGCCTTGGCTGACCGCCTGGACGTTTCGCGTGCCCAGGCCGACCGTGCCCTGAGCGCTGTGCTGGACATCATCTCGGAACGGATGGCGGCCGGCGAGAAGGTTTCCTTCACTGGGTTCGGTTCTTTCGAGGTTTCCGAGCGTGCTGCCCGCACCGGCCGCAACCCGCAGACCGGGGCGACCATCTCGATTGCGGCCGCGCGCGTGCCCAAGTTCTCTGCCGGCGCCTCGCTGAAGAACGCGGTCAACGGAAAGTAATGCCGCGCGGCGCCGTCCGCGCCGTCACGGGCCTGTCGTCACGAGGCGACAGGCCTGTTCGTTTTTTCGCCCGGATGCGCGTCTAGCGGCTATACTGCGCACGTTGTGCAAAGCAGCATCCGGTTTCAGCATCAGTGTACGGCGGTAGAACAAGCGCCCACACAGTTCAGCCGAGGGACTGTCACCACAGCCCCATCGCCCCCGACCCGTACTGCGCAGTCCATTCGCTTCCATTCGTCTGGCGTCGCGACATCCGGTTGGTGCCGATGAGCGCGGCGTCGCTCCGTTACGCGGAGCGGTGTCGCGCCGCAAGCCCATCGCGCGCTTGTCGCAGAACACATCCCGGTCATCCGACCCGGGTGTGGCGATGCTTTGATTGCCCCACATCGGGGCGAACCCCGTCCGGCGTACCCGTATCGTGCCCGGACAGACGAAGGAAAGCCATGACATTCAAGGATCTCGGACTCGACGAGGCGCTGCTGCAGGCGCTCGAGGCAACCGGCTATGCGACCCCCACCGCGGTGCAGAGCCGCGCCATTCCGGCTGCGCTGGCGGGCGCCGACCTGCTCGTGTCGTCGAGCACCGGCAGCGGCAAGACCGCGGCGTTCACGCTGCCCTGTCTGCAGCGTCTGGTCGGCCACAAACCGGCCCCCGGCACGGGGCCGCGCGTGCTGGTGCTGACACCGACGCGCGAGCTCGCCCAGCAGGTCGAAAAGGCCGTCAAGACCTATGCGCGCAGCCTGCGCTGGCTCAGCACCGCGTGCCTGGTCGGCGGCGCACCGTTCTTCGCCCAGGCGAAGCAGCTCGCGCGCGCCGTCGATGTGGTGGTCGCGACGCCGGGGCGGCTGATCGACCACCTGCAGCGCCGCAAGCTCAAGCTGACCGACGTCGAGATGCTGGTGCTCGACGAGGCCGACCGCATGCTCGACATGGGTTTTGCCGACGACATCGAGACGATCGTCGCGGCGACGCCGGCGAGCCGTCAGACGCTGCTGTTCTCGGCCACGCTCGACGGCGTGGTCGGCAAGCTCGCGCAAAA
This sequence comes from Rhodocyclaceae bacterium, assembly GCA_035444405.1. GTDB lineage: Bacteria > Pseudomonadota > Gammaproteobacteria > Burkholderiales > Rhodocyclaceae > DAOMOP01. The sequence continues at coordinate 6,736 of DAOMOP010000051.1, forward strand.
GCTCACCCGCAACGCGCAGCGCATCGAGGTGGTGGCCGCCAAGGCGGCGACCGGTACGATCGAGCAGCGTCTGCTGATGGCCGACAACGTGGGGCACAAGACGCGCCTTCTCGAGTCGCTGCTCGCCGACGAGGCGCTGAACCAGGCTGTCGTGTTCACGGCCACCAAGCGCAGCGCCGAGGAGGTGTCGCTGAGTCTGCAGGAACGGGGCTTTGCCGCCGCCGCGCTGCACGGCGACATGCACCAGACGGCGCGCAACCGCACGCTCGACAGGCTGCGCCAGGGGCGCATCGGCGTGCTCGTCGCGACCGACGTGGCGGCGCGCGGCATCGACGTGGCCGGCATCAGCCACGTCATCAACTTCGATCCGCCGCGTGCCGCCGAGGACTACGTGCATCGCATCGGCCGCACCGGCCGCGCCGGCCGGGACGGCATTGCGATCACGCTGTCGGGCCCGCGCGAGATCGGCATCATCCGGGCGATCGAGCGTTATACCGGCAAGCGTCTGGCGGTGCACGTCATCGCCGGGCTCGAGCCCAGCGCTCGCGCCGAGGCGCCACGGCGCCCGCATCGTGGCAAGCCGGCTTTCGGTGAGCGTGCGGCCGCGTCGGCGAGATCGGGGCGTGATTCCCGCCCCGGTGCTGCCAAGGGCTGGTCGGCGGGGCAGGGGCGTGGTGCCGGCGAAACGGGCAGAACCGGTGGGCGAGGCAACGCGGCCGGATCGGCATCGCGGCGATCGCGTACCGACCCGCGCTGACGCCGCGCCGTCCGATGGGCGGGAGGCGGGCGCCGAGCGGGCCTTGCTCGGCGCTCGGCGATGCACTCCGAATCGATGCCGGGCACGGGGCCGAACCCGAGGCGCCGGGCGCCCGGGCGAAGCCGAACACGCTCGTGCGCCGATGCCGCTCGTGCCCCGGCCTTGCCGCGCTCAGCGCGTGCGCGCGTTGCGGTTCGCTTCGACTTCCGGCGCGCGCAGGTGCGCAGCGAGCTTGTCGAGCACGCCGTTGACGAAGCGGTGCCCGTCGGTGCCGCCATAGCCTTTGGCCAGTTCGATCGCCTCGTTGATGATGACGCGGTAGGGCGTCTCGAGGCCGTGCTTGAGCTCGAAAGTGCCGAGCAGCAGGATCGCGCGTTCGACCGGCGACAGCTCGTGCACTTCGCGGTGGATGAACGGGGCGAACTCGCTCTGGAGCGCCTCGACGTTGTGGATCGTGCCGCGCAGCAGGCCGACGAAGAGCTCGCGGTCGGCCTTGTCGAAGCCGGTCACCTGGGCCATGTGTGTCTCGATCGACGCGACCGGGTTGCCCGACAGCAGCCACTGGTAGATGCCCTGCAGCGCGAATTCGCGTGCGCGCCGCCGTGCCGCCTTGCCGCTCATCGCAGCGCCTTGAGGAGGTTGGCCATCTCGACCGCGGCGCGTGCGCAGTCGGCGCCCTTTTCCCGCATGCGGACGAGCGCCTGGTCGTCGTTCTCGGTGGTCAGCACGCCGTTGGCAATCGGCAGGCCGCTGTCGAGTCCGACGCGCGTGATGCCGGCGCCCATCTCGTTCGAGACCAGCTCGAAGTGGTAGGTTTCGCCGCGGATCACCGCGCCGAGCGCGATCAGTGCGTCGAACCGTCCGCTGCGGGCCATCGCCTGCAGCGTCAGCGGGATCTCCAGCGCTCCCGGCACCGTCGCGATGCGGATCAGCTCGGACGACACCGCCAGGCGCCGCAGTTCCTCCGTGCAGGCGGACAGCAGCCCTTCGCAGACGTCCTGGTTGAAGCGGCTCATGACGATGCCGATGCGCAGGCCGTGGCCGTTCAGATCGGTCTCGAATTCGGTGATGTTGTCGTAGCGGGGCATGGTCGGGGTGGAATTCCGGGTAGGGGCTAGGAGGCGGTGCGCTCGAAGAAGCCGCAGATCTCGAGACCGAAGCCGGTCATGCTCGGGATCTTCTGCGGGCTCGCCATCAGGCGCATCTTGCCGACTTTCAGGTCGCGCAGGATCTGGGCGCCGACACCGAACAGGCGCGGATCCCATTTCGATGCGCGCGGGCTGCTGGCGCGCAGGTGATTGAGGAGCTCGTGACCGGTCTGCGGGCGGTACAGCAGCACGACGACGCCCTGGTCGGCCTGCGCGATCGCGCCGAGCGCGGCGTCGATCGGAAAGGTATGGCCGGCGTTGGCGGGGTCGAGGAAATCGACCACCGAGATCGGCTCATGCACGCGCACCAGCGTTTCGCGGTCGGGGCGGATGTCGCCGCGCGTCAGCGCGAAATGGATGTCGCCCGAGGTCTTGTCCTCGAACGCGGCCAGCCGCAAGCGGCCGTGGGCGGTGTCGACGTCCTTTTCCAGCACGCGCTCGATCAGATGCTCGTTGGCCGCCCGGTACTCGATCAGGTCGCGGATCGCGCCGATCTTCAGGCCGTGCTCGTGCGCGAACGGAATCAGGTCGGGCAGGCGCGCCATGGTGCCGTCGTCCTTGAGGATCTCGCAGATCACCGCGGCCGGCTCGAGACCGGCGAGCATCGCCAGATCACAGCCCGCCTCGGTGTGGCCGGCGCGGATCAGCACGCCGCCGTTCTGCGCCATCAGCGGGAAGATATGGCCGGGCTGCACGATGTCGTCGGGGCGCGCATGGCGCGCGACGGCCGCCTGCACGGTGCGCGCGCGATCGTGCGCCGAGATGCCGGTGGTCACGCCCTCGGCGGCCTCGATCGAGGTCGTGAATGCGGTGCCGTGCGGCGAGCGGTTGTTGCGCACCATCAGCTGCAGGTCGAGCTGGCGGCAGCGCGCCTCGGTCAGCGTCAGGCAGATCAGGCCGCGGCCGAAGCGCGCCATGAAGTTGATCGCCTCGGGCGTGACGTGTTCGGCGGCGAGCACGAGGTCGCCCTCGTTCTCGCGATCCTCCTCGTCGACCAGCACGACCATGCGGCCGGCGCGAATATCGGCAATGATTTCGGTGATCGGGGACAGCGCGCTCATTGTGCGGACTCCTCGCGCCACGCCAGCATCCGCTCGACGTAGCGCGCGATCAGGTCGATCTCGAGGTTCACGCGGCTGCCGGCGCCGAGATGCTTGAGGTTCGTGACCGCAACCGTGTGCGGGATCAGGTTGATCGAAAAATCGGTGCCTTCGACGCGATTGACGGTCAGGCTCACGCCGTTGACGGTGACCGAACCCTTGCGCGCGATATAGCCGGCCAGCTCGTGCGGGGCGCGGACCACCAGCTCGTGGCTCTCGCCCACCGGCGCGAAGCGCAGCACCTCGCCGACGCCATCGACATGGCCGGTGACGAGGTGGCCGCCGAGCCGGTCGGCCAGCCGCAAAGCCTTTTCGAGATTGACTTCGTTGCCGACGCGGTCGAGTCCGGTCGTGCAGTCGAGCGTTTCACGCGAGACGTCGAATTTCGCGCGCCGGCCGTCGCGCTCGACGACGGTCAGACACACACCGCTGTTGGCGATGCTGTCGCCGATCTGCACGTCGGCGAGGTCCAGCTCGGCGGTGTCGACGGTCAGCCGCACCCCGCCTTCGAGCGGAACGATGTCGTCGATTCGGCCGCATGCGGCCACGATTCCAGAGAACATGGGGGGATTATCTTCGTGCTGACGGGAGGAAGGCGCCATTGTAGGCGAAAACGCGCCGCCTCGACCCGCTCGCGCGTTCAGCGCAGCGCGGCGTCGAGGATCTCGCCGAACGGCTCGGCGCGCATGAAGCCGACCACGCGGATGTCGTCACGTTCCTGGCCGTTCGGGCCGAAGAAGATGATCCCCGGCGGCCCGAACAGGCCGAAGCGCTGCAGCAGCGCCTTGTCGTCGGCGTTGTTTGCGGTGACGTCGGCCTTGAGCAGCAGCATCCGCTCCATGCGGCGGGCGACCTCGGGGTCGGAGAACGTGAAGCGCTCCATCTCCTTGCACGACACGCACCAGTCGGCGTAGAAATCCAGCATCACCGGGCGGTCGGTGCTCGCCAGGCGCGCGTCGAGCTCGGCGACCGATGCGACGCGGTCGAAACGCGGCTGCGCAGCCGCCGCGCCGCCTTCGGTGCGCAGCACCGCGAGCGGCTGCAGCGGGTCGCGCGAGCCGGCCAGCGCGCCGATCAGGATCGCCGCGCCGAAGATCACCATCACGACTCCGGCGCTCTTCCAGAAGCGCTGCCAGCCCTTGGCCTGCTGCGGCAGCGGGTCGAGCGCGCGCAGGAAGATGCCCGAAAAGACCAGCAGCGCCGCCCATGCGAGCATCGTGAAGAGCGCCGGCACGACCGGGCTCAGCATCCACACCGCGAGCGCGAGCAGCATCACGCCAAAGGCCTTCTTGACCCCCTCCATCCACGGGCCGACGCGCGGCAGGATCGAGCGCGAGCCGACGCCGACCGCGATCAGCGGCGCGCCCATGCCGAGCGCCATCGCGAACAGCGCCGCGCCGCCGAGCACGGCGTCGCCGGTCTGTGCGATGTAGAGCAGCGCGCCGGCGAGCGGGGCGGCCACGCACGGGCCGACGATCAGCGCCGACAGCACGCCCATCACCGCGACGCTGCCGAGGCTGCCGCCTTTCTGGTGGCTTGCGGTATCCGACAGCCGGCTCTGCAGCGTGCTCGGCAATTGCAGTTCGTAGAAGCCGAACATCGACAGCGACAGCGCGACGAAGACCAGCGCGAAGCTGCCCAGCACCCACACGTTTTGCAGCGCGGCGGTCAGCATCGTGCCCGACAGGCCGGCGGCGACGCCGGCCAGCGCGTAGGTGACCGCCATGCCCAGCACGTAGGCGAGCGACAGCACGAAGGCGCGCCCGTGCGAGATGTGCTGGCCGTGCCCGACGATGATGCCCGACAGAATCGGGATCATCGGGAACGTGCACGGCGTGAAGGCGAGCAGCAGCCCGAAGCCGAAGAAGCTCGCCAGCACCAGCAGCGGCCCGGCGTCGCGCAGCAGCCCGGCGATGCGGCCGCTCTCGTCGCCGCCCGAGGGCGGGGCGGCCGTACGAACGTCGGCCGTCGTGCCGCCGCCACTGCCACCGCCGAGCACGCGGTCGAGCAGGCTGCCCGTGCCGGCGTCGGGCGAGGCGGTCAGATCGATGTCGGCCGTCTGCGCCATCGGTGGATAGCAGATGCCGCCGTCCCAGCAGCCCTGGCTGGTGGCCGTCAGCGTGAAGCGCGTGACCTCGGCCGGGGCGCTCACCGGGATCAGAATCTTGAGCGTGCCGCGATGGATCGCGGTGTCGCCGAAGAACTCGTCGCGATACATCTTGCCCGGTGGGATGTCGGCGTTGCCGAGCACCACCGACTCCGGTGCCGCGCTGAACCCGAGCTTGCTTTCGTAGAGGTAGTAGTCCTTGCGGATCTCGAAGGTGGCCTCGACGGTTCGGGCATCGAGCGCACGCGCCGAGAACACGAACGCCTTTTCCGGTTCGACCGGGTTGGCGAGCGCAGGCAGCGCGGACGCGGCGAACAGCAGCACCGACAGCGCGGCGAGCGAGGACAGGAAACGACGCATGGCAAGAATCACGGGCAATACTCGGAATCAATCGACAATCGGCGGTGCGCTGCCCGCCCGCCGGCGCGTCAGCGGGGCGCATCGCCACCCATGTGGTCCACGGGGCCGGTCTCGGCGGCGACCCAGTCGAGGTAGGCCGTCAGCCCCATCGACAGGGGGACCGCGACGATCTCGGGAAGTTCATACGGATGAGCGGCGCGGATCGCCGCCTCGAGCGCGGCATAGCGCGCCGTGGTGGTCTTGATCAGCATCGGCACCTCGCTCGCCTCCTCGGTCACGCCCTGCCAGCGGTACACCGAACGGCACGGCGCGAGCACATTGACGCACGCCGCCACGTGCTGTTCGACGAGTCGTGCGGCGAGCGCGGCAGCCGACGCCTCGTCCGGCAGGTTGGTCAATACGATGAGCGTTTCGGTCATGGCATGCCTTGATTATCATCAGTTTCTAATTCATCGGCGGCATGAGCAGCTTCGCGGGCCGGCCCGCCCTGCCTCGTTCGTCAGCGCGACAGCCGATAGGCGAGCCGCCCGAGCCATTCGTGCGCGGCGATCCAGCCGGCGAATGCCGTCGTCGCGCCGGGCAGTTCGACCACCAACGGCTCGCCGCCGTCGGGGCCGCCGAACCACGCCGTCGGAGCGGCGATCACCTCGAACCCTTGCGCCTCGAATTCGCGCTTCGCGCGCGGCACGTGCACGGCGTGCGTGACCAGCGCGATGCGGCGCACACCGGCAGCGCGCAGATGCACGGCCGCGAACTGCGCGTTCTGGCGCGTGTCGCGAGCCGACGACTCGATCCAGCGCACTCGCGTGCCGAAGTCGCGCTCGAGCACTTCGCGCATCAGCTCGGCTTCGGGCGGGCCGCTGCGCGCGCCGCCGCTCACCAGGATCGGCAGGCCGGTCGCGCGGGCGAGGCGCGCGCCATAGCGCAGGCGCTCGAGCGTCAGGCGATTGACGGTCTGTCCGCCATACTCCGGAGCATGCTCACGCTTGCCACCGCCGAGGATCACGATGGCCTCGGCCCGGCGCAGCGCGTCGGCGCCGACCGCAGCGTCCGGTTCGAGCCCGCGCAGCAGCCAACCGACGCTGGCCGGCGTAGACAGCGCCAGCGCCAGCGCGAGCCCGCCCCATGCCAGCGCCAGCCCGCCACGGCGGTGCCGGCGCAGCGCCAGCAGCCCGAGCGCGACCAGCAGCAGCGGTCCGAGCGGCGGCAGCACCAGCGCGGCGGTGATCTTCTTGAGCCAGAACAGCGCGATTGCGGGGTCCATAGCCATCGTTATCCAAACGGTCGATTGCAGCGGAGGCGGCCGCGGTGCGGCCACGCCGGGTTGCGCACGCACACGGAGGTGGCAGCATGCCGCCGGGTTCCCAGCCCGACAGGCTCCTAGTATGATCCACGACGAGTCAACTGTGCGGCCCGTCCGGTCCTCTCCGCCTCCCATGCCAGACCATCGCTTCGGCATCGAATCCCTGTGCCTGCATGCGGGCCAGCAGCCCGACCCGGCAACCGGCGCGCGGGCCGTGCCGATCTACCAGACGACCTCGTTCGTGTTCGATTCGCCCGAGCATGCCGCCTCGCTGTTCAACCTGCAGACCTTCGGCAATGTTTATTCGCGCATCTCGAACCCGACCGTGGCGGTGTTCGAGGAGCGCATGGCGGCGCTCGAAGGCGGGCGCGCCGCGCTCGCGACCGCGAGCGGGCTGGCCGCGCAGATGACTGCGCTGCTGACCTTGTGCGAGGCCGGCGACGAGATCGTCGCGGCGCGCACGCTGTACGGCGGCAGCTTCTCGCAGCTCGACGTGAGCCTGCGCCGCCTCGGCATAAAGACCCTGTTCGTCGACGCGCGCGAGCCGGCCAACTTTCGGGCCGCGATCACCGAGCGCACCAGGGCCGTCTACGGCGAGATCATCGGCAACCCCAGTCTTGACGTGTTCGATATCGCCGCGGTGGCCGATATCGCGCATGCGGCCGGCGTGCCGCTGGTGATCGACAATACGCTCGCCACGCCCTACCTGTGCCGACCGATCGAGCACGGCGCCGACATCGTCGTGCATTCGGCCACCAAGTACATCGGCGGCCACGGCACGACGATGGGCGGCGTGCTGGTCGAGTCCGGCAAGTTTCCGTGGGACAACGGGCGCTTTCCGCAGATGGTCGAGCCCTCGCCCGGCTACCACGGGGTGCGCTTCTTCGAGACTTTCGGCGACTTCGGCTTCACGATGAAGGCGCGCATGGAGACGCTGCGCACCTTCGGCCCGGCGCTGTCGCCGTTCAATGCCTTCATGCTGCTGCAGGGGCTCGAGACGCTCGCCGTGCGCATGGACCGCCACGTCGCCAATGCACGGGCAGTCGCCGCGCATCTGGCCGGCCATGCGCGCGTCGCGTGGGTCAGCTACCCGGAGCTCGGCGACGCATCGGGGCGCGCGCTGGCGGCAAGGTATTTGCCGCGCGGTGCCGGCGGCATCCTGTCGTTCGGCATACGCGGCGGCCAGCCGGCCGGCGAGCGCTTCATCCAGGCGCTGCAGATGATCAGCCACCTCGCCAACGTCGGCGATGCGCGCTCGCTGGTGATCCACCCGGCCTCGACCACGCACCGCCAGCTCTCCGAAGCCGAGCAGCGCGCGGCCGGCGTGCCGCCCGACATGGTGCGCCTGTCGATCGGCATCGAGACGCTCGACGACATTCTGTGGGATCTCGGCCAGGCGCTGGAAAAGGCATGACGGCGCCGGCCGATCGGTCCGTGTGCGCCGCCCTTCCGGGTGAAGGTATCCGGGCCGGAGGTCGGTTCGACGCATGGAGGCGGCGCCGTGCTGCGTGAGATCATCTGGCTGATCATCGCCGTGCTGTTCGGCTACGTGGTCTTCCAGCTCTATCGGGTCATGCGCCTCGAGGCGAAGAAGCCCGCCGCCGGGCCGGTGCCGGCCGAGCGTGCGGCTGCGACGAGGACGCCGTCGCCGGAGCCGCAAGCGGAGGCGGCTGCTGGCGAGGACCTCGACGACGATGACGGCGTGTTCGTCTTCGACGCACGGCCGCGCATGCCGTCGGGACCGTGGGCGACCGCCGAGGACGCCGCTTCGCCGTGGACGCAGGCCGCCCCGGCGGCCGAAGGCTTTCAGCAGACGCTCGAGCTGCAGCAGCTGCGCCGCGACATGGTGCAGCTGCGCGCCGAGATGAGCGCGCAGCGCGAGGAACTGGCTGCGGTGCGTGCGGACCTGCGGGCGATGAATGAGCAGCTCGAGGCGACGCTGGCAAGCCAGGGTGTGTCGCCCGAATACAACGAGGCGCTGGTGTTCGCCCGCCGCGGCCTCGGTGCCGAGGCGATCTCCGAGCGCTGCGGCATCTCGATGGCCGAGGCCGAGCTGGTGCGTTCGCTGGCGAAGGGCGGCGGTCGGAGCGACGGAGACGCGCGATGACGACCGCTGCGCCCGAGCCGCGGCGCGATGCGGACGTGCCCGATCATGCGCGCACGCGCGCCCAGCTGCTGCGCCGGGCGGCGTTCGCGGCGGCGCTGATGGTGCTGCTGGCGATCGGCCTCGCCCTGTACGAAGATGACGAACCGGCGCCCGGGCCGCTCGTCGAGGCGCCCTTGCCGCTGACGCGGGCGCGGCCCGCGGCCGACACCGCGGCGGGGACGCCGCCGGCAGCTGCCGGCTCAGCGAGCGAGCGCGCCGGCCCGGACGGCCCGGCGCATGCCGCTGTCGGCGCGCAGCCGAGCGTCGCCGAGTCCGGCGTGCAGGCCGAGGACACGGCAAGCGCGCCACCGGCCGCGGGCGAAGCGTTGGAGGCGGCCCGGATCGGCGTCGAAGCGCCGGTCGCGGCGGCCGAGGGCGGCGAAGAAGGCGACGTGCCGCGCGCCGATCCGCGATCGGCGACAGAGCCGCGTGCGCAGGCACCGGATGCGCCGCCGGCGGTCACCGCGGCGCTCGAGACGCGCGCCGACTCGGCCCGGGCCACTGCGGCCGCCGCCGAAGCCGCGGCCACCGAGGCCGCCGCAGCTGCCGAAACTGCAGCCGACGCCGCCGATGCCGGAGCCACCGAGGCCGGCGCCGCCGTGGCTGCATCGACCCGGCCCGAGGGCGCGCGCGCGCCGTCGCCACAATCGCAGGCGCTGGCACGCTTCCAGCTGGAGATCGGCGGTTTCGACGACATCGCGCAGGCCGATCGGCTGCGCGACGTGCTTGACGCCGACGGGCATGCCGCGCGCGTGCTGACCCGCGTTGCCGTCGGCCCGTTCCCGGCACGCGCTGCCGCGCACGACGCACTCGACAGGCTGCGGCGCGAACGCTCGCTGCGCGGCGTGTTGATTGCCGCGCCCGACGGCGGGCTTCTGGTGCAGGTCGGCGTGTTCGCCGATCGCGGCAATGCCGAACGCCTCGACCGTGGCCTCGCCGAGGCTGGCTATCCGGTGGTCACCCACGCGCGAATCGTGCTCGGCCCCTATGCCGGACGTTCCGCGGCCGATGCCGTCGCGGCGGCCTTGCGTGACCAGCATGGCCTCGACGTCGCCGTCAAGGCGCTGCGCTAGACGGCGGCCGTCGCATGCAATGCGGCCCGGGTGACCGGAGCGCCGTGTGCGGCGCCGATCAATCGAGCGGGGCGCCGCCGGCGATCGCTTTTTCGGCGCGCCGCGCGAACACCTTCATCTCCTTCGCGGCCTGGATGTCGCCGCGCCGTTCGGCCACGGCGATGCCCTGGCGAAACGCGTCGAGCGCCTCGCCGTGCCGCCCCGCCTGCGCGAGCGCCTTGCCGAGCCCCTTCCACGCGGCCGAGTAGCCGGGGTCGAGCCGCACCGCATCGCGCAGGTAGCCGACCGCCTTGTCCACGTCGTCGGCGAGCCACGCATTGCCGAGCGAGAAGCGCAGCATCGCGCCGTCGCGCGGGCCGTCGAGCAGCTTTTCGAGATTCGCGATCATCGGCTTCATCGGCACCTCCCGGTCTACAATCGGCCCTGCGTATTTCGTGCGCATGCCTCCACAACGCAAGGACAAGGATACCCCTCATGAGCCGAACCATCATCTCGACCACCACCGCGCCGGCCGCCATCGGCACCTATTCGCAGGCCGTGCGCAGCGGCAACACCGTGTACCTGTCGGGCCAGATCGGGCTCGATCCGGCCAGCATGGCGATGGCCGAGGGCTTCGAAGCGCAGACGGTGCGCGTGTTCGAGAACCTCAAGGCGGTCGCCGAGGCCGCCGGCGGTTCGCTCGCCGACGCGGTCAAGCTGACCATCTACCTGACCGACCTGGCCAACTTCGGCACCGTGAACGAGGTCATGGCCCGCTACTTCGCCGAGCCGTTTCCGGCTCGCGCGGCGGTTGGCGTCAAGGAGCTGCCGAAAGGGGCGCTCGTCGAGGCCGATGCGATCCTGGTGCTGGGCTGATCGATCCGGCGCGGCCGCGCCGCGATCGGCCCCGTCGTGAGCGCGATGCCGGACGCCAGCGCCCCGGCCGTGCGCGCCGCATTGCAGGCCGCCGGCCTGCGGGGGCGTGAGAAGCCTGGCCGGGCGTCGGTGCGCCGCTCGTCGCACGGCTGGCCAAGCTGGACATCCGCCGACCGCAGGATCTCCTGCTGCACCTGCCGCTGCGCTACGAGGACGAGACGCGGCTCACGCCGATCGCCGATGCGCGCGACGGCCTCGCCGTGCAGGTCGAAGGCGAGGTCCAGTCGTGCGAGGTCGTGCTGCGCCCGCGCCGCCAGCTGGTCGCGCGGATTCGCGACGCCTCCGGCACGCTGGTCGCGCGCTGGCTGAACTTCTATCCGTCGCAGCAGCGCCAGCTCGCGCCGGGGCGCCGCGTGCGGCTGTTCGCCGAGCTGCGCCACGGCTTCTTCGGCGCCGAGATGGTTCATCCGCGCGTGCGCCCGGTCGACGCCGGCGCGCCCTTGCCCGAGGCGCTGACGCCCGTCTATCCGACCACCGCCGGGCTCGCGCAGACGGCGCTGCGCCGGCTCGTCGCGCGCGAGCTCGAGGCCTTCACCGCCGACGAGCTGCTGCCGACAGACGTGCTCCAGGCGCTGCGGCTGCCGTCGTTCGCCGACGCGCTGCGCGCGCTGCACCAGCCGCCACCGGACGCCGACGCGGCCGCGCTCGCCGCGCGCGAGCATCCGGCGTGGCGGCGCATCAGGTTCGAGGAGCTCGTGGTGCAGCAGATCTCGCTGCGGCGCGCCTATCATGCGCGGCGCAGCAAGGCCGCGCCGGCGCTGGCGCCCCACGGGCCGCTCGGCGGTGCGCTGCTGCGCGTGCTGCCGTTCGCGCTGACCGGCGCGCAGCGGCGCGCGGTCGCCGAGATCGCGCACGATCTCGCCCAGCCGCACCCGATGCAGCGGCTGCTGCAGGGCGACGTCGGCAGCGGCAAGACCATCGTCGCCGCGCTGGCGATGCTGCAGGCGGTCGACAACGGCGGCCAGGCGGTGCTGATGGCGCCGACCGAGATTCTCGCCGAGCAGCACTGGATCAAGCTCGGCGACTGGTTCGCCGCGCTCGGCGTCGAGGTCGCCTGGCTGACCGGCAGCCGCGCGAAGCGCGAGCGCGAGGCCGAGCTCGCACGGCTT
>DAOMOP010000051.1:18819-20915 GCA_035444405.1 Rhodocyclaceae bacterium
GCGCTGCCGCGGCTCGCGCTCGCGATCGTCGACGAGCAGCACCGCTTCGGCGTGCGCCAGCGCCTGGCGCTGCGCGAGAAGGCGGCCGGCGGCACGAATCCGCACCTGCTGATGATGTCGGCCACGCCGATCCCGCGCACGCTGGCGATGACGCACTACGCCGATCTCGACGTGTCGGTGCTCGACGAGCTGCCGCCGGGACGCACGCCGGTGCTGACCAAGCTGGCGTCCGAGGCGCGGCGCGACGAGGTGGTCGGGCGTGTGCGCGCGGCCTGCGCGCACGGCCGCCAGGCCTACTGGGTGTGCCCGCTGATCGAGGAGTCCGAGGCGCTGCAGCTGCAGACCGCCGAGGATACTTTCGCGACGCTGGTGGCTGCGCTGCCCGAGCTGAAGGTCGGGCTCGTCCATGGCCGCCTCAAGCCGGCCGAGAAATCCGCGGTGATGGCCGCCTTCGCCGCCGGCGACATCGACGTGCTGGTCGCGACGACGGTCATCGAGGTCGGCGTCGATGTGCCGAACGCGAGCCTGATGGTGATCGAGCACGCCGAGCGTTTCGGCCTCGCCCAACTGCACCAGCTGCGCGGGCGCGTCGGGCGCGGCACGGCCGAGTCGGTATGCATTCTGATGTTCTCGGCGCCGTTGTCGCAGACGGCGCGCGCACGGCTCAAGGTGATCTACGAGCATACCGACGGCTTCGCGATCGCGCGCGAGGACTTGCGCATCCGCGGCCCCGGCGAGTTCGTCGGCGCGCGCCAGAGCGGCGTGCCGCTGCTGCGCCATGCGGACCTCGAGGTCGACGCGGAACTCGTCGCGCCCGCGCGTGCTCTAGCGGAACGATTGCTGGCAAAGTCGCCGCAGGTCGCGCAGGCCCTCGTGGAGCGCTGGCTGGGTGGGCGTGAGCAGCTGCTGCGGGCGTGAGACGGTGTCGCCTGGCTGCCGGAAGGGGGCTTTCGTCGCGCGAAGCAGCGGCGGACCGGCGCCGCTTAATGCGGATCAAGGGGCGTTGCCGATTGTTGTGTATCATCGAACTCTAATTTTGCCTGCCTGACACCCGCTGCGATGCGTTCGCGGCGGCTCGTTCCGGCCCGATCCCAGGAACCCACGATGCGCCGCCTGCTGGCCCTAGTAATCGTCGCCCTGGCCGTCGGCGGCTTCGTGCTGCTGAAGGCGACCCGCCCGGCTGCGCCGCCGGTCGAGGTGCGCGAGCGCGTCTGGCGCGTCGCGACCGCGCGCGTCGAGCCGGCCACGCACCGCCCGACGCTGACCCTCTACGGCCGCATCGAGGCGCCCGACCGCATCCGCGCCGCGGCGCCGGTGGCTGGCCGCGTGCTCGAAATGCACGTGCGCGACGGCGACCGCGTCGCTGCCGGCGCGCTGCTCGCGCGCCTGGATCCGCGCGACTTCGAGCCGCGCCTGGCGCAGGCGCGCGCCGACGTCGAGCGCGAACGCATTCGGGCGCAGCATGACCGCGACGCGCTCGCGCACGAGCGCACGCTGTTGAAGCTCGTCGAGGCCAAGCTCGCGCGCGCCGAACGCCTGCAGAGCGCGCGCGTCGGCGCCGAGTCGGCGGTCGACCAGGCGCGCGAGGAGCTCGCCCGCGTGCGGCTGACGGTGTCGCAGCGCGAGCAGGCGATCGCCGAACATCCGGCGCGCCTCGCGCAGTTCGAGGCGCGCGTGGCCGAGGCCGAGCGCGATGCGGCGCGGGCCGAGATCACTGCGCCGTTCGCGGCCCGCATCGGCGCGGTCGAGGTCGCCGCCGGCGACCAGGTGCAGCCGGGCCAGACGCTGCTGAGCCTGTATTCGTCCGAGCACACCTACCTGCGTGCGAAGGTGCCGGCGCTGTATGCGGCCGAGCTCGCCCGTGCGCTCGAGCGCGGCGAAGCCCTGGTCGCGCGGGTCGACTTCGGCACGACGCGCCTCACCGCGCGCCTCGTGCGCCTCGGTGGCGAGGCCGACGCACGCGGCGTCGACGCGCTGCTGCGCCTCGACGACGGCGATGGCGTGCCGGTCGGCGCCTTCGTCAGCGCGGTGCTCGAACGCGCGCCGGTCGACGGCGTGCTGTCGCTGCCGTTTGCCGCGCTGCACGGCGGCGAGCG
>DAOMOP010000052.1:0-20913 GCA_035444405.1 Rhodocyclaceae bacterium
GCCCGCCGTGGCAGCTGTTGCCCTTGCCTGTGGTGCACTGCGCGTGCTCGTGTCCCGCATGTCCGCTCCCCTCCCGGTCTGCTTCGATTCTTGCGTGCGACGACCGGCGCCGGCACGTGCGCGTTCAACGCTGCTTGAGCACCACCAGCGTCAGGTCGTCGTAAAGCGTCTGCGTGCCGATGTGCGCCTTCACGTCGGCGACGATCCGCTCCTTGATGCGGTCGGCCGATTCGTGATGATGTGCGGCGACGATCGCGGTCAGCCTTTCGAGCCCGTAGAGGCGATGCTCGGCATCGGCCGCCTCGGTGATGCCGTCGGTGTAGAGCACGACGGTGTCGCCGGCGCCGAGCGTCAGCACGAGCTCGCCGACGAATTCGGCCATTTCCTCGATCAGGCCGATCGGAAAACCGAGCGCGTCGGTGTCGATGACCTCGAGCGTGCCGTCGTGGCGCACGACGATCACCGACTCGTGCTGGCCGCAGATGCGCAGCCGCCCGCGCGCCGCGTCGCCCGCATTGCCTTCGCCGGGCGCCAGCGGGCGGTAGTCGAGCAGCGCCAGCGTCAGGTTCTTGCCGCAGCCCATGCGCTGCACGTTGTCGTAGATCGTGGTGTTGAGCACCGCCATCTCGCGCACGACGTCTTCCTCGCGTGCGGTCAGCAGCGTGCGCACCGCGCTTTGCGTCATCAGCATCACGACGCCGCTCTCGAGCCCGTGGCCGGTGACGTCGCCGATGCCGATGCGCACGCCGTCGGCGTGGCGCAGGATGTCGTAATAGTCGCCGCCGACCTCGCTGGCCGGTTCCATGTAGGTGGCGATGTCGAGCGCATCGATGGCGTCGAGCTCGCTGCGCGAGGGCAGCAGGATCTGCTGGATGCGGCGCGACACGTCGAGCTCGGCGCCGAGGCGTGCGTTTTCATCGCGTGCCTGGTCGCGCTGCGCGAGGCCGCGCTGGAACGCGTGCATCAAGTCGTCCAGGCCATCGACGATGTGGCCGAGCTCATCGTGCTCGTGGTGCGCGAGCGCAGGGCGCGGCCAGCGGCCCGGCCGCGCCGGATCGATGCGCGTGATCGCGCCGTGCAGCGCGAGCAGCGGCCGCGTGATCATGAAATAGAAGATCAGCACGACGAGCGCCGAGATGCCCAGCGCCTTGACCAGACCGACGCTGACGATGACCAGGCCGCGCTGCACGAAGCTTTCGGCGATCTCGCCGGCGGCAAGCGTGATCTCGAGCCGGCCGACCTCGGAGGAGGCGCCGGGCGCCGAACCGTGCTGCAGCGTGCGGGTGTAGGTGGTGATGTCGCCGAACAGCGAGCTCACGAAGGCGCCGGCCGCACGCGCATCGCTGCGCTCGCGCGCGGCGATGACGTTGCCGAAATTGTCGCGCAGCACCACGTGCTGCATCTGCCGGTATTCGAACAGGCCGTCGACCACCTGGGCAGCGAGCGCGTCGTTGAACTGGAAGGCCGCTTCGGCGGCCGAGCCGTGCACGAGCCGCAACGTGCGCGCGGTGTGATCCTGGATTTCGGCACGCATGGCCTTCCAGTCCGCGTAGAGCTCGACCGCGCCGGCGGCCAGTCCCAGCGCCATCGCGATCAGCAGCGTCACGGCGGCCTGGCGGAAGGTCAGGCCGCGGCTGAAGGCGACGCGGGTGGCGGGCGCAGCGGTCGCCGGCCGGGCCGGCTGCGGTGCCGCAGCGGGAGGGAGCGACGAGTTGGCTTGCTCAGTCAAAGTCGAGTTCGAGTGTCGGCATCAGCCGCTTGAGGTTGTTGAGCGACTTGCCCTGCCAAGGGATACTGGTCGAGCCGCGGACCGCGAGTGTGCAAGTCTTGCGGTTGCGCACCGCGATGACGAACTTCGACAGCGTCGCGATCCCGGAGCTGTTCAGGAACTCCAGCCCGGATAGATCCAAGGTCAGCGCGTCGCGGCCATCGAGCGCGTCCTCGAGCAGCTGCGAGATCGGCGCATATTCGGTCAGGCCTCCCAGTCGCAGCGAGCCGCGCAGGCGCACACAGCCCGCCTCGGGGTCGAATTCGGCGCGGTAGCCCGCGCCTTCCAGAGATTTCATTGCAGGTTGTTCCGTCATAGCTTGATCGATACCTGGGTGGTCACACGCGCGCCGCCATCGGCCAGCGGTTCGAAGCGCCAGGCGAGGTCGGCGTCGTAGTCGTTGATCATGGTGAGAAAGCCCAGCCCGGCGCCGCTGTCGGTCAGCGCGTTGTGCTCGAGCTGCTGCAGATAGAGCTCGCCCGGATCGGCGGCACGCAGCCGGACGATGAAGGCGCGAAAGGCGTCGGCGGCCGCGGTGCCGATGCCGTTGCTCTCGTGGAACACGATGTGCGTGTCCTCGAGGCTGAGGCGGATCGTGATCGGCTCGGCGATGCTGTTGTCGTGGAACTTCATCGCGTTCTCGAGCAGTTCGTTGGCCACGTAGCTGACCGCGCCGCGAATCTCGCTCTGGCGGTCGCGTGCGCTCGGGGCGTCGTCCTCGAGCGGAAAGAAGGTGGTCACGTAGTCGCCGAGGAAGTCGGCCGACAGGCCGTTGTTGCGCCAGCGCTGCTTCAGTGACACGCGCCCCGGCCAGAACGACAGCACCAGCGATTCGGTTCCGTGTCCGTGTTCGATTTCCCTGATCAGTCCGAAGTCTTCGCGCATGGATTGCCTATGGGAGTGGTTGCGGAGGGGATCGCGGCCCGCTCGTGTCGAGCGCGACGATGCGGTTGCGGCCCTGCTGCTTGGCGAGATAGAGCAGACGGTCGGCCTCGGCGAACAGCGCGCCGTCGTCGTCGCCGTCGGGCCGGTGTGCCGCCACGCCGATGCTGACGGTGATGACGCCGAGCGGCGAGCCGGCGTGCGGCAGCGCGGCCGCAGCCAATGCGCCGCGGATGTTTTCGGCGATCCGGCGCGCACCGGCAAGCTCGGTGTTCGGCAGCAGCACGACGAACTCTTCGCCGCCGTAGCGGGCGACCAGGTCGCCCTCGCGACGCACCATGTCGCGCAGGATGGCGGCGATGCGTTGCAGGCACGCGTCGCCGGCCGAATGGCCGTAGTGATCGTTGTAGGCCTTGAAGTAATCGATGTCGCACATCAGCATTGCCAGTGCATGGCGCTCGCGCCGGGTGCGCGACCATTCGCTGGCGATGCTCTCGTCGAGCATGCGGCGGTTGGCGAGGCCGGTCAGCGAGTCCTGGCGTGCCGAGCTCTCGGATTCGATGTAGCGCGCGAGCCAGTGCAGGTCGATCTGGTCGGCGTGCTCGGTGATGGTCTGCAGCACGACCTCGAGGTCACGGCTCTTCTGCGTGATCGTCGCGACGAGGTCGCGCAGCTGCCGCTCGGCCGTGAGCCGCTCGCGCACCTCGTTCTGCAGCTGCCGGTTGGCCATCGCGAGCTGCGACTCGATCGCGTCGCCGTGCTCGATCGCGGTCGTCAGCGCGATCTCGAGGTCGTTGCGCTCCTGCTGCAGTGCATCGACCATCGCCGTCAGCTCGGCGAGCGTCTGCTCGAGGTCGAGTACCTTGATGTATGGGTCGCTGCCTGACATGGAGTGGGCCGCCTGTCTGCCGAAATCCGGGTTCCGGGACTGCCGCGAGGGTCTCCCGGTACGCTGATTCTCGTGAAAAAACACGAATTTCGGCAGGCGCTGATCTTCGAATGGCGTTCAGATTCTCCACGAGCATCACATTTCGTGCAAGCGTCATGTGCCGCGTCGCAACAGGGGCGCGCCCCGAACCGGAGGAATCAGCGCGGGTGCAGCCAGCCCGGCAGGAGGCTGTACGGGTCGATGCGCACGGTCGGGTCGTACGGAACGCGATGCCGCTGCAGGCGCTGCGCCAGACTGCCGTCGCGGCAGCTGTCGAACAGGTCGGTGCAGCCGCCGACGAACTCGCCGCCGATGAAGATCTGCGGAAACGTGTTCCAGCCCGTGCGTGCGCGCAGCGCGGCGCGCAGCCTGCCGCCGTGATCGTTGCGCTGGTGGTGCGCTGCGTCGAGGTCCACCGAGCGGTACGGAATCGCGAACTTCGCCAGCATCTTGCGCACCGACCAGCAGAATTCGCACCATTCGAGCGCGAACAGCACGACCGGATCGTCGCGCCCGCTCACCAGCGCCGCGACCTCGTCGCTGGCGGCCTCGTCGGCGGTCGCGGGGTCGGCGCTCGCGGGCGCCGCGGGTGGCGCGGCGACATCGAAACGGTAGCCGGCGGTCGAGCGGGCGATGTCGAGCTCTTCGGCGGTCATCTCGGTCGGAATATCGTCGAACAGCGGCGTGCTGAGGTAGCGCTCACCGGTGTCGGGCAGCATGCACAGGATGTTGGCGCCTTGCTCTGCGCTCGCCGCGACCTGCAGCGCACCGGCGAGCGTCGCGCCGGCCGAGATGCCGACGAACAGGCCCTCGCGCCGCGCCAGCTCGCGTGCGCAGCGCAGCGCGTCGCCGCCGCCGATCGCCATGAAGCGGTCGATGCGCCGGTCGTCGCCGACCTCCTCGGCCAGCCGCGGGATGAAGTCGGGCGACCAGCCCTGCATCGGATGCGGGCGGAACGCGGGGTGGCTGGCGCTGTGTGAGCCGTCGTCGCGGCGCGCCTGCGCGATGCCGCTGGCGAGGATCGCCGAGTTGTCGGGCTCGCACACGACGATGCGCGTGTTCGGGCTTCTTTGCCGCAGCACGCGCGAGACGCCGTTCAGCGTGCCGCCGGTGCCGAAGCCGGTGACCCAGTAGTCGAGCCCGACGTCGGCGAAATCGTCGAGGATCTCGACTGCCGTGGTGCGCGCGTGCACGTCGGCATTGGCGGGGTTCTCGAACTGGCGCGGTTGCCACCAGCCGTGCGCCTCGGCGAGTTCGCGCGCCTTCGCGACCATGCCCGAGCCTTTCTGCGAGGCGGGGGTCAGGATCACGCGGGCACCGAGAAAGCGCATCAGCCGGCGCCGCTCGACGCTGAAGTTCTCGGCCATCGTCACGACCAGCGGATAGCCTTTCTGCGCGCACACCATCGCCAGGCCGATGCCGGTGTTGCCGCTGGTCGCTTCGACGATGGTCTGGCCCGGCTTGAGTTCGCCGCGCCGTTCGGCGTCCTCGATGACGCCGAGCGGGAGCCGATCCTTGACCGAACCCATCGGATTGAAGGCTTCGACCTTGGCGAACAGGTTGACGTGCTTCGGCCCGAGCCTGTTGATGCGCACCACCGGCGTGTTGCCGATGGTGTCGAGAATGCTGTCGAATCGCTTGCCCATGGTCGTAGTCCTCGAAGATCGCGGGGTGTTGCCGGTGGCGCACGCGGCGCGTGCGTGCCGGTCGGCAGCGGGAGTCGTAAATGGCTTGGCCGGCGGGGCAGCCGGTGGCGGTCCCCGCGCGGGGCGCCGCCACCGGGCCGGTCATGCGCTCGCGGGGCTCGGATCGAACGCTCGGTGCACGATTGCGCGCACATCCTCGACGATCGGTGCGAGCGCCGCGCCGATGCGCCGGTACTGCGCCTCGTCGATCATCGGCCCGAGCACGCCGACAAAGCGCGGGTCCTCGACGCCCGACACGATGTACTGCCAGCGATAGGCGCGCCGCAGCGTCGCGTGGATGTGCGCCGCCTCGGCGGGCGTGAAGCCGCGTGCGGCGGCGCCGGCGAAGTAGTCCGCGTCGGCCTTGGCCTGCGCCTGCAGGATGCCGTCGACCGCGGCGACCAGCGCGATCAGGTCGTCGACCGCGCGGTCGCGCGCGTCGTCGTCGAGCCGGGCGTTCTCGCGCACCCACTCGAGCTCGTCGAGGATGGCGTGCTGCGACTCCTCGCGCGCATGGTGCAGGAACACGTCCTTCCACAGCTCCGACAGGTCGTCGTCCGCGTCGATGCTGCTGTGGTAGTGCTGGAGCACGAAGATCTCGATGTGGCAGGTCAGTCCGAGCACCGCCCACTTCGATGCGGCCAGCACCGCGCGCGCGACCTCGTTCGGGTCGGGCAGGAAGGCGTAGCCGGCGGGCATGCGCGCCGCGGCCATCTGCTCGAGCCGCCGGAACATCTCCTGGTGCTTGATCTCCTCGTCGGAGAAGCGCACCAGCGCCTCGAGCGCGACCTGGTCGCCGAACCAGTGGTCGCGCGACACGTCGAGGATCTGCGCGCTGATGAAGCGCTCGACCAGGCCGAAGATGTTCGCATAGCTGCGGCCCTGCACCTGCGACAGGAAGCGCTTCTCGGCTGGCGTCAGGAACGGCAGCGCGTCGATGCGCGACAGGCCGTCGGGCAGGAACTTCTTGTCGAAGTCGAACTGGCGGCCGCGGATCACGTCGCGGTCGATGTCGAAGCGTACGCGCTTGGACACTTCGACGCACTTGGCGTAGCGCTGCGTATCGACCGGGATGCCGGGGGCGGACAGGGTGGTTTCCATGATGACTCTCCTTGGGCGGTGGGGGGGTGAGACGTGTCAGTACAGCGGTGTGACGGAACCGTCCGGCGCGCGCTCGCCGTGCCGGCGCGTGGCCTCGGCGCGCTCGGCCAGCTCCGCGACCAGCGAGCCGATCTCGCTGTGGTGCAGGCCGATGTCCTTGAGCGTGCGGGTGTCGAGCCGCGACAGCTCGCGCGCCTGGCGATGCAGCAGGCGTTCCATGTGACGCCGCTGGCGTGCGGCGCGCACTTCGTTGCGCACGAAGCCGGCGAACTCGAACGCTTCGTGCAGCATGCGGGCGAGGAGGCCGGCCGGATGGCGGGCGATCCGTGCGGCGGGGTCGGAGTCGATGCGGGTGGGGCTGAGGGGCTTCATGGCGGTGTCTCCTGCGGGTCGTCTGCGCTTCGATCGTTGCCGCCGTGGCGGGCGTGGCGTCGATGGCTGCATTCTGGGCACCGAAGGTATCGGCCGCTTTTCGCTTTGGCGCGACTTGGTATCGCTGTGTATTCGTCGCGTTGCGCAAGCGTTTCAGTGCGCTGATCTATACTCCAAGGGGTGCGCAGAGGCGGAGACGGCGATGACGGCGGCAGGCCGCGTACTGCTGGTGGACGACGATCCCGACGTCAGGGCGATGCTGAGCGAGTACCTGTTGCTGCACGGCTTCGAGGTCGGCGAGGCCGACAGCGGCGAGTCGATGCGCGCGGCGCTCGCGCATGCGGTGCCCGACGTGGTGCTGCTCGACCTGCGCCTGCCGGGCGAGGACGGTCTGAGCCTGCTGCGCTACCTGCGCGAGCACCACGCGCTCGGCGTCGTGATGGTCACCGGCGCGGCCGAGGTCGTCGACCGCGTCGTCGGCCTCGAGATGGGGGCCGACGACTACATCGCCAAACCGTTCGAGCCGCGCGAGCTGCTCGCGCGCGTCAAGAGCGTGCTGCGCCGCCTGCAGGCGCCGTCCGTCCAAGCGCCGGACGCTGCGGGGGCTGTGCCGGGGGCGGCGGGGGTTGCGCCGATGCACGTCGGGGCCGGTGTCGCGGTCGGTCCGTGCCGGCTCGACCTGCGTGCGCACCGGCTGTTCGACGCGGCCGGCGAGGAGATCGTGCTGACGGCGATGGAGTTCGAGCTGCTGCGCGTGTTCGTCGAACGGCCCAACCAGGTGTTGTCGCGCGACCAGCTGCTGAGCTTGACGCGCAACCGCGAATGGGAGCCCTTCGATCGCTCGATCGACATCCGCATCGCGCGGCTGCGCCGCAAGATCGAGCCCGACCCGGAGCGCCCGCGCCTGATCCGTACGGTGCGCGGGGCGGGTTACATGTACGTGCCGTAGGCGGCGCGTGTCCGGTGCGCCGAGCGGCCGCATCGATCCCGGCGGCGTGGCGCGGCACGGCGGCTGGCGGCCGAGCGCGAGGGGCGGGGGACGAGCTTCGTCGGCGAGCGGCGTCTGGGCTCGGGGCTGACCGTCTCGTGCGGCGTCGACGCCGCGCCCGTGCCGAGCACCATGTCCGCGTCGGCGTTCAGGCGGTGGTCGCCCCTAGTCCGCGGGCTGCGGTCGTGGCCGGTGCGGCGGCGTCGGCGGCGCGGTTCTCGCGCAGCGGCACATGGATCGCCGCGGCGAGCAGCGCCAGCGCGACGTCGGCATACCAGATCCAGTCGTAGCTGCCGGTCAGCGTGACGGCGATGCCGCCGAGCCATACGCCGAGAAAGGCGCCGATCTGATGCACGAACATCACGATGCCGAGCAGCGTGGCCATGCGCTGCAGGCCGAACAGCCTGCCGATGAGCCCGGCGGTCGGCGGCCATGCCGACGAAGGGCTGGGCCACGCCCCAGGCGAGCTGATTGAGCGCGCCGGCGAAGCTGATCGTGACCAGCCCGAGGCCGGTGGCGGTGTTGAGCGGCGAGACGAACAGCCCGGACGCGGTGCGCGACCCCATCGTGATGGCCATCAGCAGCGTCGCGGCGGCGGCGACGACGACGGCGTTGCGGTGCGCGTTTCTCATGGGCCTCTCCGTGGCGGACCGGGGTGGTCGCGATTCCATGGGAGCCCATGCTAGGGACGCGGCGTATTGCGGTGATTTCGCGTGCGCGTGCGAGTGTTGCCGTCGTGTAACGCCTGTTTCGGCCGCGTAACGGCAGACCGGAACGAAAACGGCCGCGAGCGATCGCGGCCGTGCGGTCGTGCCGTTGGAGAGTGCCGCTTACTTCATTTCGGCGATCGCCTCGTAGGTCGTGCCGCTCACCTGGAAGAAGGCGTAGTTGCCCGGCACGTCGCCCTTCTCGTCGAACTCGTGCTCGCCCGCGGCGCCCTTGTAGTCGATCTCCTTGCCCTCGGCGATCAGCTGCTTGGCCTTGGCCCACTCGCCGACCAGGATCGGCTCGCCCGGCGCGCTGGCCACTTCGCGCAGCGCCTGCGAGAGCTTCGCCCGGTCGCCGCCCGCCTTCTCGATCGCGAGCGCCATCAGGAACGCGGCGTCGTAGGAGGTGGTCGCGAAGATCGCGTTCGGATCGTGGCCGGCGGCGGAGAAGGCCTTGTTGAAGGCGTCGAGCGAGGCCGACGCTTCACCGACCGGTGAAGAGGTGAAGAAGGTCTTCAGGTTGTCGGCGCCGAGCTCGCGGATCACCGCCTCGGACTTCATGCCGTCCGCGCCGATGTAGTTTTCGAAGAAGCTGTTCTCGAGCGCCTGGCGCAGCAGCACCAGCCCGGTGCCGTCGCCATAGTCGAAGATCACCAGCGTGTCGGCGCCGCCGCGTGCGAGCTGGGCGAGGTCCGAGCGGTAGGAGGCCTTGCCCGCTTCATGGCCCGAATAGCCGGCGATGGTGCCGCCGATCGACTCGAACTCGTCCTTGAAGGCCTCGGCGAGGCCCTTGCCGTAGTCGTTGTTGAGATAGGCCACCGCGACCTTCTCGGTGCCGCGCGCCTTGAGCGTGCGCGCAAGCGCGCGACCCTGGTAGTCGTCGGACGGCACGGTGCGGAAGACGAGATCCTTGTCGTCGATTCCGGTGATCTGCGGCGAGGTGCCCGACGACGTGATCATGAGTACGCCGGCGGGGACCGTCACCGAGTTCGCCGCTGCGAGCACCGCGCCCGAGCAGGCCGGGCCGACCACGCCGATCACGCGGTCGATGTTGACCGCCTTGGTGACGGCGTCGGTGGCATTCTGCGGATTGCATGCGTCGTCGCCGACGACGAACTCGAGCTTGCCGCCGCTGCCGATGCCGCCCTGCTCGTTGACATGGGTGACGGCGAGCTTCATCGCCTCGAGCATGGCCGGCGCCATCGCCGCGATCGGCCCGGAGATGCCGCTCACCAGCGCGATCTTCTGATTCTGCGCGTGGGCCGGCGAAGCGATCAGCGCCGCGCCGAGCAGCGAGGCGGCGAGTGCTGCAGTGGATTTGCCTTTCACGTCCTTTCCTCCAGCATGAATGTACCCGGATCGCGGGTACCGGTTTCACATGACCCAGCCCGCGTTCAGGCGTTGGTGGCCGTACGCGGCTGCGCCGCTTCTTTTCGTCGTTCTTCGGGGAGTATGCCCTCCGGTCTGAAGCGTAGCACGAGTTGCAGCATCAGCCCGATGATGAAAACCCGAATGTACTTGGCCTGGATTGCCACTTCGGTGGGCAGGCGGTCGGTGAGCAGCTCCGAGATCGACCAGATCAGCCAGATCACGACGGCGCCGAGGATGGCGCCGCGGTTGTTGCCCGACCCGCCGAGGATCAGCATGATCCAGATCAGGAAGGTCGCGATCATCGGATCGATCGCCTCGGGGGTGATCGAGCGGTTGAAATGCACGAACAGCGCCCCGGCGAACCCCATCAGCGCGCAGCCGAAAATGAAGGCCTGCAGGCGGCGCGCCTCGACCCGCTTGCCCATCGCCGCGGCGGCGTGCTCGTTGTCGCGGATCGCGCG
The DNA here is from genome assembly GCA_035444405.1 of Rhodocyclaceae bacterium. Taxonomy (GTDB): domain Bacteria; phylum Pseudomonadota; class Gammaproteobacteria; order Burkholderiales; family Rhodocyclaceae; genus DAOMOP01. Next base: position 10,264 of record DAOMOP010000052.1, read on the forward strand.
CATCATGCGGCCCCACGGCGCCCTGAGCTGGCGCTCGACGAGCAGGTAGACCGCGACCACCGCGAGCACGACCAGGGCGAGATAGGCGAGCTGCGAGGCCATGTAGTCGAAGTCGCCGAACGGGCGCGGAATGCCGGTGATGCCGCGCGAGCCGCCGGTGAGCCAGTCCTCGGACTTGATCACCAGCCGGAAGATCTCGGCCACGCCTATGGTCGCGATGGCCAGGTAGTCGGAGCGAAAGCGCAGGCAGATGCGGCCGATCGGCCACGCGATCGCGGCCGCCATCGCGATCGCGCCCGCCCAGCCGACGACGATCGGCAGCTCGAAGCCGCCGACCCGCCCGGCGACGTGGGGGCTGGTGAGGATGGCCGAGGTGTATGCGCCGATCGCGAAGAAGCCGGCGATGCCGGCATTGAAGAGCCCGGTGAAGCCCCACTGGATGTTGAGGCCGAGCGAGAGCAGCGCGTAGATGCCGATCAGGATGGCGATGAAGACGGCGTAATTGGCGAGACCGATGAGTTCCATGGCTAGAGCACCTTCCCGTTGAGCAGGCCGCGCGGACGCACCAGCAGGATCAGCAACAGGATCGCGAAGGCCACGGCGGCCTTGTAGTGACCGGGCAGCACGAGCACCGAGAGTTCCTCGACCACGCCGACGATGAAGCCGCCGAGCACCGCGCCTTCGATGCGGCCGACCCCGCCCAGGATGGCGGCGGCGAACATCGGCAGCAGCAGGTGCCAGCCCATCATCGAGTTGAGCTCGGTGTTGACGCCGAGCATGAAGCCCGAGGCCGCGCACAGCGCGCCGACGATCGCCCACGTCAGAATCGTCACGCGGCGGTTGTCGACGCCCGACAGCAGCGCGAGATCGGGATTGTCGGACATCGCGCGCATGGCCTTGCCCCACTTGGACATCTTCAGGAAGGCCGACAGCGCGACGACGATCACGATGAGCGAGAGCAGCGTGTAGAGTTCGCGCGGGCGCAGCAGAATGCCGAAGTACTCGTCGGGGCGCACGATGCCGCGCTGGTAGGTCACCGGATCCACGCCCCACACCACCTGCACGACCGAGCGCAGCATCAGCGCGACGCCGAGCGAAGCCATCACGGTGACGATCCTGGGGCGCTCGCGCAGATGCTCGTAGAACGCGCGGTCGATGCCGATCGCCAGCGCGGCCGCGGCGGCCATCGCGATCGGCAGTGCGATCCACGGGTTCGCACCGAGCAGCACGACCGCGGCGAGCGCGAGATAGGCGCCCATCGTCGCGAGGTCGCCATGGGCGAAATGGGCAAAGCGCAGGATGCCGAACACCATCGTGATGCCGATCGCGCCGATCGCGTAGATCGAGCCCAGCACCAGCCCGGGGACGAGGTAGAAGTTGATGAAATCGAGTACGGCCATGTCGTCGTCCGCTTCTCAGGCACCAAGGAACATGCGGGCCACCTCGGCGTCGCCGAGCAGTTGCGCACCGGTGCCTTCGTGGCGGTTCGCGCCGGTCGCCAGCACGTAGCCGCGGTCGCAGAACGCCAGGGCCTGCTTGGCGTGCTGCTCGACCAGCATGATCGCCACGCCGGTGTCGCGCACATCGCGCGTGATCTGGAAGATCTGCTCCATGTACTTCGGCGAAAGCCCGGCGGTGGGCTCGTCGAGCAGCAGCAGCTTGGGCTGCAGCATCAGTGCGCGGCCCATCGCGACCATCTGCCGCTGCCCGCCCGAGAGGTCGCCGGCGAGCGTGCGCCGTTTCGCCCTGAGGTCGGGGAAAAGCTGATACACATGGTCGTAGGCCGTGGACAGATCACCCTTGCGCAGGAAGGCGCCCATTTCGAGGTTCTCGTGCACCGTCATCTCGCGGAACACGTTGTCGACCTGCGGCACGTAGCAGATGCCGCGCTGCACGATGCGGTTGGGCTTCCACCCGGTGATGTCGTCACCATCGAACACGATGCGTCCGCCGCGCACGTGCAGCAGCCCGAACACCGCCTTCATCGCCGTCGACTTGCCGGCGCCGTTCGGTCCGACGATGACGACGATCTCGGCGGGCGCGACGGTGATCGTCACCCCCTGCAGGATGTCGGCGTCGCCGTAGCCGCCGCGCACCTGGTCCATCTTCAGCAGTGGCGTCACGGCCGGCCTCCCGCATCGCTGGCCGATGCCGCCGCCGGTGGTGCGGCCGTCTCGCCGAGGTAGGCTTCGAGCACGCGCGGGTCGTTGCGTACGGTGTGGAAGTCGCCCTGGATCAGCACACGTCCCTCGGCCATGCACACGACCGGGTCGCACAGCTTCTCGATCATCTCCATGTCGTGCTCGATGAGAATGAAGGTGTAGTCGCGCTCGCGGTTGAGGATCTGGATCTTCTCCTCGAGCTTGCGCAGCAGCGTGCGATTGACGCCGGCAGCCGGCTCGTCGAGCAGCACCAGCTTTGCATCGGTCATCATCGTGCGGCCGAGCTCGAGGAGCTTCTTCTGTCCGCCCGACAGGTTGCCGGCGCGCTCGTCGGCGACGTGGGTGAGCTCGAGGAATGCCAGCGTGTCCATTGCGCGCCGGCGCACCTCGTCCTCGTGTCGCTGCACCCCGCGCCAGTTGAACCAGTTGGCGAGCAGGCTCTCGCCGGGCTGGTGCGGTGGCACCAGCATCAGGTTCTCGAGCGCGGTCAGGCGATGGAATTCGTGCGGAATCTGGAAGGTGCGCACCAGCCCCTTGTGGAACAGCGCGTCGGTCGGCAGCGAGGTGACATCCTCGCCGAGAAAGCGGATGGTGCCGGAGGTGGCCGGGAAGGCGCCGGCGATCACGTTGAACAGCGTCGTCTTGCCCGCACCGTTCGGACCGACGAGGCCGAGGATCTCGCCCTTGTTGACCTTGAACGAACAGCCATCGACGGCACGAAAACCGCCGAAAGCCTTGACGATGTTGTCGATTTCAAGCATGCCGCTCTCTGAGTCGTTTCTTGTATTGTCGCCCGAGTCGTGTCCGTCGCGTCACGCCACTTGAGTGGGTGCTTTCAGAGCGGGCATGCACCGCCTGCCTGGCGGGTCGCGGTCAGGGCGAAACTATCCGATCGATGTCATGCTGGGTAGTTCGGGTCAACCCCAATTTCATGAATCGCGGTGGCGGTGTCGTGCGCGCAGATCCTTGCGGCATTGCGGCGCGCCGGGCATCAGGGCTCACGGCCGGCCTCGCTCGCGATGCCGGCGTCGCGGTCGGCCCCGCTCGCGACCGGCTCGCGAAGCGGTGCCGGCCGGCGCGTGGTCCGGCGCCACGCTGGCCGTATCGCCGTCGCCGGCGAAACGCGGTGGCGCCAGCGCGGTTCGCGGGCAGCGAGCGGTGCGGCGTGATGCGCCGCGCCGGAAGGGGTCGCGGCGCCGGCGGACGCCCCCGCGCTCGCCTGTGGTGCGCTTTCGCGCGGCGCCGCAGCCGCGCCCTCGGTGGCGGCCTCGGCGCCGTCGGCAGGCGCGGCGGCTCGGGGGGCGGATCCGCCTGCTGGCGCATGCGGTTCGGACTTGGTCGCGGGCGTCGAGCTTTCCGGCTCGGCAGGGCTCGCGGCGGCCCCGCCGGGCTCGGACGACGGGCCGGTTGCGGCCTCCGTCGCCGGGATGACGGTCGCTTCGGCGACCGCCTCGACGGCCGTCTCGAAGTGGTGTTCCTCGACCGCGGCGGCAATCTCCATCGCGGTCGCGGCGGTGCGCACCATCGGTACGAAGTGCGCCGGCTCCTCGACGATCTCGTCCTTGGTGCGGCGCGCCTGCAGCAGCACGTACAAGGCCATCGGTCCGAGTATCGCCGCAAAGAACGCAGGCATCGCCGCCGGGCCGCCGATGCCCATCAGCGCGCCGACGAGCGCCGGACCGGCGACCGCGCCGAGTCCGTGCAGCAGCAGAATGCCGGCGTTGCCCGACAGGATGTCCTCGTGCGACAGGTGGTCGACCAGATGCGCGACGACGATGGGATAGATCGCGAACGCCATGCCGCCGTACAGGAAGGCGGCGCCGAGCAAGGCATAGGCATGGCCACCGACGGCCGCCATCGCCATGGCCGCCAGCGCGGCGCCGCCCGCCGCGGTGCCGAGCGCATAGCGACGGTCGCCGCGGTCCGAGAAATGTCCGAGCGGCCACTGCAGCGCCGCGCCGCCGAGGATCGCCGTGGTCATCAGCATCGCGACGCCGCCGGCATCGAAGCCGAGCCGGTTTGCATAGAGCGGGGCGAGCGCCCAGAAGGTGCCCATCGTCAGCCCCGATGCGAGCGCGCCGACCACCGCGGCCGGTGCCGCCAGCCACAGGCGCGCGACGGTCAGCCGCGGCACCGGCGTGATGGCCGGCTGCGGCAGCCGGGTCTGCGCCACCGGCATCACCGAGAAGCACACCATCATTGCCGAGATCGAGAACAGCACGAAGGTCTCGGGCGAGGCGAAATGCAGGAACTGCTGTGCGGCGGCCAGCGCGACGAGGTTGACGATCATGTAGAACGCGAACACCTGGCCACGCCGCTCGGCGGCGGTCTGGCTGTTGAGCCAGCTCTCGATGACCGTGTAGAAGCCCACCAGCGCGATGCCGGTGAAGATTCTCAGGCTCAGCCACACCCACGGATCGACGATCAGCGAGTGCAGCAGCACGATCGCGGCGATGCCGGCGGCAAAGAAGTTGAAGGCGCGGATGTGGCCCATGTGCCGGATCATCCGCGGCACCACATAGGTGCCGACGAAGAAGCCGACGAAATATGCCGAACCCATGAGGCCGAGCATCTCGTCGCTATAGCCTTCGAGACTGCCGCGCAGGGCGAGCAGCGTGCTGAGCAGGCCGTTGCCGAGCAGCAGCAGGGCGGTGCCGATCATCAGCGATCGGATGGGGCGCAGGTGTCGGGGAAGCATGCCGAAGTTAAACCCGAAAATCGGTCGCTTGCCAAGCGTCGCGCGCCGCATGCGGTGCCACCGGCATGGCCGGTGCGGCGGCGCACGTGCTGCCTCCGAGCGGCGGCCCTTGAAGTGGCGTGCGCGGCACGCTACCCTTTGCCGTTCACGACCGTCGAACAGCGACCGAACCACTGCCGTGACCCATTCAACGCCGCAACTGCGCTCCCTTCCCGACCGCCTCCGTCAGATCGCCCTGTTCGAACTCGGCGGCCTGCTGCTGATCACGCCGCCGTTCGCGTGGGCGAGCGGGGTGCCGATCGGCGAATCGCTCGGCCTGCTCGCACTGCTCGCGCTGATCGCGGCGCTGTGGAACGCCGGCTACAACACCGGCTTCGACTGGATCGAGGGCCGCCTCACGGGGCGTAGGGCCGACCGCCGGCCCTACCGGCTGCGCGTCGCCCATGCCTTCGGATTCGAAGGCGGGATTCTGGTGCTGGGCCTTCCGGTCATCGTCTGGTGGACCGGCATGGGCTGGCTCGAGGCGCTCGTCGCCGACATCGCGCTCGCATGCGCCTATGTCGCCTATGCGTTCGGCTTCAATCTGAGCTACGACCGCCTGTTTCCGATCGCGCAGCGCGAGCATTGAGCGTGGGCCCCGGGGCGGCGAGCAAGGCGCCGCGGATCGCGGTCGGGGCCGACCTGCAGGGCCTCAACACCTTCGGACTGCCGGCGCGCGCGGCGCGCCTCGCCTGCATCGAGCACGCCGCACAGGTCGCCGCGCTGGCCCGGCTGCCGGACTGGCGCAGCACGCCGCGGCTGGTGCTGGGCGGCGGCAGCAACGTCGTGCTGACCGACGATTTCGCGGGCATCGTGCTGAAGGTGGCGATCGGCGGCCGCGAACTGGTCGCCGAGGACGACGCGGCGTGGTACGTGCGCGCCGGCGCCGGTGAGGACTGGCACGGCTTCGTGTGCTGGACGCTTGCTCGGGGCTGGCCGGGGCTCGAGAACCTGTCGCTGATCCCCGGCACCGTCGGCGCCGCGCCGATCCAGAACATCGGCGCCTACGGCCTGGAGATGGCCGAGCGCTTTCACTGCCTCGAGGCGGTCTCGCTCGACGACGGTGCGCCGCGCCGCTTCGGTGCGGCGCAGTGCCGCTTCGGCTATCGCGACAGCGTATTCAAGAATGCGGCGGCCGGGCGCTGGCTGATCACCGCGGTGACGTTTCGTCTGCCCAAGCGCTGGCGGCCGGTCACCGTCTATGCCGAGCTCGCGCGCGAGCTCGCCGCCCGCGCAATCGAGGCCGCTGCGCCGGCCGACATCGCTGCGGCGGTGATCGCGATCCGCCGCCGCAAGCTGCCCGACCCGGCGAGTCTCGGCAACGCCGGCAGCTTCTTCAAGAATCCGGTCGTCGACGCGGCCACGCTCGCCGCCTTGCTCGCCGCGCATCCCGATCTGCCCCATTACCCGCAGCCCGACGGCCGCCACAAGCTCGCGGCGGGCTGGCTGATCGATCGCTGCGGCTGGAAGGGGCGCAACCTCGGCCCGGTCGGTTGCTTCGAGCGCCAGGCGCTCGTGCTGGTCAATCGCGGCGGCGCGCGGGGTGCCGATGTCGTGCGGCTCGCGCGGGCGATCGAGGCGGACGTCGCGGCACGCTTCGGCGTGCGACTCGAGCCCGAACCGGTGTTCGTCTAGCGTCCCGCCATCAGGCAGGCGGCGATGCCGGTGGCGATGCCGTCGGCCATGCGCGCCTGGCGCTCTGGGTCGCGCAGCAGCAGCTCCTCGTCGCGGTGCTTGAGCACGCCGGCCTCGAACAGCAGCGCCGCTTGCCGCGCGCGGTAGAGCACCACCAGATTGTCGAAGTAGTGCACGGCGTGCAGCGGATCGGCATAGTCGCGTCGGCGTGCGTTCTTCTCGGTCGGGACGAAACCCAGACGCTGCAGCCGTGCGCCGATGGCCGAGCCGCACAGCAGGCTGCGCGCCGGCTCCAGGTTGCGCCGCGACACGAACATCGAGTGTCCCTGCCAGCGATCGGAAAAGTCCAGCGCCCGCCCCTGCCAGATCCACGGCGTGAGTTCGTGCTCGCTCACCGAGTCGTGGTGGATCGACAGCAGGAAGTCCACATCGGGTACCGACTCGGGGCGCGCCGCCAGCGATGCGATCGTGCCGTCGGCGTTGACCAGGACGGTGTCGAGGCCGAGTCGTTCGAGGGCGCCGACGACCCGGTGGGCGAGGTCCCGATTGAATTCGAGCTCGGTGCGTCCGCGCGCGCTGATCGCGCCGGGCGCGGCGAGCGTGTGGCCGATGTCGACGGCGACCCGCCACGGGCGTACATCCCGCGCTTCGGCCGCAACGCAAACGAGCGGCGCGAGGGCGCAGGCAAGCACACCGGCGCACCCCCGCACCGCAAGCGGCACGTTCAGCGCTGCCGCAGACATGCGCGCAGAAAGCGGTCCCACAGCGAGCGCAGCGGCCCGCTGGCACCGGAATCACCGGCTGGCGCGTCGGCACCGCGCTTTACCTGGCACATCGTCTTGCCCTCCATGTAGGCCTCGAATTCTTCCCGGCTCATGTAATCGGCATCCCAGTGCGAGGTGTGGCGCAGCTTGACCTCTTCCTGATAAATCTTGAGCTTGCGATTGCGCGTCGTGCTGCTCATCGGGACAACTCCCGCCTGTCACCTCTCGAGCGTCGACCCCGCGGCTGCAGCGCTCGTTCCCGGGACTCGCCGCGGCGGCGCAGGCGGCGCACCAGAAGTTGTCTGACAGGTTTTTCTAAAGATTACAAGCATTTGAATCAATTGTTGTTTTCGAGGACGCCGGGATCGGGTTTACCTTGATTGCGGGGGGTGTCACGCCTTGTTACCTTTCGCGCAGCAAAATCGTTTTGCTTGGTTCGTCATCCCCACCGACCGAAGGAGACCCTCGATGAAAAAGACACTGGGAACGGCGCTTCTGGCCGCGACGCTCGTGGCAGCAGCCCCTGCTTCCGCCGAATTCGACCGTGTTCGCTGGCAGGTCCCGATGGCCTTTGCGTCCTCGCTGACGGCGCTGGGCGACACGATGCCGAAGGTGGCCGACATGCTGCGCGAGGCCAGCGACGGTCGCGTCAATCTGCAGGTGTTCGAGCCCGGCGCGCTGGTGCCGGCACTGTCGGTGTTCGAGAACGTCAGCACCGGCAACATTCCGGCGGGCTATTCGTGGATGGGCTACGAGTGGGGCCAGGTGCCGGTGTCGGCGCTGTTCGGCGCGACGCCGTTCGGCCTCGAGTCGCAGGAGTTCCTCGCGTGGATGTATTTCCACGACGGCGACAAGCTGCTCAAGGAAGTGTTCGAGCCGTACAACGTCTATCCGATCCTGTGTGGCACGATCAGCCCCGAGGCGGCCGGCTGGTTCCGCCAGGAGATCACGTCGGTCGATCAGTTCAAGGGCATGAAGTTCCGCGCCGCCGGGGTTGGCGGCGAGATCATGGCCGAGTTCGGCATGTCGGTCACGATGCTGCCCGGCGGCGAGCTGTACCAGGCGCTCGAGACGGGCGTGCTCGATGCGACCGAATTCTCGCTGCCGACGGTGGACCAGCAGCTCGGTTTCGCCCAGGTCGCGAAGTACTACGCGCTGCCGGGCTGGCACCAGCCGTCGACGAACCAGTACCTGTACGTCAACCTCGACGAGTGGAAGAAGCTCAACAAGCAGACGCAGGCGCTGATCGAGAACACCTGCATGGCCGGCAACGCCTATGCGCTGGCACGGGCGGAGGCGCTGCAGGGTGCGGTGCTGAAGAAATTCCAGGAGCAGGGCGTGAAGCTCGTGCAGTACAACGACGACATCCTGAAGGCGTTCAAGGAGGCGACCGACCGCGTCATGGAGCGTCGTTCCAAGGCCGATCCGATGTGGGCCAAGGTGTATGGATCGATGCGTGCGTTCCAGGACGAGCACCGCACCTGGAAGTTCTATGGCTACCTGCCGCGTGACTTCGGCGTGGAAACCAAGTAAGCGTCCGCAGTATGCGCTGTGTACCCCGATCCACCAGCGATTCCAGCAGGCCGAAAACACATGGCTGACATCAACATCGACGTTCACAAGGTGGACGAGGCCGTCACTCACGGCTCGACTGCAGTCCAGTACCCGCGGACGCTGCCGTCGGACGTGCTGGAGGCGATTGTCAGCTTCTTCGGCAAGATTTTCTCGTGGATCTGGGTGCCCCTGATGCTGCTGGTCGTCGGCAACGTCGTGCTGCGCTACGTGATGGGCACCAACATCATCGCGCTCGAGGAGCTGCAGTGGCACCTCTACGCGGTTGGATTCATGATCGGGCTGTCGTTCTGCTTCCTGCGCGACGGGCACGTGCGCGTCGATGTGTTCGCCGAGCACTTCCAGCCGCGCACGCGCGCGGTGATCGAGGTGCTCGGCATATTGTTGTTCTTCCTGCCGTTCTGCTACTTCATCCTGTCCTACGCGTGGCCGTTCGTCGAACGTGCGTATCAGATCGGTGAGGTGTCGGCCGCGCCGGGCGGGCTGCCGATGCGCTGGCTCATCAAATCGGTCATCATCTATGCCTTCGTCCTGCTGGCGATGGCCGGTTTGGCACGGCTGCTTCGTGCCGTGTCGCTGCTCACGGGTTTCCCGCGTCCGCGCTGAGGCGGCCGCGATTCGCTCGCCTTCTTGCAGGAACGCCGCATCGCGGCGCTGTCGTTGACGATTTCACCAGGATAGGAGCCGGCTCGTGCTCGAGACCTACGAACTACTTGTAATCGCGATGCTGGGCAGCTTCATCCTGCTGATCTTCACCGGCTATCCGGTGGCGTGGCTGCTCGCCGGCATCGCGGTGGTGTTCAGCGTCGGCTGCATCATCGCCGCCGAGTACTTCGATGTCGATACCTATTTCCTGACCGACTGGCGCATCTTCGGCGTCATCGTGCAGCGCATCTTCTCGCAGATGAGCAACTGGGTGCTGGTCGCCCTGCCGATGTTCATCTTCATGGGCCTGATGCTCGAGCGCTCGGGCATCGCCGAGCGGCTGATGACGAACTTCGTGCAGCTGTTCGGCCGTTTTCGCGGCGGCCTCGGCGTCGCGGTGATCTCGATCGGCATCCTGCTCGCCGCCTCGACCGGCATCGTCGGCGCCTCGGTGGTGTTGCTCGCGATGCTGTCGATCCCGGTGATGCTCGAGCAGCGCTACTCGCCGGCCTTCGCGAGCGGCGTAGTCGCATCGGCCGGCACCCTCGGCATCCTGATTCCGCCCAGCATCATGCTGATCATCATGGCCGACCAGTTGTCGCTGTCGGTCGGCGACCTGTTCATGGGGGCGCTGATTCCGGGCGTGATGCTCGGCCTGCTGTACATCGTGTACGTCGTGGTCGCGGCGGCGATCAATCCGAAGCTCGCCCAGGTGCCGCGCGACCTGCCGCCGGTGACGTGGGGCCTGGTCGGCCGGGTCCTGCTCGCCGTGGTGCCGCCGATGGCGCTCATCCTCGCCGTGCTCGGCTCGATCTTCTTCGGCATCGCGACGCCGACCGAAGCGGCCGGCGTCGGTGCGCTCGGTGCGACGCTGCTCGCGGCGGCCAACGGCAAGCTGTCGCTGCCGGTGATCAAGGAGGTGTGCGAACAGACGACCGTCACCACGGCCTTTGTGTTCGGCATCTTCCTCGGCGCGACGGCGTTCGCGGTGGTGCTGCGCTCGCTCGGCGGCGACGAGTTCATCGCCCACATGCTGCAGAGCATTCCGCTGCCGCCCGAAGGCATCGTCGTCGTGATCCTGTTCATCGCCTTCGTCGCCGGCTTCTTCCTCGACTGGCTCGAGATCAGCCTGATC
>DAOMOP010000053.1:0-20604 GCA_035444405.1 Rhodocyclaceae bacterium
GCTGGGTCGAACAGGGCATCGGCTGCTCCAAGGTGCCCGACATCAACAACGTCGGACTGATGGAAGACCGCGCGACGCTGCGCATCTCGAGCCAGCACATTGCCAACTGGCTGCGCCACGGCGTCGTCAGCGAGGTCCAGGTGCGCGAAACGCTCGAGCGCATGGCCGCAGTCGTCGATCGCCAGAACGCGGCCGATCCCGCCTATCGACCGATGGCTCCGGAGTTCGAGCGCTCGCAGGCCTTCCGGGCCGCCAGCGACCTCGTCTTCAAGGGCTGCGAGCAGCCCAGCGGCTACACCGAGCCGCTGCTGCACCACTGGCGCCAGGTCGCCAAGGCGAAGGCCTGAGCGAGACGCTCGGCCGTTGCGTTGCGGGAATGATGCGCCACCGCAGCGCAACGGCTGTCGCGCTCGAGCGTGAAATCGTGGCGCCCCTCGCGGGCGCCATTTTGTCGCTCCGACGCCTCGCGATACAGCATACGGGCATGACGCAGGCGCGTGCCGCGTGAATAATGTGAGCCTCGGATCGATGGCGGAGCTGACATGATCGGTGCTCTGACACTGTTGCTGGTCTACCAGCTCGTAGGGGAAGTCCTGGTGCGCGGCTTCGCGCTGCCCGTTCCCGGTCCGGTGGTCGGCATGGGGCTGCTGTTCGCCACGCTGATCGCACGCAACGGACCCGCGCCGGCGCTGCACGGCACCGCCAACGGGCTGCTGCAGCATCTGTCGCTGCTGTTCGTGCCGGCCGGCACCGGCGTGATGCTGCACTTTCAGCGGCTGGCCGACGAATGGCTGCCGCTGGTCGTCGCGCTGGCCGCGAGCACCGTGCTGTCGATCGCCGTCTCGGCGCTGCTGCTCGAGGCGCTGACACGGCGCGCCCGTGGCCGGAGGGACCGATCATGAGCCCGGAATTCGGCGAAATCTGGGTCTATCTGTCGACGACGCCGCTGCTCGGTCTGACCCTGACGCTGCTCGCCTATCAGGCGGCTTGGTGGCTGTACCAGCGCGCCAACCAGCATCCGCTGGTGAATCCCGTCCTCATCGCAGTGGCGATGCTCGTCGCCGTGCTGACGCTGACCGACACGCACTACGACACCTATTTCGACGGCGCACAGTTCGTGCACTTCCTGCTCGGGCCGGCCACCGTCGCGCTCGCGATCCCGCTCCACGCACAATGGCAGCGCCTGCGGGCGATGCTCGTGCCGCTGCTGCTGACGCTCGTGGTCGGCTCGCTGACGGCCGCGCTGTCGGCGGTCGGCATTGCCGCGGCGCTCGGCGCCAGCCGCGAGTCGATGATGTCGCTCGCACCGAAGAGCGTCACCACCCCGATCGCGATGGGCATCGCCGAAGGCCTGGGCGGGCTCGCCTCGCTGACCGCCGTGCTCGTGATCATCACCGGCATTCTCGGCGCCGTCTGCGCACGCTTCATCTACCAGGCGTTGCGCATCGACGACCACGCGGTGCGCGGCTTCGCGATCGGGCTGGCCTCGCACGGCATCGGCACCGCGCGCGCCTTCCAGGTCAGCGAACAGGCCGGCGTCTTCGCGGCGCTGGCGATGGGGCTCAATGCACTCGTCACGGCGCTGACGCTGCCGTGGATCGCGCCATGGCTCGCCGCCGTGCTTTCCTGAGCGCCGCCGCGCAACCGTTGCGCACAGTGGCCGAGAGGGGGAAACTGTCGGCAAACAACGACGGCGGGAGGACATCACCATGACACCGAACTCGGTCCACGACATCCGCAACGTCGCCCTGCTCGGGCACGCGGGCAGCGGCAAGACCTCGCTGCTCGAAGCGCTGCTCGCGGCGGCCGGCGAGATCGGCACGGCCGGCAGCGTCGAGCGCGGCACCACGCTCGCCGACTACGACCCGCAGGAAAAGGAGATGGGCCACTCGCTGTCGACGTCGATCGCACACCTCGAGTGGGCCGGGCACTGGATCAACCTGCTCGACACGCCCGGACTGCCCGACCTCGCCGGCCGGGCGCTGCAGGCGCTGCCGGCGGTCGACACCGCGGCGGTCGTGGTCAGCGCGCAGTCCGGCATCGAGAGCGGCACGCGGCGCATGATGAGCGCGGCGGCCGACAAGTGCCGGCTCGTCATCGTCTCCAAGGTCGACGCCAACAGCGTCGATTTCGAAGCGCTGCTGGCCTCGCTCTGCGACGCCTTCGGTCGCGAGTGCCTGCCGATCAACCTGCCCGGTCCGCACGGAGAGAGCGTCCTCGACTGCTTCTTCGCACCGGACGAGGCGGCCGAGCCGGCATTCTCGTCCGTGCGTGCCGCCCACGACGCCATCGTCGATCAGGTCGTCGAGCTCGACGAGGCGCTGATGGCCGCCTATCTCGAGCAGAGCGAGTCGCTCGACCCCGAGCAGTTGCACGACCCGTTCGAGAAGGCGCTGCGCGAAGGGCACCTGATTCCGGTGTGCTTCGTGTCCGCGCGCACCGGGGCCGGCGTGCCGCAGTTGCTCGACATCCTCGGCCGCCTCATGCCCGACCCCACCGAAGGCAATCCGCCGCGTTTTCTGAAGGGCGAAGGCGAGCAGGCCGAACCGGTCGAGGTCGTGCCCGAACCCGATCGCCACGCGATCGCACACGTGTTCCAGGTCGCCAACGATCCGTTCCGCGGCAAGCTCGGCATCTTCCGCATCCACCAGGGCACCATCACACCGAACTCCCAACTCTTCATCGGCGATGGACGCAAGCCGTTCAAGGTCGCACACCTGTTGCGGCTGCAGGGCAAGAATCAGGTCGAAACACCGCTCGGCGTGCCGGGCGACATCTGCGCGGTGGCCCGCATCGACGACATCCACCCCGATGCAGTGCTGCACGACTCGCACGACGAGGACTACTACCACCTGATCTCGCCGCGCTATCCGCAGCCGGTGTTCGGCCTTGCGCTGATTCCGCAGAAGCACGGCGACGAGCAGAAGCTCTCCGAGGCGCTCGTGCGCCTGCAGGACGAGGATCCGTGCCTGAGCGTCGACTTCGATCCGCGCAGCCGCAACATCGTCGTGCGCGGTCTCGGCGAGTTGCACCTGCGCATCGTGCTCGAGCAGCTGCGCACGCGCTGGAACCTGCAGCTCGACACGGCGGCGCCGACGATCCCGTATCGCGAGACGATCACCGGCGCAGCCGAAGCGCGTTACCGTCACAAGAAGCAGAGCGGCGGCGCAGGCCAGTTCGGCGAGGTCGCGTTGCGCGTCGAAGCTCTCGAGCGTGGCGCCGGCATCGAGCTCGGCAACGAGGTCAAGGGCGGCGCGATCCCGACCAACTTCCTGCCGGCGGTCGAAAAAGGGGTGCGTCAGGCACTCGCCGAAGGCGCATTGGCCGGCTTCCCGGTGCAGGACGTGCGCGTCGTGCTGGTCGACGGCAAGCACCACGCGGTCGACTCGAACGAGGTGTCGTTCGTGACGGCCGGTCGCCACGCCACGCTCGAAGCCCTGCTCGGCGCGCGTCCGATCGTGCTCGAGCCGTTGCTCGAGGTCAGCGTGAAGCTGCAGGAGCAGTACTTCGGCGAGATCAGCGCGGAGCTCTCCGGCCGGCGCGGCCGGCTGACCAACACCGAGAGCCCGGCGCCCGGCTGGACCCGCATCACGGCGATCGTGCCGATGGCCGAGATGGAAGGCTTCGAATCACGACTGAAGGCAATCTGCGCCGGCGACAGCGAATTCACGATGACCGCAGCCGGCCACGAGCCGGCACCGAACGACGTGCAGCAGCGGCTTGCACGCGACTACGCGAACCGCCACACGACCTGAACTGCGCCGCGCCGCGGCGGCAGCGCACCACCGAACCGACGCCGCGACGGCGGCACCCGAACGGATGAAACTGACACCACGGCAACGCGCCTACTGGCGCCTGAACCTGTACCTGACCACGGGCCTGCTCGCGGTCTGGTTCGGCATCACCTTCGTCACCGGCTATTTCGCGCGCCCGCTCAACGAATACACGCTGTTCGGCTTTCCGTTCGCGTTCTACGTGTTTTCGCAGGGTGCGTTGCTGGTGTTCCTGCTGATCGTCGGCGTTTATGTATGGGTCATGAACCGGCTCGATCGGCGTTTCGGCGTCGCCGAGCGCAGGCGCTGACCACGCCGCGCCGCTGCACCCGGGGCCGCCCAGGCGCCGACGGCGGCCACATTCGTGTCGGACACGGGGGCGAAAAGCGCAACACCGGGGTCGCCCTGGCCGCCGCACGTGCCGCGACGAGCGTGCGCGTCGCCGCGGGCGGGCGGGATTACCCTTTCCCGCCCGACGCCTGATCGACCTTGCCTTGCGCGGCCGCCTTGCGCGTCGCGAAATTGTGGGCGTGCCGGCTCAACGCGAAATCGGCGAACACCTTGCACCAGATCGTGATTCCGGCGATTGCGCTCCAGGTCTGGTACTCGACCTGCGCGAACAGCACCGACACGATCACCGCAACCGCGACGACGCCGCCGACCAGGTTGACCAGCGCCGAATACGGCGCGAATCGCGCCTGATCGGGCGGCGCCTCGCCGCGCCTGAGGGCGACCTCGGAAAAATCGCGCCGCACGATGATCCTCCAGGCGCGCCGCAGCCAGAAAAAAGCGATCGGAAACAGGGCCAGGAACAGGATCCAGGTCATTGCAATGCTGATGTCGAACGCCATGCGTTACTCCGCTTCTGCCCGCCAGCGGGCGGACCACTGCCGGACAAGGTGCCACAAAAGAAAAAACCCCGCCAGTCGCTCCGGCGGGGTTGGTGCAGCCTGACGGCTTCCACGAGGACGGCGCCACGCGCCGCTTGCCATCAGCCGCTCGAGAACACGCCGGGTCGTCCCCGCGCATTCAGCCCCCTAGGGGGCGGGCCGGACTGTTCCCGGCCCCGGGCAGCCGTCAGTGCGCGTGGCTGCCGTCGACCGCCTTCGCACCGCGCGGGATGCGAACGCTTTCGACCAGGTGCTGGATGTGATCCGGCGCCTTCTTCGTCACCTGCAGCACGATGACCGCGACGATGAAGTTCACCAATGCCCCGATCGCTCCGAACGCTTCCGGCGTGATGCCGAAGAACGAGTTCGGACCGCCGATCAGATCGACGTACTCGGTGCCCTTGATGAAGAACAGGCCCTTGTGCGCGAACACGTAGAACAGCGTGACGCCCAGACCGGACAGCATGCCGGCGATGGCGCCTTCCTTGTTCATCGTCTTGCTGAAGATGCCCATCATGATGGCCGGGAACAGCGAGCTCGCCGCGATACCGAATGCGAGCGCCACGGTGCCCGCGGCGAAGCCCGGCGGGTTCAGACCCAGCCAGCCCGCGAACACGATTGCGACGGCCATCGCGATCTTGCCCGCCATCAGCTCACCCTTCTCCGAGAGGTCCGGCATCAGCACGTTCTTGAGCAGGTCGTGCGACACCGCGGACGAGATCGCCAGCAGCAGCCCGGCCGCCGTCGACAGCGCCGCGGCAATACCGCCGGCCGCAACCAGCGCGATGACCCAGTTGGGCAGCAGCGCGATTTCCGGATTGGCGAGCACCATGATGTCGGCGTTGACCGTCAGCTCGTTGCCCTTCCAGCCGGCCGCCTCGGCGTTGGCCTTGGCTTCCGCATTGCCGGTCTTGTCGTTGTAGTACTGGATGCGGCCGTCGCCGTTCTTGTCTTCCCATTGCAGCAGACCGGTACGCTCCCAGCGACCCATCCACGCCGGGCGCTCGTCGTAGGCGAGGCTCGCCTCGGGCACGAACATGTCGCCGCCGGTAGCCGCCGCGCTGTTGACCGTCGCGTGCAGGTTGTACTTCGCCATCGCGGCCACGGCCGGAGCGGTCGTGTAGAGGATTGCGATGAACACCAGCGCCCAGCCGGCCGAGCTGCGCGCGTCGGACACCTTCGGCACGGTGAAGAAGCGGATGATCACGTGCGGAAGACCCGCGGTGCCGATCATCAGCGACACGGTGTACACGAACATGTTGAGCGTGCTGCCGGGAACGGACGTGGTGTACTGGTTGAAGCCCAGATCGGTGACGACCTGATCGAGGCGCGCGAGCAGCGACACGTCCTGGCCCGAAAGGCCGGCGCCCAGACCCAGCTGCGGCAGCGGGTTGCCCGTCAGCGACAGCGAGATGAAGACCGCCGGCACGGTGTAGGCAGAGATCAGCACGACATACTGGGCGACCTGGGTGTAGGTGATGCCCTTCATGCCGCCGAACACCGCGTACGCGAACACGATGCCCATGCCGATATAGATGCCCATCTCGTTGGTCACACCGAGGAAGCGCGAGAAGGTCACGCCGACGCCGGTCATCTGGCCGATCACGTAGGTGATCGACGCGACCAGCAGGCACAGGACCGCGACGGTGCTGGCCGAGCTCGAGTAGAAGCGGTCGCCGATGAACTGCGGCACCGTGAACTTGCCGAACTTGCGCAGGTACGGGGCGAGCAGCATTGCGAGGATGACGTAGCCGCCGGTCCAGCCCATCAGGAACAGGCCGCCGCCGTAGCCCATGTTGGCGATCAGGCCGGCCATCGAGATGAACGAGGCCGCCGACATCCAGTCGGCTGCGGTCGCCATGCCGTTGGTGACGGGATGCACGCCGCCGCCGGCCACATAGAATTCCTTGGTACTGCCCGCACGCGCCCACACCGCGATGCCGATGTACAGCGCGAAGGACGCGCCGACGAACAGATACGTCATTAATTGCAGGTTATCCATGTATGCGGCCCCTCTTACTCTTCGTGAACGTCAAATTGACGGTCGATGTCGCCCATCTTCTTCGCGTAGTAGAAAATGCACGCGATGAACACGTAGATCGACCCCTGATGGGCGAACCAGAACCCGAGCGGGTAGCCCCCCAGGTGGATGTTGTTGAGTGCCGGCGCGAACAGAATGCCGGCGCCGAACGACACCAGGAACCACACGGTCAGCACCTTGGCCAGCAGGCCAAGCGTCGCCTTCCAATAGCCTTCAGGATTGGCTTTGTTTTCCATACCGTCTCCTCGTAATTGACGTTACCCGGGCATGCGACCTGGACGGCCGCGAGCCCCCGAACCACAAAAACAGCAGGGTGATTATTCGTTCTTGATCTTACTCATTCCTTACAAGGCCCGGATTGACGTGGAATCCGGCCCGAATGCATCCGCGCGGTCCCTCGCGGCGACGCGCGGCGCGGTACGCGCTCGGAACTTCGTGCCGGCGGCCGGCAGTGATACGCTTGCAGCCGATCTCCAATCCGGCACGAGGAGTACCGATGTACCGACACATTCTGGTCGCGGTCGACGACAGCGACACCTCGCGCAAGGCGCTCGACGAGGCCATTGCGCTGGCGAACGCGCACGATGCGACGCTCGAGATCGCCCACGCGGTCGACGAGTCGCTGATCCAGTCCTTCGCGACCCACGGCGCCGCCCTGGCCAATACCCGGCCGCTCGAGCAGGCCCTGATCGCCAACGGCCGTTCGATACTCGACGGCGCGGTCGCACACGCACAGGCGGCCGGGGTGACGCCACGCTCGCGGCTGCTCACGTCGCAGGACATGCATGCGGCCGACCAGATCGCGCAGGCCGTCGGGGAGTCGGGTGCCGACCTGCTCGTCGTCGGCTCGCACGGACGCCGGGGTTTCCGCCGCCTGCTGCTGGGCAGCGTCGCGGAGAATCTCGTGCGCAAGGCGGCAGTGTCGATGCTGATCGTGCGCAGCCCGCACTGAGGCGCCCCGACGCACGGGGGCCGCCGGGCGCCACCGGCACACGCAGCACCCCACACCTGCACCGTATCGCCCTCGGCGCAAGCGCCACGCCGCGGGCACAGCCGCCGTAAACGACGAAGCCCCCGTTGCCGGGGGCTTCGCGCGGATCGTGCGGGACGTGCTTACATGCGCGCGATCATCGCATCGCCGAAGCCCGAGCACGACACCTCGTTCGCACCCTCCATCAGGCGTGCGAAGTCATAGGTGACCTGCTTGTCGCCGATCGCCGCTTCCATGCCCTTGATGACGAGGTCGGCGGCCTCGCGCCAGCCGAGGTGGCGCAGCATCATCTCGGCCGACAGGATCAGCGAGCCCGGATTGACCTTGTCGAGCCCGGCATACTTCGGCGCCGTGCCGTGGGTCGCTTCGAAGCACGCATACTGGTCGGAAATGTTCGCCCCCGGCGCGATGCCGATGCCACCGACCTGGGCGGCCAGCGCGTCGGAGATGTAGTCGCCGTTCAGGTTGCTGGTCGCGATCACGTCGTACTCGGCCGGACGCAGCAGGATCTGCTGCAGGAAGGCGTCGGCGATCGCATCCTTGACGACGATGTCGCGGCCGGTCTTCGGGTTCTTGAACTTGCACCACGGGCCGCCGTCGATCGGCTCGGCACCGAACTCCTTCTGCGCCACCTCGTAGCCGGTGTCGCGGAACAGGCCTTCGGTGAACTTCATGATGTTGCCCTTGTGCACCAGCGTCAGCGACTTGCGGTCGTTTTCGATCGCGTAATTGATCGCGGCGCGCACCAGACGGGTCGTGCCCTCGACGGAAATCGGCTTGACGCCGATGCCGGAGGTCTCGGGGAAGCGGATCTTCTTGACCCCCATCTCCTCGGTCAGGAACTTGATGACCTTCTTCGCGGCATCCGAACCCGACTGCCATTCGACGCCGGCGTAGATGTCCTCGGTGTTCTCGCGGAAGATGACCATGTCGGTCAGCTCCGGGTTCTTCAGCGGCGACGGCACGCCCTTGAAGTAGCGCACCGGGCGCACGCACTGGTACAGGTCGAGCTCCTGGCGCAGCGCGACGTTGAGCGAGCGGATGCCGCCGCCGACCGGCGTCGTCATCGGCCCCTTGATCGAGACCGAGTATTCCTTGAGCGCATCGAAGGTTTCCTTCGGGAACCACTCGTCCGGGCCGTAGAGCCGCGTAGACTTCTCGCCGGCATAGACCTCCATCCAGTGAATCTTCTTCTTGCCGCCGTAGGCCTTCTCGACCGCCGCGTCGATGACCTTGATCATGACCGGGGTGATGTCGACACCGATGCCGTCACCCTCGATGTACGGGATGATCGGGTTGTCGGGGATCGCCTGACCCGGAACAATCTTCTGGCCGCCAGCGGGGACGGTGATCTTGGATGCGCTCATTCCTACTCCCTCATTAAAGATAGGTATCGAAGCCCGCGGAGCAAGACCCGACAGCTTGTGACCGCCTTGCCCTGATTGCCGCCACGGGCGGGTGTTTCGACAACAGCCTGCGCTCGGTTGCGCACCGGAGCCCGTATTGCTCGGGTCCGCCGGGGAATCCGCCCCGCCTGTCGTCTGCAGCCTTCGGAACGGCATTCCAGCTCGGCATTATCGCCGAAAAGCGCCCGCATCGAAAGCGCGGGTCACACGCGCCAGCGCCTGCCCGCGCTCAGTCGGCATCGCGCACCAGGCGCACATGCACGTAGTCGGAGCGCCCGCCGGTGCCGGTGTGGCCGCTGTGAAACGAGACGCCCCAGGCACTGAACGAGAAGCGCTCGTGCGGTGTGCTGGTCCAGAAGTTGGCCGCCGGCGTGTCCGGGAAGATGGTGTCGAGGATGGTCGGCCGCTGGTACTCGCCGGCACATCCGCCGCCCATGCCATCGGCGCCGGGCTCGAAGCGCCGGCCGGTGCTGCAGTGCGTGATCGAGTGCAGCTCCGGCTGCGTCGGAAGTCGCCAGCCGGCCACGCCGGCATGGCTGAAATCTTCGGCCGCCTTCAGGGCCTGATCCCAGTTCAGCTGCCGCGCCTCGCCCGCACAGCCATCGCCGGTCCACGTCTGACCGAGGCTGCAACGCATCCACACCAGCCCGAGACGCGTATCGGTGACCGTGCCGTCGTCGTTCGGCACGAACCGCTCCAGCGCGGCGCGCCGGTGCGCCTCGAGTCTGCGCGCCTCGTCGGCCTGCTGCTGCTCGCCGGCAGCGGTCAGACGCAGGTCGAGCACCAGTTCGACGGGCGGCGCGGGCCGCGCGTCGTCATGGCGGTATTGCAGTTGGCCGCGGTATTCACGGTAGGCATCGACGGCCTTGTGCGCCTCGATATCGTATTGCCCGCCGGGCAGGCGGATCGCCAGGGTCTTGCCCGCCTCGGCCGGCGTCGTGCCCTGGTGCCGGCCACCGATGTACACCTCGGCGCCGCCGGGTTGCGTCGCGATGCGAAGCACATCGGGCTCTACCTCATCGTGCGCCGGTGCAGCGGTTTCGCGGGAACACGCGACCAGCACGGCGCAAAGGACGGCGACGGCAAGCAGGGACGAAAAACGGAAGGCTCGGTGCATCGGGAACTCGGCATTGAGAGCAGCGCCTGGCATACAGGACGCGCTGACGGGTTGAACGGGGCCGCAGGCGGCCGCGGCGGCAGACGAATCCCGCCATCGATCACCGATCGGGCATTGCCCGCTGCACGGCCGACGCACCCGATCAGGGCGCCATTCTGCCATATCGCGCCCGGCCGAAACCGCGCACCGCGCGCGCCGCCGCGTATGGGCAGGCACGCCGGCGGACGTGCCGATGGTAAAGTATGATTTTTGTCCGCATTCTCGCGCGCGTCGCGTGCAGGTGCTGCCATCGAGCCGAGGAGTCCATGGACGCAGCCAACGGGGAAAGCCCTGTCGCCCAGGCGATCGCCTGCGCAATGATCGAAGGCTTCAACAAGCACTACCGCATCTTCCGCGAGACCTCGCGGCGCGCCAAGGAGAGCTTCGAGGCGGCCGACTGGCAGGGGCAGCTCGACGCGGTGCGCGACCGGGTGCAGTTCTACGACGATCGCGTCGACGAGGCGGTCAAGCGCCTGCACGAGGAGTTCGATGCCGACTCGCTCGACGACAGCACCTGGCAGCAGGTCAAGCTCCACTACATCGGCATGCTGATCCGCCACAAGCAGCCGGAGCTGGCGGAAACCTTCTTCAATTCGGTGTGCTGCAAGATCCTGCACCGCACCTACTTCAACAACGACTACCTGTTCGCCCGCCCGGCCATCTCGACCGAATACATCGAGTCGTATCCGCCGGTCGTGAGCAGCTACTACCCGCAGGACGAGGGGCTGCGCGAGACGGTGCGGCGCATCATCGAGGACTTCGACTGGCAGCGCCCGTTCGAGAACCTCGACCGCGACATCGACCACATCCTGCGCGCAACACTCGCACACCTGGGCGAATGGCCGGACATGGAGGTCAACTGCCAGATCCAGGTGCTGTACTCGGCCTTCTACCGCAACAAGACCGCCTACATCATCGGCAAGGCGATCAACGGCTACCAGGAGTATCCGTTCACGCTGCCGGTGCGCCACAACGCGGCCGGCAAGCTCTACGTCGACACGATCCTGCTCGATCCGTGGCGCATCTCGGTGCTGTTCTCGCTGTCGCGCGCCTACTTCATGGTCGACATGGAGGTGCCGTCGGGCTACGTGCAGTTTCTGCGCTCGATCATGCCGAACAAGCCGCGCAGCGAGATCTACACGATGCTGGGCCTGGGCAAGCAGGGCAAGACGATGTTCTTCCGCGACCTCATCGCGCACCTGCGCCACTCGAACGACCAGTTCATCGTCGCACCGGGCATCCGCGGTCTCGTGATGCTGGTATTCACGCTGCCGTCCTTTCCCTACGTGTTCAAGATCATCAAGGACGTGTTCGGTGCCTCGAAGAACATGGACCGCGCCACCGTCAAGCGCAAGTACCTGATGGTCAAGCAGGTCGACCGCGTCGGCCGCATGGCCGACACGCTCGAATACTCATACGCGGCGTTGCCGCTGTCGCGCTTCCATCCCGACCTGCTCGAGGAGCTGCACGCGCTCGCGCCGTCGTCGTTCGAGATCGACGGCGACCAGGTGATCATCAAGCACCTGTACATCGAGCGCCGCATGACGCCGCTCAACATCTACCTCGATCGCGCCTCCGACGACGAGGTCGACTACGCCGTGCGCGAGTACGGCAACGCGATCCGCGAGCTGGCGACCGCCAACATCTTCCCCGGCGACATGCTGTGGAAGAACTTCGGCGTCACACGCTACGGTCGGGTGGTGTTCTACGACTACGACGAGATCGAGTTCATGACCAGCATGAACTTCCGCAAGATTCCGCCCGCGCCGTACCCGGAGATGGAGATGTCGAGCGAACCGTGGTATTCGGCCGCGCCGATGGACGTGTTTCCGGAGGAGTTCGCGACCTTCCTGCTCGGCGCGCCGCGTGTGCGCAAGGCCTTCCTGAAGCACCATCGCGACCTGCTCGAACCGAAATTCTGGCAGGAGGCACAGGCCGCGATCCGGCGCGGTCACGTCGAGGATTTCTTCCCCTATCCGACCGAAATGCGCTTCTGCAATCTGTTCGCGCCGGAGCCGAGCGAGCACGACGTCCGCGACACCGCGACGGCGGACTGAACCTGCAGCCCTGCGCCGACGGAAGATCAGCGGATCTGCACCTCGTCGCGCTGCTGCTCGCCGCGATTGTCGATCCAGCTCAGCACCACGGTGTCGCCGCTCGCGCCCCCCTTGAAGCGAAACGCCAGATAGGGGTCGGCCGATATCGCCGGGCCGAGCTGCGCGCTCAGCACGATCCGGCCCTTGTGGGTCGCGGTGAAATCGGTGATGAAGTGGGCCGGTATCGGTGCCCCCGACGCATCGCGACGATGGCCCGTCTCCATCGGATGCGACATCAGCACACGAACCTCGGTGACACCGTCCTGGACGGCGGCGCGCATGCGCATGGGACGTGACGAAGACATATCGTTGGACTCCTGTGTTCGCTCGCCGGCGTCAGGCGATGCAGCCGCCGAGCGTGACACGCACTTCCTTCCGGGCCGCATACAGGCGCCCGCCGGCCCGCACCAGCGCATAGACGTCGGACGTCTCGGCCATCTTCAGGCGCGTGTGCACCTCGGGCAAGGTCCCCTCCGGGAACGTGAACACCGCGGCAACCATGTTCGGATTCTTCTCGACCGCCAGCACGATCTGCTCGGTGGCGGGAAGGGCGCTGGTGACGCTGACCGGCACCAGCGCGCCGTTCTCGGCGATGTCCGCGGCACCGATATCGATGTCGCCACTGTCGTCCGGCCGGCCGACACCGAGCACCGCCAGCACCTCGCGCAGCGATGTCGCCGCGAAAAGGCGCCGGTCCGCGTCGGCGCGCGCGAGATCCGGGCCGAGCAGACCGGTCGCGGCCAGCAGGCCGTAGATTCCGAGGCCACCGCCCGCCTTGAGCGCTCTCCTGCGTTGATGATTCATTCACTCACTCCTGGCCGCCGCGGGTGCCGGGCCGATCCGGTGCAACCGGTCCGCCACCCTTCGAGCACCCGCGTCAGCGTTGTCGGGGTCTCATTATCGCCTGAAAGATGCGTATCGGGGCGATCTTTGCTCCGCTGCGATCTTTCCTCTGCCACGTTCGACCGCAAGCGGGCACGTTCGATCGCGTGCGCTGCCCCCCGAGCGGCCCGGTTCTATGCAGCGACCCGTGACCGATTGCCAGTGATGGCGCGCCATCGGGTTCAACCGGCGCGATAGCGTCGGCTATACTGGGCAATCCAGCGCGGTTCGATCGGCGCATCCGCCGGCGGAGCGAGTCCCCCTTCTGCCTCATCGCAGCGACTGCCACAACAATCAAACAGGAGAATCGTCGTGAAGTTCACACCAGTCCTCGCCGGCCTGTGCCTGGTCGGTGCCGCCGGCATCGGCCACGCCGAGTACCCCCTCGCCGCGCGCGACCTCGCTGCCACCTGCGCCAACTGCCACGGCACGAACGGCCACAGCGTCGGCGGCATGGAAGCCCTGGCCGGAGCGCCGGCCGACCGCATGCTCAAGCAGCTGATGGATTTCCGCTCGGGCGACAAACCCGGCACGATCATGCATCAGATCACCAAGGGCTACACGGACGAGCAACTCGAACTGATCGCGAACTTCTTCGCGGCGCAAGAGTGACGGGAGGACGATGATGCTGAACAGACGCGACTTTCTCAAATCCGTCGGCGCCGTGGCCGCGGGCAGCACGCTCGCCGGGGCATTCTCCGATCGGGCGATCGCCGCCCAGGCCCGCGGGCATGTGGTGGTCGTCGGTGGCGGCTTTGGCGGCGCCACGGCGGCAAAGTATCTGCGCATGTGGAGTGACGGCGGCGTGCGCGTCACGCTCGTCGAACGGCAACGCGAGTTCATATCGTGCCCGATCTCGAATCTGGTCGTCGGCGGCGTCCGTCAACTGGCGGACATCACCGTCGGCTACGACAACCTGCGCGACAAGTGGGGCGTCGAGATCGTGCACGACGAGGTGGTCGGCATCGACGTCGGCAAGCGTGAGATCCGGCTCGCAAACGGCGACTCGCTGACCTACGACCGCGCGATTGTCGCGCCCGGCATCGACTTCCTGTGGGACGACGTGCCCGGACTCGCCGGCAACGAGGACACCATTCCGCACGCCTGGAAGGCCGGCCCGCAGACGATGCTGCTGCGCAAACAGCTCGAGGAGATGCCGGCAGGCGGCGTGTACGCGATGCACATCCCGATGGCCCCGTACCGCTGCCCGCCCGGCCCGTACGAGCGCGCCTGCGTGATCGCGAACTTCCTCAAGACGCACAAGCCGGGTGCGAAAGCCCTGATCCTCGACGCGAATCCCGACATCCAGTCGAAGAAGGGGCTGTTCATGAAGGCCTTCGAGGAGCGCTACGGCGACATCATCGAGTACCGGCCGAACAGCAGGCTGCTGTCGGTCGATGCCGCGAACCGCAAGGCCGAGCTCGAATTCTCCGAGGTTACGGCCGACGTTCTCAACGTGATTCCGCCGATGCGCGCCGGCCGCATCGTCGATCATCTGGGCGTGAGCCTGATCAACGATCGCTGGGTCGATGTCGACTACCAGACGATGGAGGCGAAGGGAGCGCCGGGCGTGCACGTGGTCGGCGACGCGATCTTCCCGGCGCCACAGATGCCGAAGTCGGGCCATCTCGCAAACCAGCAGGCCAAGGTCGCCGCATCGGCAGTGCTCAACCTGCTCGCCGGCACGCCCCCCAATCCCAGCCCGGTGGTCATGAACACGTGCTACAGCTTTGTCGACGCGACGCATGTCGTGCATGTCGCCTCGGTGCACCAGTTCGACACCGCGCAGCACACGTTCCTGCCGGTCGAAGGCGCGGGCGGCCTGTCACCTGCGCCGACCGAGCTCGAAGGCCAGTACGCACACGCCTGGTCGCGCAACATCTGGGCGGACATGCTCGCCTGAGCCCGCCGGACGGCACGCGCCGCCCATCGATGGGCGGTGCGCGCTCGGCAGCGGGACCTCCAACCGGCGGCCGCGCCCGCCGCCAGTGCGGCGGTGCGATCAACGGCTCAACCGACGGGGCCTCGGCTTGCGCTCCAGCCGAGCTCCAGCATCCACGGCGCATGCCCGAGCTCGAGCGCCGCGCGCACGTACGGCACGGTATTGGCCGGCAGCGCCTGCCGTCCGACCCACCGCATCGCGTCGCATTTGTCCGGCTCGCGGATGAAGGGCTCACCGTGCCACCCGGCCGCACGCACGAAGAAGTCGATCCTGTTGGTGTCCGACAGGCGATGCACGACACCGACGTATTCGAGCCGGTCCGTCGCGACGACGATGCCGGTCTCCTCGGCAAGCTCGCGGGCCGCCGCGGCGCGAAGGGATTCACCGGGCTCCACATGCCCGCCCGGCAGGCTGAACAGGCCGTCGAAGAATCCCGTGCCCGCCCGGCGCAGCATCAGGATGCGGCTGCCGTCCTCGACCAGCACATGCACACCGACCGGGATTCCCGTTCGCATTGGAGCGACCGTCAGTGCTTGCCGGTGCTGCCGAAGCCGGCCTCGCCACGTGCGCTGTCGGGGAACTCGTCGACCAGATTGAAGCCGACCTGCAGCACCGGCACGACGACGAGCTGCGCGATACGCTCCATCGGCTGCACCGTGAAGGATTCGCGCCCGCGGTTCCATACCGATACGAAGATCTGGCCCTGGTAGTCCGAATCGATCAGGCCGACCAGATTTCCGAGCACGATGCCGTGCTTGTGCCCGAGGCCCGAACGCGGCAGGACCATCGCGGCCAGGCCGGGGTCGGCCAGGTGGATCGCAAGCCCGCTCGGAATCAGCGCAGTCTCGCCCGGATGAAGGCACAGCGGACCGTTCAGGCAGGCACGCAAGTCGAGCCCGGCGGCCCCGGCGGTGGCGTAGGCGGGCGGATGGTCGCGCAGGCGCGCGTCGAGGATCTTGATGTCGATGTGATGCATGTCAGCCTCGTGACGACGAGTTTGCGGACTTCGCAATCAGATCCGCCATGTGCGCGACGATCGCGCGCGCAAGCTCGGACTTGCTCGCGCGTGGCAAGGGATGGCGCCCGTGCGCGTCGTACAACACGACGGCATTGTCGTCGCCACCAAGCCCGTCCTGCACCAGATTGCCGACCACCAGCTGCAGCTTCTTGGCGCGGCGCTTGCCTTCCGCATAGGTATCGAGTTCCCGGCTCTCGGCGGCAAAACCGACGCAGAACGGCGCATTTTCGCCCGCCGCCACCTCGGCCAGGATGTCCGGGTTCGGAACCAGCCGCAGCACGCGCTCGCCGGAGCTCTTCTTGATCTTGTGTTCGGATTCATCGGCCGGCCGGTAGTCGGCCACCGCCGCGACACCGATGAAGATGTCGGCGGGCAGCGCGGCATGCACCGCATCACGCATCTGCAGGGCGCTTCGCACGTCGACCCGCCTGACGCCCGGCGGCGTCGCCAGCGCCGTCGGACCGCTCACCAGCACCACCTCCGCACCGGCCCGCACGCATGCCTGCGCGAGCGCATATCCCATCTTGCCGGAGCTGCTGTTGGTGATGCCGCGCACCGGATCGATCGCCTCGAAGGTCGGCCCCGCCGTCATCACGACGCGGCGGCCGGCCAGAACGCCCGGCTGAAAAAAGCGCACGATCGCGTCGAACAGTTGCTCGGCCTCGAGCATGCGTCCCATGCCGACTTCGCCGCAGGCCTGGTCACCGGCGTCGGGCCCCAGCAGCTCCACCCCGTCGGCGCGCAGTTGCGCGACGTTGCGCTGTGTGGCCGGATGCTCCCACATCTGACGGTTCATCGCGGGGGCGACGATGAGCGGGCAGTCGCGCGCGAGGCACATCGTCGTCAGCAGGTCGTCGGCCAGCCCGTGGGCGAGCTTGGCAATGACGTCGGCAGTGGCCGGCGCGATCACGATCGCGTCGGCGTCGCGGCTGAGATCGATGTGCGCCATGTTGTTGGGCATGCGCGCATCCCACAGGTCGGTCCACACCGCATTCCCCGACAAGGCCTGATACGTGACCGGAGTCACGAAGCGCCCCCCGCCTTCGGTCAGCACGACGTGGACATCGGCCCCCGCCTTTCCGAGCAGACGGACCAGTTCGGCCGTCTTGTATGCCGCGACGCCGCCGGTGACACCGACGACGAGCTTGCGACCGTCGAGACTATTCATGACAATGGACTTATAATGTGGCTTTCGGAAAACCGGTTGCAACCATGGCAATCAGCGACTGGCCCCAACACGAGCGTCCGCGCGAAAAACTGCTGGCACGCGGCACCGCAGCCCTTTCGGACGCGGAGCTGCTCGCGCTGTTCCTGCGGGTCGGCGTGCGCGGCAAGAGCGCCGTCGACCTCGCTCGCGACCTGCTGACGCGCTTCGGCTCGCTGACGCGCCTGTGCAATGCGACGGCCGCCGACTTCGCCAGCGTACCCGGCATGGGCATGGCCAAGTATGCCCAACTGCAGGCAGTGATGGAACTGGCACGGCGGGCATTGGCCGAACAATTCACCGCTTCGGACGTTCTCGACACTCCGGCTGCAGTGCGCAACTGGCTGCGGCTTCGCATCGGCAGCCTGCCCCACGAAGTCTTTCTCGTATTGCTGCTGGACACGCGCAATCGGGTGATCGACTCGGTCGAGCTCTTCCGCGGCACGCTCACACAGACCAGCGTGTATCCACGCGAAGTGGTCAAGCTCGCCCTGGCGCACAATGCGGCTGCCGTCATCCTCGCCCACAACCATCCATCGGGCGTCAACGAGCCGAGCGGCGCGGACGAGTTGCTCACGCGCAGTCTCAAGAACGCCCTCGAGCTCGTCGACGTGCGCGTGCTCGATCATTTCGTCGTCACGGCGCACGCAAACCCGCTGTCGTTCGCCGAACGCGGCCTTCTGTGAATGGCCCGCCCACCGTGCCGCCGCACGCCCGCGGCAGGCTCCCACACCGGTCGGCAAGGCGCAGCGGGCTGCACAACGTCTTGCGCCAGGCTCCGCGTCTGCGTTACCATCCGGGGTTTTCCGAAATCCGAATTTCCCTGGAGCATCGTATGGCACGCGTTTGCCAAGTGACCGGTAAAGCACCGATGGTGGGAAACAACGTTTCCCACGCGAACAACAAGACCAAGCGTCGATTCCTCCCCAATCTGCAGAACCGCAAATTCTGGAGCGAGGCCGAGAACCGCTGGATCCGCCTGCGCGTCTCGAACGCGGCGCTGCGCACGATCGACAAGAAGGGCATCGACGAAGTCGTTGCCGAGCTTCGCGCCCGCGGCGACAAGATCTGAGCGCCCCAAATCCGGCGTAGTGCAGCGCGCCGAGCGCGCCGCCACGCTCCTGACAGCACGAAACGGAGATTCAAATGGCCAAAGGCGCCCGCGAAAAAATCAAGCTGGAGTCGACCGCCGGAACCGGTCACTTCTACACCACGTCGAAGAACAAGCGCACCACCCCGAACAAGCTCGAGTTCATGAAGTACGATCCGGTGGCACGCAAGCACGTGCTGTACAAGGAAATCAAGCTGAAGTGAGCACTCGCGCGGATCATCTCCGCGCACCGGTCACTTCGCGTTTTCGGGTACCGGAAACTTGAAGCAAACAAAAAGCCGCTGGTCACCAGCGGCTTTTTGTTTTTCGGGAGGCTGCTCCCTGCGGGTCAGGCCGATGATCGACGCGACCCGCTGCGCAAGAAGAGCTCAGGCCTTCTGGATGTTCGAGGCCTGCTTGCCCTTGGGTCCCTGCGTGACTTCGAAGGACACCTTCTCGCCTTCCTTCAGCGTCTTGAACCCGCTCATGTTGATGGCCGAGAAATGCGCAAAGAGATCTTCGCTGCCGTCATCCGGGGTAATGAAGCCGAAACCCTTGGAATCATTGAACCACTTAACGGTACCAGTTGCCATATTGCCTTAATCCTTGAAAATTGCTGAGTGTTGCGGGTACTACCCCGTCGGTGCATCAATGCCGAGAGAATCGGCACCTGCCCTGACGAATCCTGCTGCAGCAACAGCAAGCAACGCCAGGCGGCACGCCAAGCTTCGCATTTCGCACAGCTTGCTTTTACGCATTTGTCAGCAGAGCGTCAACAGTTTATTCGGTCCCGTCCGCGACGCCGTTTCGTGCATTGCAATAAATTTCTACGCGCTCCAGTTCGCGCATGTCCCTCAACCCCCGTTAATACGCCTAACGCACTGATCCAGAAGGAGTGTGCATTGCACAAGACGAATTGTTGCATTTCGGCCCGAAATCGGGCATTTCTTCATACGCTGCGGCTCTATTGCACTCTTTGACGACTTGATTAGAATGACTCGCATGGCCACTCACAAGCAGGACGAGTACTTACTCGAGGCGGAGCGCACACGCACCAAACGCCCGCCCCTCTACAAGGTGCTACTGTTGAACGACGATTTCACACCCATGGAGTTCGTCATCGTCGTCCTTCAGAAATTTTTCGGCATGGATCGCGAACGGGCCACGCGAATCATGCTCCAAGTCCACAGAGAGGGCTCGGGGATGTGCGGCGTATTTCCCAAGGATGTCGCCGCGACCAAGGTGGAACAGGTCGTATCCTTTGCCCGTCAGCACCAGCATCCGCTGGCCTGCGTGATGGAGGAAAACTGAGAATGATCGCGCAAGAACTTGAAGTCAGTCTTCATATGGCGTTCGTCGAGGCGCGACAAAAGCGGCACGAGTTCATCACCGTCGAACATCTGCTGCTCGCGTTGCTGGACAACCCTTCGGCGGCGGAGGTTCTGCGCGCGTGCGCGGCCAATGTTGAAGAGTTGCGTCGCGAACTGACCACGTTCATCAACGAGCACACTCCCAAGGTCGCCAGCGAAGAAGAAATCGACACCCAGCCCACGCTGGGTTTTCAGCGCGTGATCCAGCGCGCCATCCTGCACGTGCAGTCCTCGGGCAAGAAGGAAGTCACCGGCGCGAACGTGCTGGTGGCGATCTTCGGCGAGAAGGATTCGCATGCCGTCTATTTCCTGCAGCGCCAGAAGATCTCGCGCCTGGACGTGGTCAATTTCATCTCCCATGGCATCGCGAAGACGCCGCAGCAGGGTGCCGCTGCCCAGCACAAGCACGAGCAGGAGCAAACCGAGCAGGAGCAGGAAGGCAGCCAGAGCGGCGGCGCACTCGAGAGCTTTACGCAGAATCTCAACCAGCAGGCGCTGGTCGGCAAGATCGACCCGCTGATCGGGCGCGACCCTGAACTCGAGCGCGTCATCCAGACGCTGTGCCGGCGACGCAAGAACAACCCGCTCCTCGTCGGCGAAGCCGGGGTCGGCAAGACCGCCATCGCCGAAGGACTGGCACGGCGCATCATCGAGGATCGTGTTCCGGAGGTGCTCCGTGATGCCCAGGTCTACGCGCTCGACATGGGCGCGCTGCTGGCCGGCACCAAGTACCGCGGCGACTTCG
>DAOMOP010000054.1:0-5397 GCA_035444405.1 Rhodocyclaceae bacterium
GATGAACCTGCACCTGATCCGCAGCTGGCTCACCCGCGCGGTGGTGTTCAACCCCGACGGCGAGGTCGTCGTGCCGGGCGAGCTCTTCCACCGCAAGCCGGTGCTGGTGATCCGCGGCTCGTTCAAGCCGGTCACCAGCGTCAACGTCGACATGATGGCGGCCGGCCAGCGCCAGTTCACGCAGCTCGCCGGCGTCGATGCGGGCAGCATGGTGTCGCTGGCCGAGATCACGATGAACTCGCTGGTGTCGGGCGACAACGTCGACGACGCGGACTTTCTCGCACGCGTCGACCTGCTCGCCTCGCTCGGCTACACGGTGATGATCTCGGACTACGTGCGCTTCTTCCGGCTGCGCGCCTATCTGCGCCGCTACACGCAGAAGCTGATCGGCATCGTGCTGAGCGTGCGCGACTTCCAGACCCTGTTCGACGAGAAGTACTACGAGGGCCTCGAAGGCGGCATGCTGGAAGCCTTCGGCAAGCTGTTCCCCGACAACACCCACGTATACGCCTATCCGTCGCGCCCGCGCGGCGAGAGCGAGCTCGTCACGCTCGCCAACGTCAGGGTGCCGCACCACCTGCGCCATCTGCTCGCCCACCTGGTCGAGAACGGCAAGCTGGTCGGCATCGAGCATTACGACGAGACGAAGCTGCACATCGACGCGGCCGAGGTGCTCGCGGGACTGCGCTCCGGCCGCGGCGCCTGGGAGCAGGACGTGCCCGAGGTGGTCGCGGCGAAGATCGTCGAACGGCGCCTGCTCGGCTATGACAGCGAATAGCGCGGCGCCACGACGCGCGCCTCTCAGCCCTTGCCGCTGCGCCAGATCGACACCAGCACGACCAGACCGCCGACCACCGCGCCGATGAAGCCCAGCAGCGCCAGCGACGGCAGGCCGGAAAGCGGCGTGTCGCGATCGACGGTCATCGCGATCGACG
The DNA here is from genome assembly GCA_035444405.1 of Rhodocyclaceae bacterium. Classification (GTDB taxonomy): domain Bacteria; phylum Pseudomonadota; class Gammaproteobacteria; order Burkholderiales; family Rhodocyclaceae; genus DAOMOP01. The sequence goes on from DAOMOP010000054.1 coordinate 936, forward strand.
AGCCGACGATCAGCGCCGCGGTCACGATGCCCAGCGTCAGACGGCTGAAGGCGCGGTCGATCTGGTCGCCGAAGTGCTTCAGCGGCGCGACCTCGACCTGCACCTGCAGCTTGCCGCGACGCGCCGAGCGCAGCAGCTTGCGCAGGTCCTGCGGCAGCCCGGTGAGCAGATCGATCGCCGCGACGACGCTGCGCCAGCCGCGCCGCGCGAGTGCCTCGGGCGCATGGTGCGCGATCATCACGCGCTCGAGGTAGGGCACGGCGGCGCCGGCGATGTCGAAATCGGGGTCGAGCTGGCGCCCCATGCCTTCGAGGGTCACGAAGGCCTTGACCAGCAAGGTCAGGTCCGGCGGCATGACGAGTCCGTGCTCGCGCAGGATCGCGACCAGGTCCGAGAGCATCGCGCCGAGCCGCAACGACTTCAACGGCACGCCGTGGTACTGGTCGACGAAGGCGTCGATCTCGCCACGCAGCGCCTCGGCGTCGGCCTCGCTGCCGCCGCCCCAGTCGAGCAGCACCTCGGCGGCGACCTCGGCGTCCTGGCTCACCAGGCCGTTGAGCAGTTGCGCGACCTGGTAGCGACGCTCCTCGGACAGCCGCCCGACCATGCCGAAGTCGATGAACGCGATGCGGTTGCCGGGCAGGTAGAACACGTTGCCGGGGTGCGGGTCGGCATGGAAGAAGCCGTCCTCGAGCATCATCTTCAGCACCGCCGCCGCGCCGCGACTCGCGAGCGCCTTGCGGTCGAGCCCGGAGGCGTCGAGCGTGGCGAGCTGGCGCCCCGGAATGCCCTCGATGCGCTGCTGCACGTTCAGCCGCTCGCACGTCCACTGCCAGTGAATGCGCGGGATCACGATCTCGTCATGGTCGGCGAAGCTCGCCGCGACGCGCTCGGCGCTGCGGCACTCGGCGGCGAAGTCCATCTCGCGGCGCAGCGACAAGGTGAGCTGGCGCACCACTTCGCGCAGCCGGTAGCGCGCGAGATCCGGGGCCTCGCTCTCGACGATCTCGGCCAGCCGTGTGAGCAGGCGCAGGTCGGCTTCGACGAGCGGGCGGATGCCGGGGCGGCGCACCTTCAGGATCACCGCCTCGCCGTCGGCGAGCCGCGCGCGATAGACCTGCGCGAGCGAGGCGGCCGCGATCGGCGTCTGGTCGAGCTCGGCGAACATCGATTCGGGCTGCTCGCCGAGATCCTCGGCCAGCTGCGTGCGGATGCGCTCGAACGGCACGGCGGGCACGGCATCCTGCAGCTTCTCGAATTCGGCGATCCATTCGGGCGGGAACAGGTCGACGCGCGTCGCCAGGATCTGGCCCATCTTGATGAAGGTCGGACCGAGCTCCTCGAGCGCGCGGCACACGCGCGCCGGCGGCTCGAGGTGGGCGAGCTCCTCGGGCGAGCGCCACTGCAGGCGCCGGCCGGCGCGCTCGAGTGCGCCGGCCATGCCGATGCGCCGCACCAGGTCGCCGAAACCGAAGCGGATCAGCACCCCGGCGATGTCCTGCACGCGACCGAGGTCGCGTGCCGCCTTGATCGCCTGCCACAACATCATGTCGGCTCAGTCGGCGTCGAGCCCGGCGCGGCGCAGCCGGCCGCGCAGGCGCTCGACTTCGTCGACGAGATCGGCAAACATCGCAGCCAGCTCCGGGTCGGCATCGAAGGTGCGCTCGAGCGCGAGGATGCGTCGCGCCCGCTGCAGGTCACGATCGGAGAAGCGCGGCGCGGGGCGCGTCGTCGCACACGTCAGCACGCCGAGCTCGACGCGGGCGACCACCCACGCGGGGTCCGCGCGGCACGCCCGTGCGAGCTCTTCGAGCGTCAACGCTGCTTCCTCGAGCAGCATGCCGGTCAGCACGTCCTGTCGGGTCATGGCTCAGCCTCCCAGTCCGCGGCGAGGGTCGAAACCGAGCTCCCTCGCCATCGTTTCGTAGAGTCTGCGAGCGCGATCGCTGTCGGCCGGCGGCAACACGACCTCCATCACGAGGTACAGGTCGCCGGGCGGACTGCCCGGAATGCCGCGCCCCTTCAGGCGCAGCTTGCGACCGGTCTGCGAGCCGGGCGGCACCTTGACCTCGACCGTGCCGGTCGGCGTGGGCACCTTGATCGTCGCGCCGAGCGCGAGCTCCCACGGCGCGACCGGCACGGTCTCGAAGATGTCGCGTCCGTCGACGCGATAGCGCGGATGCGGCCGGAAGCGCACCTCGAGGTACAGGTCGCCGGCCGGACCGCCCGCGCTGCCGGACATCCCCTGCCCGGCCAGGCGGATCTGCTGGCCGTCGCGCACGCCCTGCGGAATGCGCACGTTCAGCGTGCGCTCGCGCAGCGCAACATGGCCGTGCGCATCGACGCTGGGCACGCGCAGCGTGATCTGGCGGGTCGCGCCGTGCAGCGCGTCCTCGAGGTCGATCATGACCTTGGCGTGATGATCCTCGCCGCGCATGCGAAACGCGTCGCGCCCGGCAGGGCCGGCGCGCCCGAAGCCGCCGAACAGGCTCGCGAAGAAATCGCTGAAGTCGCCCGCCTGCGCGCCGAACGGCCCCGCGCCGCGCGAGAACTCGAAGCCCGCGTCCCAGTCCGGCGGCGGCCGGAACTCCTGCCCGGCGCGGTAGCTGCGCCCAAGCTGGTCGTAGGCGGCGCGCTTCTCGGGGTCCGACAGCACCGCCCAGGCCTCGTTGATCTCCTGCATCTTCTGCTCGGCGCCGGGCTCCTTGCTGACGTCGGGGTGATACTTGCGCGCGAGCTTGCGATAGGCGCGCTTGATCTCGTCGGCGCTCGCGCCGCGCTCGACACCGAGCGCACTGTAGTAATCCCTGAATTCCATCGAGGCAATCCTCCTGTACCCCTACCGGCCCGCCGGCGCGGTCCGGCACGTCCTGCCATTAGCATGAGGGCGAAGACCCGTTTTTGAAAGGGGTCTTGAACTCTGCGCGGCAACACCTATATAGGCATCAGACGGCCACCACTCGGTGCCAACGGGTGGCTCGGCCGGCCGGACCATCACGGTCCCCAATCTGTTTCACGCATGCAAGGAGGTGTGCAATGTTCGAATCTCTGCTGACTACGCCCGGCAGCCTGTTCGCCGAGTTCGACCGGCTGCAGCGGGAAATGCAACAGGCTTTCGGGCTGAGCGGCCGGCCCGGGAGCATTCGTGCGGTCGCCAGCGGCGCCTTTCCGGCCATCAACATCGGCAGCACGCCGGCCGCGGTCGAGATCTACGCGTTCGCGCCGGGTATCGATCCGTCCAAGCTCGACGTCCAGGTCGACCGCGGCGTGCTGACGATCACCGGCGAGCGCGTGCGCAGCAACGGAGAAGGCAACGAGAACGTCTCCGTTTATGCACGCGAGCGCTTCAACGGCCGCTTCAAGCGCACCGTCAGCCTGTCCGACGACGTCGATCCGGACAAGGTCAGCGCACGCTACCGTGACGGCGTGCTGCGCATCACGGTCGGACGGCGCGAGGCCACCCAACCGAAGCGCATCACGATCCAGTAAGCGGACACGACTCGATGGAGGACACGACGATGAACGAAGTTCAACAAGTGACGAAAGACGAACCGCGTCCGAGCGAGCAGCCGGCCCTGTTGCCGCGCGTCGACGTCAGCGAGGACGCGAGCGGCATCACGCTGCTGGCCGATCTGCCCGGCGTGCCGAAGGACAAGCTCGAGCTCAAGGTCGAGGGCGACATGCTGCAGATCGAAGGCGAGATCGCGCCCGAGACGCCGGAGAACCTCGAGGCCATGTATGCCGAGGTCCAGGTGTCACGCTATCGCCGCGCGTTCACGCTGAGCCCGGAGCTCGACACCTCGCGCATCGACGCGCAGCTGCGCGACGGTGTGCTGACGCTGCGCATCCCGAAGCACGAGCATGCGCAACCGAAGCGCATCGAAGTCAAGGTCGGATGATCGTGCGGGCCGGCGAGAACCGGCCCGCTTCACAATGGAGGCAAGCACATGGACAGGTTGTCCGAATTCCGGCACGGACTCGAGGAGGCGTGGCACTCGGTCGCCGACGGCTGGCGCCATCTGACCGAGCGTGCAGCCGGCGCACTGACGCGCTTCAGCCCGTCGAACAAGCCTGCCGAAACCCCACCGGCCACCGGCGAGCTGACGTTTCCGTCGGCGGGCTGGGCGCTGCTCGCCGGTGACGTGTTCGAGGACGACGCCAAGGTCGTCGTGCGGCTCGAGGTGCCCGGCATGGAGAAACAGGATTTCGAGCTCGAAGTGCACGACGACGTGCTCTTGGTGCGCGGCGAGAAGCGCTACGAGCACGAAGCCACCGAGGGGCGCTACCGCGTGCGCCAGTGCGCCTACGGCAGCTTTCATCGCAGCATTCCGCTGCCGGCGCCGGTGGTCGGCGAGAAGGCCGCGGCGAACTACCGCAACGGCGTGCTGCGCATCGAGCTGCCGAAGGCCGAGCACGCGCGCGCGCGCCGCATCGACGTCAGGACCGACTGAGCCACGGCGGG
>DAOMOP010000054.1:5407-11723 GCA_035444405.1 Rhodocyclaceae bacterium
CCCTGGGCGTGGCGACCGTGGCCGTGGCGACGGCGCTCATGTGTCATTCTCCGCGTTTTCCGTGTGCGGTTCCTTGTCGCCCGCCTTGCCGAAGCGGCCGACCAACTGCTGCAGCTTCTCGGCCGTGCGGCGCTCGGCTTCCTGCTCGCGCTCGCGCGCGCGCGCCTCGCGCAGCTTGTCGCGCTTGCGCCGCGCCGACTCGGCAAAGCGCTCCTTCAGCGTCTGTGCGGCGAACGCGCGGTGCTCGTCGGTGACCTCGCCATCGGCGTTGCCGTCCAGATCGAAGCGCTGCGTCGCCTTTTCCATCGCTTTCAGATAACGCGTCGAATTCGTGTGCATGCGCATCGCGCTGCGCACGAGCTTGCGATCGAGCTCGGGAAAGCGCGCGAGAATCGCCTTGTCGATGCGCAAGGCGAGCGGCCTGCATTCGCGAAAGGCCGGCGACAACTCCTGCAGCCTGAGCAGCAGTGCGCGCGCGTCGGGGTGGGCGGCCGCGCTCCGGGGCGCGGCCCCGTCCGTCTGCACGAGCTCGGACTGCGTGTCACGGGACGATTCGGCTTCCGTATTCATCGTTGCACTGACTCCGTTGTGTTCAGCCGCCACCCGGGACGCCCCAGGCAGCCGGCCAGCCGGCCCGACGCCGCGAATGCCACGGCGCCTGGCAGGCGACATTCCCTGCCCGCTTCACGCCTGCGGCCGGGCGCCGCGACCGCGCCGCGGGAGGCGCAATGATCTCACGAAACGAACGGGCGCTCGCGCCCGCGCGGTGGCCGGCGCCGCAGCCACAGCGGAATCATCGCGATCGCCACGCCGATCTCGAGTGCCGCGACGATCACGAAGACCGGCAGGTACGGGTCCGCCCCGAGCGCACGCAGCAGCGCCACCAGCGTGCCGCCCAGCAGCGGCCCCAGCGCGAAGCCCAGCGATCCGGCCACGTTGAAGCCGGCCAGCGTGCTCGCGCGCTGGCCGGCGCCGGCGAGCTCGGCGGTGAGGACCAGCGACGGCGCATACATCAGCGCCGCCACCAGCCCGCCGGCGGCCATCACCCAGGCGATCTGCGCCCCCGGGACGACGCCGAGCGCGATCAGGAACACGCCGTACAGCACGCTGCCGACGATCATCATCGCAAGCCGGTCCCAATGCCGGCACAGCAGTCCGGCCGGGTACGTGAGCAGCGAGAACGGAAGCAGAAATGCCGCCATCACGAGGCCGATCCGCGCCGCCGAGAAACCGAGCACGGTGCCGAGATAGAGCGAGAAGGTCGACACGATGAAGCCGACCGTCAGCCGATCGACGAAGGCGAAGACGTAGGGCACGGCCAGCATCCGATTGGCGAGCAGCGCGCGCAGCAGCGCCTGCGGTCTGGCGCGCTCGCTCGCCACCGGCGCATCGCGCAGCACCAGCGGCACGATCAGCGCGAGCGCAAGCATCAGCCAGCCCCCCAGCCACGGTACCTGCACCGCCGAGCTTGCCCCGATCCAGCCCCCCAGCGGGGCGCCGCTGGCCACGCCGAGGCTGACCGCCGCCCCGACACCGCCCATCGCCCGTCCGATGCCCTCCTGGCGCGCATGGTCGGCACCGAGCGTCATCAACAGCGACAGCGCGGTCATGTGTGCACAGCCTTCGACGAAGCGCAGCGCGAGCATCGCGCCGTATCCCCAGTCGCCGGCGATCAGCAGCAGGCACAGTCCATTCACGACGAAGGCGGCGGCGATGATCGGCACGCGGCGCCCCAGCGAATCGGACGCCAGCCCCGCCAGCGGCGCCGCCAGCAGTGCGCCGATCATGTTCACGGACATGAACAGATGCCGGGCCACGTCTCCGGTCGCCGGATAACGGCCTTGCGTGAGCTCGGACAACACCGGAACCATGCCGGTGACGGGCAGCATCAGCAGGTAGATCACAGTCGAAAGCAGCAGCAGGTTCATGACGGGCCTGGGCAGTCGCGAGCGCGCACAGCGTAAAGCAGCCGGACCGCGCGTGCCACACCGGCCTGCGCCGACGGGCCGCGCGAGAGCACACGCCGCCGTCGGCAACATTTTGTGCATCGCACCAATTCAACTTGACATCTATGCGAGGACGGCTAGAATTTGATTGTGCGGTGCAGCATACAACTTGTTTTCAAGCGGCTGCACCGGCTATGAACCCACAGCCCCAAAAGGAGCAACAGATGAGCACGACCCCAGAGAAACTCTCCGCCGTTCACAAGGCCACGATCGATTCCGCGCTTGCCGCGCTGCAGACCGTGTTCGACTCTTCCGAGCGCCTGGCCGCCCTGAACCTCAACACGGCCCGCGCGCTGATCAGCGACGGCAGCACCAACGCCAAGGCGCTGCTGGGCGCGAAGAATCCAGACGAGCTGGTCAAGCTGCAGACGGCGATGGCACGCCCGGCGGTCGAGAAGGCGCTGGCCTACTACCGCAACTACTACGAGATCGTCGCGCAGAGCTTCGAAGAGGCGATCAGGCCGTTCGAGATCCAGTTCGCCGAGCTCAACAAGCTCGTCTGCACCGAGCTCGAAAAAGCGGCCAAGGCCGCGCCGGTCGGCTCGGAGGCGGCACTGGCTGCGGTCAAGTCGGGCATCGCCGCAGCGAACTCGACCTACGATCAGGTCACGCGGGCGACCCGCCAAGCCGTCGAGATCGCCGAAGCCAACATGGCCGCCGCCGCCGATGCCGCCGTCAAGGCAGTCGGCAACGAGGTCGGTGCGGGCAGCCGCAAGAAATCCGCCTGACGCGCCGCTGCGCACAGACGACGCCCCGGTGCCGGCAACGGCGCCGGGGCGTCGTCGTCTGGCGCCTTGCCACTTCATCGCGCCGGTGCGAGCGCGAGCCGCCGCGGCCGAGGGCCGAGGGTTCGTCCCCGCCACGGCGGCGCAGCCGGCTCCATGCCGCCCCCGCAGTGGAACCCCGGACTGGTTGTGTCCGTCATAGCACAAACCGTGCCGAATGGGCACATCGATTCTGCGGGGGACGATCATGTTGGCTGGTTTCGCCATGCCGCTGCTCATCGCGGCAACCATCGGGTTCGGCGTCGTGAGCTTCAACGGGCAAGGCGGCACCGACCGGGTACCCAACTGCGGCCTGACGGCAGGCTGGTCGATTCCCGGCGGCGGCCGCGTCGAGGCGTCGACGCTGCTCGACCGGGTGGCCGGCCGCACCGTCGTGCTGCTCGGCGAACGTCACGACGATGCCGCGCATCACCGCTGGCAGCGCGACACACTGCAGGCCCTTCACCAGCGCCGCAAGCAGATCGTGCTTGGTCTCGAGATGTTTCCGCGACGGGTGCAACCGGCCCTCGATGCGTGGGTGCGCGGCGAGCTCGACGAGACCGCATTCCTGCGCGACAGCGACTGGAACAACGTGTGGGGCTTCGACGCCGAGCTGTACATGGACATCTTCCGCTATGCCCGCGAACACCGCCTGCCGATGCGGGCGCTCAACGTCGACGCCGCCCTCACGAGCGCGGTCGGCCGCAACGGCTTCGACGCCACCGTGCCGCACGAGCGTGAGGGCGTGACGCAACCGGCACGCGCGAGTGCGCGCTACACGGACTGGCTCGGCAGCATCTTCCGCATGCACGATCTGGCCGGGCCGCCGCAGGCCCTGGACGTCAGGCGCCGCAGCCTGGACCACTTCATCGAGGCGCAGCTGGTGTGGGACCGCGCGATGGCGCAAGGCATTCGTGACGCACTCGCGGAGTTCCCGGGCGCGCTGGTCGTGAGCCTGATCGGCAGCGGCCATCTGCGGCACGGCGACGGCGTCGCGCATCAGCTCGACGACCTCGGCGTCGGCGACCACGCAACGTTGCTGCCGTGGGACAGCCGTTCCGACTGCCGCGAGCTGGTCGCCGGGCTGGCCGACGCCGTCTACGCGATCGAGGGCGACCCGCTCAACCGCCGGCGACGCACGATCTGAGAGGCGCATGGCCGACCATGCATCGCTTTGCGGCCGTACGCTCGCGGCCGTCGTGCTGGCGCTGTGGCTCGGCACCGCCGCTGCGGCAGACGCGACCTCGCAGCCCGCGACCGAAGTGCACGCACCCGTCGTCTACGCGCTCGATGTCGCACTCGATCCCGAGTCACGCATGCTGCACGGCCGTGCCGAACTGCGCATCGAGGACGAAGCCGGCCTCGAGCTGATCCTGAACCGGCGCTTCGAGCTCACCGAGCTGGTGATCGACGGACGGCCGCTCCACCGCCGCCCGTTGCCGCGCGACACCGACGCCGTATGGCGCGTGCCGCCCGGCACCGCGCCGCGCACCGTGGCGCTGGCCTGGCACGGCCCGCTCGCCGCGACGCCGAGCGGGCTCGCCCATCGCGACACGCTGGGCCAGCGCGAGCCGACCGCGGACGCGCGCGGCAGCTTCCTGCCGGCCGGCAGCCTGTGGTACCCGCGCGCGCTGCGCGACGGCGAGCCGCTGCTCCACGCCTGCGCATCGCGCTGCCCGCCGGAAAGCACGCCGTAGTCGCCGGCACGCGGCTGGAGGACCGGCTCGAGGGGGCGCTGCGCGTGACACGCTTCGAGTTCCCACACCCTGGCGAAGGCATCGACCTCATCGCCGGACCTTACCGCGTCGCCGAACGCCCCGTCACATCGCACGATGGCCGCGAGCTCTTGCTGCGCACGTATTTCCACGACGACATCGCCGCCCTCGCCGACGCCTATCTCGACGCGACCGCCGCCTATCTCGCACTCTACGAGGACTGGATCGGCCCGTATCCGTACACCGGCTTCTCGGTCGTGTCGAGTCCGACGCCGACCGGCTTCGGCATGCCGACGCTGACCTATCTCGGTATCGACGTGCTGCGCCTGCCCTTCATCCGCGACACCTCGCTCGGCCACGAGGTGCTGCACAACTGGTGGGGCAACGGCGTGTATCCGGACTATTCGCAAGGCAACTGGGCCGAAGGGCTGACCACCTTCATGGCCGACTACACCTACGCGCAACGGCGCGATGCGCAGGCCGCGCGTGCGATGCGGCTGGCGTGGCTGCGCGAGCTCTCGGGCATCCCCGCCGGGGCGGACGCGCCGCTGGCCGCGTTCACGGCGCGTCATCATGGGGTGTCGCAGGCGGTCGGCTACGGCAAGGCGGCGATGCTGTTCGTGATGCTGCGCGAGCGCATCGGCACGGCGGCCTTCGACGACGGCGTGCGCCGCTTCTGGCGGGCGCAGCGCTTTCGCGTGGCGGGCTGGGATGCGCTGCGCACGGCATTCGAAGCGGCATCGGGCGAGGAGCTGGAGGCGTTCTTCACGCAATGGCTCACGCGCAGCGGCCTGCCCGAGGTCGGCCTCGAAGCCGCCGTCGCGACACCGGCCGGGGTGCACGTGACGCTGTCGCAAGCGGCGCCGGCCTACGCGCTGGACGTGCCGCTCGAGGTCGATACCGGCGACCGGCGCGAGAGGCTCGTGGTGCGCCTGGAGAGCTTGCGCCAGGACTTCGAGCTTCGTATCGACGGCGCGCAGCGCGTGCGTCTCGATCCGGAGCATCTGCTGCTGCGCCGGCTCGGCCGCGGCGAGGCACCGCCGATCCTGCGCGAGCTGCTGTTCGACCGCGGCACTGCCGTCGTCACACTGGGCGGTCCGGGCTTGGCTGCGGCGACCGACGCGCTGCTCGCGCGCCTGTTCGATCACCGTCCCGGCCGAAGGCCCGCCGGCGAGCCACCGGCGAGCACGCCGCTGCTGGTGATCGGAGCGGACGACGAAGTCGCGCGCTGGCTCGCGCGGCACCGGCTGCCCCCACCGCCAACCGAGGCGGCCGGGCGCGGCGACGTGCGCATGTGGACGCTGCGCCTGCCCTCTGGCACGGCGCTCGCGCTGATCGCGGCGCGCGACGCGGCCGCCCTCGAACGTGCACTGCGCCCGCTGCCGCACTACGGCCAGCAGAGCTGGCTCGTCATCGACGACGGACGCGCCGTCGCACGAGGCGTGTGGCCGGCGCGCGTGCCGACGCTCACGCTCACGAACGATCGAGTCAGCGGCGGCCCGCGGCGCGCCCGCGGCGCGCAGACCGACGCAGACGGGGCCGCCAGCCGCTAGCAGGTGCGGCTTTGCGCGAAAGCAGCGCGCCGCACTCACTCAGCGCGAGCGCAGCCGGCGCAGCAGCGAACGGCGATCGTTCCAGATCATCATGCCGACCAGCACCATCAGGAAACCGACGCCGCACAGCAGCAGCGCCGGCAGCGACAGCGCGATCAGCCGCCAGTTGAGATCGCGATGCACCATCGCGCGCGCCGGATTGGCGCCGTCGACCCAGACGGTGATCGACGCGCCGGGCGCGGCGGACTCGGCAAAGAGCCGACTGCGCGGGCGGCTCT
>DAOMOP010000054.1:11733-20426 GCA_035444405.1 Rhodocyclaceae bacterium
AGGAGCTTGTCTTCCGCGGGTTTCTGCTATCGGGACTGCGCGGGCGGCTCTCGAGCCCGCCGTGCGGGCCGAACTGGGTCGCGACATACCGCCGCCCCTCGAACTCGTAGTGGTATCGCACCGACACGATATCGAGCGCCATCGGAATCGCCACCCGCGGCGGCCCGAGCTCGACGTCCTCGACGCTCGCCACCACCGCCACCCAGTTGCGGCTCGCCCAGGCCTCGACGAACGGCAACACCGCGAACGTCGTCACGCCCACCAGACCGGCCGTCAACAGGCCGATGCCGACCAGCGGAACGAGCAGGCGCGCCGCGATGTCGAGCACGCGTGCGCGCAGGGGCAGACGTCGGCCGGCGTTCGTCATGATGAACCGATATGCTGGGTGAGCGAACGCACAGCTTATACCGGCGACTACCTGCCGCGCAGGCAATTCGGTCACGCTCGGACACCGATCGCGCGCTCGCCACACCCCGCTGCCGTGTCCACGCGGGCCGCCGGCCCGGCCGCGGGGCGGGCGCGATTCGGGTATGATTGAGGTTGCTCCCGAGTAACAGGATTCACGCATTCTCATGGCCGGACTGGATCAGAACACCCCGACCCCCACCGGAATCACGCTGCATCGCAAGTCCCGGGTGATGGAGGTCAGCTTCGATGATGGCAGCCGTTTCTCGCTGCCGTTCGAGTTCCTGCGCGTCTATTCGCCTTCGGCCGAAGTACGCGGCCACGGCCCCGGCCAGGAGGTGCTGCAGCTGGGCAAGCGCGATGTAGACATCGTCGACGTCGAAGCGGTGGGCAACTACGCGATCAAGCCGGTGTTCTCGGACGGCCACGACTCCGGGCTCTACTCGTGGGATTACCTCTACATGCTCGGGCGCGACCACGATGCGCTGTGGCAGCAGTACCTCGAGCGGCTCGAGCGCGAGGGCGGCAGCCGCGATCCCGCCTCGGTGCCGCCGCCGGCACCAAAGGGTGGCGGCTGCGGACACCGGCACTGATCATGAGCGAGAAGCAGACCCACTTCGGCTTCCAGACGGTCGCCGAAGGCGAAAAACAGAAGAAGGTCGAGCAGGTCTTCTCGTCGGTCGCCAGCCGCTACGACGTCATGAACGACCTCATGTCCTTCGGCCTGCACCGGCTCTGGAAGGCCTTCACGATCCAGGTCTCCGGCGTGCGCGAAGGCGATCGCGTGCTCGACGTCGCCGGCGGAACCGCCGACTTGTCGCTTGCGTTCGCGAAGAAGGTCGGCACGCGCGGCGAGGTGTGGCTGACCGACATCAACCACGCGATGCTCTCGCGCGGGCGCGACCGGCTGATCGACCGCGGCTTCGCGCTGCCGGTCGCCCAGTGCGATGCCGAGAAGCTGCCTTTCGCATCGGACAGCTTCGACTGCGTGACGGTCGCCTTCGGCCTGCGCAACATGACGCACAAGGACGTCGCGATCGCCGAGATGATGCGCGTGCTGCGCCCCGGCGGCCGCCTGCTGATCCTCGAGTTCTCCAAGGTCTGGGCACCGCTCGCGCCGGCGTACGACTTCTACTCGTTCAAGATCCTGCCGTGGATGGGGGCGCGGGTCGCCAACGACGCCGACAGCTATCGCTATCTCGCCGAGTCGATCCGCGTGCACCCGTCGCAGGACGAGCTGAAGGCGATGATGGAGCGCGTCGGCCTCAAGCGCGTCGATTACTTCAACATGACCGGCGGGGTCGTCGCGCTGCACCGCGGCTACAAGTACTGAACTTCCGGCCCGCTTCGCCGGTCTGCCGTACGGCGACTGGCTGCTTCGGCCGCCCCTTTCTTGCAAGGAGATTTCGAGACGATGAAAAATGTGCTGATTGGCTTGCTGGTGGCGTTCTTCGCGTTCGCCGGGGTGATGCCCGATGCCGAGGCCAGGCGCCTGGGCGGCGGCGGCAGCTTCGGCATGCAGCGCCAGATGACACCGCCGCAGGCGCCGCGACAACCCGCCGCGTCGCAGCAGAACCTCAATCGCCAGCAGACGCAGCCGCCGGCCGCGGCCGCAGCGAAGCGCTCGTGGCTGGGTCCGATTGCCGGGCTCGCCGCCGGTCTCGGGCTGGCGGCGCTGTTCTCGCACCTCGGACTCGGCGAGGAGCTCGCCTCGCTGCTGCTGATCGCCCTGCTGGTGGTCGCCGCGGTGATGCTGTTCCGCATGCTGGCGCGCCGCGCCGGTGCCGCGCAGGGTGCCAATCGCATGCAGTACGCCGGCGCACCGGCCGGCGCCGGCTATGGACCTGCCCCGTCCGCCACGCCGGCACCCGCCGCGGCCCCGGCTGGCGCGGCCGCGCAGCCGGACTTCGACGCCGAGGCCTTCGTGCGCCAGGCCAAGATCCATTTCATCCGCCTGCAGGCAGCCAACGACGAGGGCAACCTCGACGATCTGCGCGAGTTCACCTCGCCCGAAATGTTCGCCGAGCTGCGCATGCAGATCGCCGATCGCGGCGCCTCGCCGCAGCGCACCGATGTCGTCGAGCTCAACGCCGAAGTGGTCGAGGTGAGCGAAGAGGACGGTCGCTACGTCGTCAGCGTGCGCTTCCATGGCCTGATCCGGGAGCAGGCCGACGCCGCGCCGGCCGCATTCGACGAGGTCTGGCACCTCACCAAGGACAAGCAGGGCGGGCGCGGCTGGGTCGTCGCCGGCATCCAGCAGCTCGCCTGAAGCCGTTCGACGCCGCGGCGCGCCGTCCCCGGGTGCGTCGCGGCACTGCCCGCTCCTCTCCGCACCCCATGAGCCTGTTCGTCCGCGGTGCCGTCCCGGCACTCAATCACGTGCTCGCGCAGTCGCCGTGGGCCCGTGAGCGGCTGGCCGTGTTCGCCGGCGCGCCCGTGCGCGTGGTGGCCGCACCGCTCGCCCTGTCATTCAAAATCGACCCGCAAGGCTATCTTGCGGCGTCGGACGACGGCGACCGTGCCCCGGAAGTGACGATCACCGTCGCGCTCGCCGAGCTGCCCGCAGCCCTCCCGTCCGGCATGCAGGCCTTGCTCAACGGCGCGCGCATCGAGGGCAACGCGGAACTCGCCGACGCGCTCGGATTCGTGTTCCGCAATCTGCAGTGGGACGTCGAGGAGGATTTGTCGCGCGTGGTCGGCGACATCGCCGCCCATCGACTGCTCGGGCTGGCCCGCTCGCTGAAGGCGGCTCATGAACAGGCCCTGCGCGCGCTCGCCGAAAACGTCTCCGAGTACCTCGTCGAGGAGCAGCCGCTGCTGGTGTCCCGACAGGCGATCACGCAGTTCGACGAGGAAGTGCAGGCACTGCGCGATGGCGTCGCCCGTCTGGCCAAGCGCATCGAGCGGCTGGAGGGGCACGCCGGCAGGGCCTCTGGTTCGGCTCGCTGAAGATCGGCGCGCTCGGCGCCAGCGTCTCCGCCCACCGCGGACAAGAACCGAGCGGCGACAAAAAAGGCAGCCGAAGCTGCCTTTCTTGTCGTCCGCTGCGCGCCGTGCGCCGCGCCGATCAGTGCCCGCGCTTGCGCAGCTTCTGGATCGCGGCAATCTGCGCGATCGCCTCGGCCAGCTCGGCCTGGGCTTTCGCGTAGTCGATCTGCGAGCTCTGGTTGCGCAGCGCCTCTTCGGCGAGCTTCTTCGCCTCGAGCGCCTTGGCCTCGTCGAGGTCGGCACCGCGGATTGCGGTGTCGGCGAGCACGGTCACCAGTCCGGGCTGCACCTCGAGGATGCCGCCGGCCACGAACACGAGCTCCTCGTCGCTCTGATTGGGCAGCTTCAGGCGTACCGCACCCGGCTTGATGCGCGTCATCAGCGGCATGTGTCCCGGCAGGATGCCGAGCTCGCCGGCCTCGCCTGGCAGGGCCACGAACTCAGCCAAGCCGGAGAAGATCTCTTCTTCCGCGCTGACGACGTCGACGTGAACCGTCATTGCCATAGTGTTGTCCTCTTCTGAACCGCGCAGCGGTCGCCCGCTGCGCGGATTGCCCGCTTAGAGCTTCTTGGCCTTTTCCATGACCTCGTCGATGCCGCCGACCATGTAGAACGCCTGCTCGGGGATGTGGTCGCACTCGCCACTGACGATCATCTTGAAGCCGGCGATCGTGTCCTTGAGCGACACGTACTTGCCCGGCGAGCCGGTGAACACCTCGGCGACGTGGAACGGCTGCGACAGGAAGCGCTGGATCTTGCGCGCACGCGCCACCGCCAGCTTGTCGTCGGGCGACAGCTCGTCCATGCCGAGAATCGCGATGATGTCGCGCAGCTCCTTGTAGCGCTGCAGCGTCTGCTGCACTTCGCGGGCGACGCCGTAGTGCTCCTCGCCGACGACCAGCGGATCGAGCTGGCGGCTGGTCGAGTCGAGCGGATCGACGGCGGGGTAGATACCGAGCGCGGCGATGTCGCGCGACAGCACGACGGTCGAGTCGAGGTGCAGGAAGGTCGTCGCCGGCGACGGGTCGGTCAGGTCGTCCGCGGGCACGTACACGGCCTGGATCGAGGTGATCGAACCGGTCTTGGTGGAGGTGATGCGCTCCTGCAGCACGCCCATTTCCTCGGCCAGCGTCGGCTGGTAGCCCACCGCCGACGGCATGCGGCCCAGCAGCGCCGACACTTCGGTGCCGGCCAGGGTGTAGCGGTAGATGTTGTCGACGAACAGCAGCACGTCGCGGCCTTCGTCGCGGAAGTACTCGGCCATGGTCAGGCCGGTCAGCGCGACGCGCAGGCGGTTGCCCGGCGGCTCGTTCATCTGGCCGTAGACCATCGCCACCTTGTCGAGGACGTTGGAGTCCTTCATCTCGTGGTAGAAGTCGTTGCCCTCGCGGGTGCGCTCGCCGACGCCGGCGAACACCGAGTAGCCGCCGTAGCTCTTCGCGATGTTGTTGATCAGCTCCATCATGTTGACGGTCTTGCCGACGCCGGCGCCGCCGAACAGGCCGACCTTGCCGCCCTTCGCGAACGGGCAGATCAGGTCGATGACCTTGATGCCGGTCTCGAGCAGCTCGACCGACGGGGAGAGCTCGTCGAAGGCCGGCGCCTTGGCGTGAATCGGGCGCAGCTCGTCGGCGTCGATCGCGCCGGCCTCGTCGATCGGACGGCCGAGCACGTCCATGATGCGGCCCAGCGTGCCGTGACCGACCGGGATCGAGATCGGCGCGCCGGTGTCGGCCACCTTCATGCCGCGGCGCAGTCCATCGGTCGAACCCAGCGCAATCGTGCGCACGACGCCGTCGCCGATCTGCTGCTGCACCTCGAAGGTCAGGCCCTCTTCGGCGAACGAACTGCCGGTGTCCTCGAGCTTCAGCGCGTAATACACCTTGGGCATCGCGTCGCGCGGGAACTGGATGTCCACCACGGCGCCGATGCACTGAACGATCGTACCAGTACTCATCGTCTATTCCTTGAATCAATAATCCGTTAGACCGCCGCGGCGCCGCCGACGATTTCCGACAGCTCCTTGGTGATCGCGGCCTGGCGGGTCTTGTTGTAGACCAGCTCGAGCTCGCCGATCACGTTCTTGGCGTTGTCGGAGGCGGCCTTCATCGCCACCATGCGCGCACTCTGCTCCGAGGCCATGTTCTCGGCGACCGCCTGATACACCAGCGCCTCGATGTAGCGCAGCAAGAGCTCGTCGATGACCACCTGCGGATCGGGCTCGTACAGGTAGTCCCACGAGCTGTCGGGCGTGCCGAGCTGCTCGCCGGTGAGCGGCAAGAGCTGCTCGATCACCGGCTCCTGGCGCATCGTGTTGACGAAGCGCGTGTAGGCGATATAAACGGCATCGAGCTCGTCGCCGGTGAAGGCGTCGAGCATGACCTTGACCGGCCCGATCAGCTTCTCAAGGTGCGGCGTGTCGCCGAGCTGCACGACGTGCGAGACGACCTTGGCGCCGACGCGCTGCATGAAGCCGAAGCCCTTGTTGCCGATGCAGCAGGCGCGGATCTCCGTGGCCCCGCCCGCTTCCCACTCCTTCATCGCGTTGACCGCGACACGCTGGATGTTGGTGTTCAGGCCGCCGCACAGACCCTTGTCGGTCGTCACCAGAATCAGGCCCACCCGCTTGTTCTCGGCCGTATGAACGAGGAACGGGTGCTTGTAGTCGGTCACGTTCGCCTGGGACAGATTCGCGGCCAGTCGGCGGATCTTCTCGGCGTAGGGGCGGGCCGAGCGCATCCGTTCCTGCGCCTTGCGCATCTTGGATGCGGCGACCATCTCCATCGCCTTGGTGATCTTGCGCGTGTTTTGCACGCTCTTGATCTTGGTTCGGATTTCCTTACCGCTTGCCATGTTCGCTCTCCGTCAGCGGTTTCAGGACCAGCTCTTCTTGAACTCCTCGATCGCGGCGGCGAGTTCCTTCTCGCCGTCGGCGTCGAGCTCGCGCGAGGCGAGGATCTTGTTGACGAGTCCTTCGTGCCTGGTCTTGACGTGCTGATGCAGCGCGTGCTCGAACGCGAGCAGACGGCCGACCTCGACGTCGTCGAAGTAGCCCTTGTTCACCGCGAACAGCGTCACGCCCATCTCGGCGATCGACAGCGGCGAGTACTGCGGTTGCTTCATCAGCTCGGTGACGCGGCGGCCGCGCTCGAGCTGCTTGCGCGTGGCGGCGTCCAGGTCGGAGGCGAACTGCGCGAAGGCGGCCAGCTCGCGGTACTGCGCGAGGTCGGTACGGATGCCGCCGGAGAGCTTCTTGATGACCTTGGTCTGGGCCGCGCCACCGACGCGCGACACCGAGATACCGGCGTTGATCGCGGGACGGATACCGGCGTTGAAGAGGTCGGTCTCGAGGAAGATCTGGCCGTCGGTGATCGAGATCACGTTGGTCGGCACGAACGCCGAGACGTCGCCGGCCTGCGTCTCGATGACCGGCAGCGCGGTCAGCGAACCGGTCTTGCCCTTGACCTCGCCGTTGGTGAACTTCTCGACGTACTCCTCGTTTACGCGCGCGGCGCGCTCGAGCAGGCGCGAGTGCAGGTAGAACACGTCGCCGGGGTAGGCTTCGCGGCCCGGCGGGCGGCGCAGCAGCAGCGAGATCTGGCGATAGGCCCACGCCTGCTTGGTCAGATCGTCATAGACGATCAGCGCGTCCTGGCCGCGGTCGCGGAAGTACTCGCCCATCGTGCAGCCGGCGTAGGCGGCCAGATACTGCATCGCGGCCGATTCGGAGGCCGAGGCGGCGACGACGACGGTGTATTCCATCGCGCCGTGCTCCTCGAGCTTGCGCACGACGTTGTTGATCGTCGAGGCCTTCTGACCGATCGCCACATAGACGCAGAACATGTTCTGGCCTTTCTGGTTGATGATCGCGTCAACGGCCACGGCGGTCTTGCCGGTCTGGCGGTCGCCGATGATCAGCTCGCGCTGGCCGCGGCCGATCGGCACCATCGAGTCGACCGACTTCAGGCCGGTCTGCACCGGCTCGGACACCGACTTGCGCGCGATCACGCCCGGGGCGACCTTCTCGATCTTGTCGGTCAGGCGGGCGTTGATCGGACCCTTGCCGTCGATCGGCTGGCCCAGCGCGTTGACGACGCGGCCGAGCAGCTCGGGGCCGACCGGCACTTCGAGAATGCGGCCGGTGGCCTTGACGGTGGCGCCTTCGCTGATGTGCTCGTAGTCGCCGAGCACGACCGCACCGACGGAGTCACGCTCGAGGTTGAGCGCGAGGCCGAAGGTGTCGCCGGGAAACTCCAGCATTTCGCCCTGCATGACGTCGGCGAGACCGTGGATGCGGCAGATGCCGTCGGTGACCGACACCACCGTGCCTTCGTTGCGCGAAGCCGCGGCGAGCTGCAGGTTCTGGATCCGGCTCTTAATCAGATCACTGATTTCAGAGGGGTTGAGTTGCATCTATGTATGCTCCTAGTTCTTTAGCGCAGCGGCCATGTTCGCGAGCTTGCCGCGGACCGAGGCGTCGATGACTTCGTCGCCAACGGCGATGCGGACCCCACCGATGAGTTCGGGGGCGAGTGTGACCGTCACGTTGATGGCGGCCTTGAAGCGAGCTTCGAGGTCTGCCTTCAATGCGGCCAGCGCTGCATCGTCGAGCGGGAAGGCGGAGGCGATTTCCGCCTCCAGGACGCCTTCGTGTTCGTTCTTGAGAGCAACGAACAGGTCACGGATCTCCGGAAGCACCAGCAGGCGTTCGTTATCCACGAGGACACGGACGAAGTTCTGCTGTTCGGCGGTCAATTCACCGGCAACGTCCTGCACCAGCTTGTTGAGCTGGTCGGCAGAAAGGTTGGGGTTCTTGAAGCACGCCTGCATGTCCGGATCGGCGGCCAGGCCGGCCAGCCGATCCAGTGCTTCCGACCAAGGCCCCAGCGCACCTGCCCCGCGAGCCAGCTCGAAGGCGGCATCGGCATAGGGGCGCGCGATGGTGACGTTCTCGGCCATGACTTATTGCAGTTCCTGTTTCAGGTTGGCAAGCAGATCGGCGTGCACCTTGGCGTCGATTTCACGCCGCAGAATGCGTTCGGCACCGGCCACAGCCAGGTGCGCGACCTGATCGCGCAGATCTTCCTTGGCACGCTGGACGGCGGCATCCGCCTCGCTTTCGGCCGCCTCGCGGGCGTGGGCGATGATGCGGTTGGCCTCGGCGCGGGCATCTTCGAGCAGCTTGGCCGCCTGCTTCTCGGCAGTGGCGCGCACATCGCCCGCCGATTCGCGGGCCTTGCGCATCTCGTCGACGACCTTCTTCTCGGCAAGCGCGAGATCAGCCTTGGCCTTGTCCGCAG
>DAOMOP010000055.1:0-20164 GCA_035444405.1 Rhodocyclaceae bacterium
CTCCGTCACGCGCTGCTTGGCGTAGTCGAGGTAGAGCCCCGCGCCTTCGGCCGCGAGCCGCTCGCCGCGCGTCGGATCGTCCGCGAAGAGCGAGCGAAGGTGCGTGCCGCGGAGCTGCGCGGCGTGATCTTCGAGCGCGCCGGCGCGCGCGACTATGGCAGCCGCTACGCCGACATGCTGGCCGAGCGGCGCGCGGAGGCGACGTCATGACGAGCGCCGTCGACACCCGCAGCGACGCGGCCGCGGCGCCGGTCGTGCCGCGCGGCATCTACCGCATCCAGGTGTATCGGGAGCTGTGCAAGGCCTGCGGCCTGTGCATCGCCTGGTGTCCCCAGAAGGTCCTCGCCCCCGATGCCGAGGGCTACCCGCTCACGCCGCGCCTCGAGCTGTGCGTCGACTGCAAGGCCTGCGAGCGCCATTGCCCGGACTTCGCGATCGAAGTCATCCCTCCCACTCCAGACAGTGAGCTTGCCGATGTCCCGAGCCTCCTTCATGCACGGTAACCAGGCTGCGGCCGAAGGCGCGATTGCCGCCGGCTGCCGTTTCTACGCAGGTTACCCGATCACGCCCTCGACCGAAGTGGCCGAGATCCTGTCCGAGCGCCTGCCCGAGGTGGGCGGCATGTTCATCCAGATGGAAGACGAGATCGCGTCGATGGCGGCGGTGATCGGCGCTTCGCTCGGCGGCGTCAAGAGCGCGACCGCGACCAGCGGCCCGGGCTTCTCGCTGATGCAGGAGAACCTCGGCTTCGCGGTCACCGCCGAGATCCCGTGCGTGATCATCAACGTGCAGCGCGTCGGCCCGAGCACCGGCCTGCCGACCAAGGCCGCGCAGGGCGACGTGATGCAGGCGCGCTGGGGCACGCACGGCGACCACCCGATCATCGCGCTCACGCCGAGCAGCGTGCAGGAGGCCTACACGCTGACCGTGCGCGCGTTCAACCTCGCCGAGAAGTACCGCATCCCGGTGATCCTGCTGATGGACGCGATCATCGCGCAGCTGAAGGAGAAGGTCGAACTGCCCGATGCGCTCGAGGTCGTCGATCGCGCGCTGCCCGAGTGCGCGCCCGGCGACTACAAACCCTTCGCGCTGCACGACGGCGGCGTCACGCCGCTCGCGCCCTTCGGCCAGGGCTACCGCTACCACGTCACCGGTCTCTTGCACGACGAGCACGGCTTCCCGACCGAGAACCCGGAGGTCGTGAGCCGCTGGTGGGACCACATGACGGCCAAGATCGACGCCAACCTCGACGACATCCTGCAGTGGGACGAGGTCGCGCTCGCGGACGCCGAAGTCGCCGTGCTCGCCTACGGCGCGAGCGCGCGCGCGGCCGCGCTGGCGGTCGAGCAGGCGCGCGCGCAGGGCATCAAGGCGGGACTCTTCAAGCCGCTCACGCTGTGGCCCTTCCCCGAAGCCGCGGTGCGCGCGCTCGCCGGGCGCGTGTCGCGCATCATCGTGCCGGAGATGAACCTCGGCCAGATCCGCCTCGAGGTCGAGCGGCTCGCCGCCGGCCGCGCGGTCGTCGAGGGCATCCACCGCGCCGACGGGCTCGGCATCACGCCCGAGCAGATCCTCGCCGCGCTCACCGCCCGCACCGAGGCCGTCGCATGAGTACGCAATTGTCCTTCGCCGCCGCCTGGCGCCAGCTGCTGGACGCGATCGTCGCGGCCGGCGGCGACGGGCCGGCGCCGGTCGTGCTGTCGAGCCTGCCGGCGCTCGACCGTCTGGTCGAGGGGGCCGGGCCCACGCCGTTCGGCTTCGTGCAGGGCCCGCCGGGGCGCAACGTCGCACTCGCGGTTGGCCTGCGCGCGGCCATGCCCGACGCGCCCATCGTGCTGATCATGAACGCCGACTGCGTGACGCTCGGCACCAACCACATGATCCACGCCGCACTCCGCAACATCCACATGACGCTGCTGCTCTTGCGCTCCGAGCTCACCGCCGGCGACGGCGCGCACGACCGCACCGGCTGGGAGCTGCCCGCGTGGCAGCGCGCGCTCGAGAACGTGCCGACGCCGCTCGACTGGGCCACCGGCCTCGAGGCGGCCTTTGTGGGCCGCGCGACGCTGCGCCGCCCCGACGAGCTGCGCCGCGTCGTGCGCGACGCGATCGCGGTGCGCGGCTTCTCGGTGGTCGGCATCACCGCCGAAACACACCTGCCCACCGGCAAGCTGAGCGGCAACGACTGGCCCGAGCACTACGCCGCCTACCGCGCCTGGGCGGCGCCGCTGCGCCGCGAGGCCGAGCCGGCGCTGCCCCCTGCACCGGTCGCGCGCCGCACCGTGCCGCGCCTCGAGCTGCGCATTGCCGGCCTCGGCGGCCACGGCGTCAAGCTCGCCGGCACCGTGCTCGCCGAGGCGGCCGGCATCCGCCACGGCCTGTGGGCCACCCAGCGCGGCGAGTACGGCTCGGCCACGCGCGGCGGCCCGAGCATGGTCGATGTCGTGATCGGCTCGGACCCGATCACTTACCCCGGCGCCGACCATCCCGACGTGCTGGTGCTGCTGTCGCAGGCGGCCGCCGACCGCTACGCCGCCGGCGCCCGGCCGGGCGCCTTCGTGATCGCCGACGCGAACGAGGTGAAGACGCTGCCCGCGGGCGCGATCCCCGTGCCGATCACCGCGCTCGCACGCGAGCACGCCGGCCGCCCGATCGCTGCGGGCATCGTCGCGCTCGGGTGCTTTGCCGCCGTGACCGACGCGGTCACGCTCGCGTCGATCGAATCCGCCATCCAGGAGCATGTGCCGCCGCGCGCGCTCGCCGGCAACCTGGCCGCCTGCGCGGCCGGCCATGCGGCCACGCTGGCCGCAGTGAAAGGAGAAGTCTGTGTCTAGAATCGTAATCGTGGGCGGCGGCTGGGCCGGATGTGCCGCCGCGCTGACCGCGCGCCAGGCCGGCGCCGACGAGGTGATCGTGCTCGAGCGCTCCGATTGCCTGCTCGGCACCGGCATGGTCGGCGGCATCATGCGCAACAACGGCCGCTACACCGCCGCCGAGGAATCGATCGCGCTCGGAGCCGGCACGCTGTTCGAGCTGTGCGACACGTACTCGGCCCATCGCAACATCGAGTTTCCGGGCCACAAGCACGCGACGATGTACGACATCGTGCGCATCGAGCCGGCGGTGCGCAACGCGCTGCTCGAAGCGGGCGTCGAGATCTGGCTGCTGTCGCGCGTGACCGGGGTCGCGCGCACCGACGGCGCGCTCAGCGCGGTCACGCTCGAGGACGACACCAGGATCGAGGCCGACGCGTTCATCGACGCGACCGGCTCCTTCGGCCCGCAGAGCTTCTGCACCGAGCACGGCAACGGCTGCGTGATGTGCATCATGCGCTGTCCAACCTTCGGCCCGCGCGCGAGCCTGGTGGGGCTCGCCGGCATCGCCGAGAAGCAGGGCCGCAAGGCCGACGGCTCGATCGGTGCGATGAGCGGCTCGTTCACGGTCGCCAAGGACACCATCGCGCCCGAGCTGGTGCGCGAGCTCGAGGCGCGCGGCAGCGCGATCGTGCCGCTGCCCGCCCACCTCGTGCATGCCGACAAGCTCGGCGGCAAGGCCTGTCAGCAGTACGCGCTGGCCGAGTTCGCCGAGAACCTGATCATGCTGCACAACGGCCACGCCAAGCTGATGTCCTCGTACATGCCGCTCGACCAGCTGCGCCAGGTGCCGGGGCTCGAGAACGCGCGCTACGAGGACCCGTACGCGGGCACGGTGGGCAACTCGATGCGCTTTGCGGCGCTGTCGCCGCGCGACGACTCGATGCGCGTGCTCGGCGACGTCGACAACCTCTTTTGCGGCGGCGAGAAGGCGGGCCTGCTGGTCGGCCACACCGAGGCGATCGTGACCGGCGCGCTCGCCGGCCACAACGCGGTGCGCCACGTCGCCGGCAAGGCGCTGCTGGAGCTGCCCGAGACGCTCGCGATCGGTGATGCGATCGCGCACGTGCGCCGCGAGATGGCGACCGAGAAGGGCATGGGCTACAAGTACACCTTCTCCGGCTCGGTCTATTTCGAGCGCATGAAGGCGCGCGGCCTGTATTCGACCGACGACGCGGCGATCGCCGCGCGCGTGGCCGAGGCGGGGCTCACCGACGTGTATCGCCAGAAGGTGCTGTGATGGCCTACATGATCAGCGCCGAGTGCATCAACTGCAGCGCGTGCGAGTACGAGTGCCCGGTGCGCGCAATCCGCTCCGGGCCGCACCAGTTCCTGATCGATGCGAAGGTGTGCATCGAGTGCGACGGCTACTTCGCGGTGCCGCGCTGCAAGGCGGTGTGCCCGGTCGACGCGTGCGCGCCGCGCCGCGCGTCCTACATCGAGCGCATCCGCAGCCTCGCCGCGCGCGGCGCGCGGCCGCTGGTGCTGAAGGCGGCGGGCTGAACGCCCGCACGCGACCGATTCGCTGACCGGGACCGCAGCCGATGCGCCGCTACATCCCCTCGACGATGATGCTGCTCGCGTTCGAGGCGGCCGCGCGCCGGCTGAGCTTCACGCGCGCGGCCGAGGACCTGTGCCTGACCCAGAGCGCGATCAGCCATCAGGTGATCGCGCTCGAGGGGATGCTGCGCGTCGAGCTCTTCAAGCGCATCAAGAAGCGCCTCGAGCTCACGCCGGCGGGCGAACTGCTGCAGGCGCGCATTGCGCCCGCGCTCAACCACATCGAGTCGGCGGTGGTCGAGCTGATGTCCTGCCAGGCCGACCGCAGCACCCTCAACCTCGGCGTCGTGCCGACCTTCGCGACCAAGTGGCTGATCCCGCGCATGGGTGAGTTCGCGCGCCTGCATGCCGGGATCACGATCAATCTCGCCACGCGCCTGGTGCCGTTCGACTTCAGCGAGAGCACGCTCGACGCGGTGATCCACTTCGGCGCCCCGGACTGGCCGGGGGCGTGCTGCGAGTATCTGATGAGCGAGGAGATGGTCGTCGTGTGCAATGCGGAACTGGCCGCGACGACGCTCGCGACCCCCGCCGATCTCGCGAAGGTCGCGCTGCTGCACCAGAGCACGCGCCCGCACGCGTGGCAGGAGTGGGCGAACGCGGCCGGGCTGGACGAGCTCGATGCGACCCAGGGCCCGCAGTTCGAGCTCTTCTCGATGGCCACGCAGGCCGCCGTGGCCGGCCTCGGCGCGGCGGTGCTGCCGAAGTTCCTGGCGCTGGACGAGCTCGCCTCGGGCGCGCTGGTGGTGCCCTTCGGGCCGACCGTGACGAGCGACCAGGGCTATTACTTCGTCTATCCGGAGCGCAAGGCGGGGCTCGCGTCGCTGCAGAAGTTTCGCGGCTGGCTGCTCGACGCGGCCGGTGGCGGGGCGCGATGAGCCGGTGCCGCGATCCATGAACAAAAGTACTGAAAGCGCCAATATCCATCGTTTGTGCGGGGTTGTTCGGGTCCCTACCATGAACCCGTCGAATGCTCATGAACCGGGAGTGAAATGATGGATTCCAGAACGACTGCTGCAACGCTTTCCTGTGACACCGCCGTGGCCGCGCGCGACGGCGTGCCGGCCGCCCCCGTGCATCTGTCCGCCCCGCTCGCCGTCAAACCCAAGGGCGTGCTCGCGGCGATCACCGGCGCCGATGTCGAGCGCATGATGGCGCACCACGGCTACCCCGAGGAGGTGCGCGATATCGTGCGCACCGAGCGCCTGCTGCCGGCCGGCGTGCTGAGCCGCCTGCATGCGCTGCATCCGCAACACTCGGGGCTGCTGCGCAGCCGCAAGTTCCTGTTTGAGGGCCGCGACCACTACACGGGCCTGAAGGGCTTCCGCGCGGTCGTCGAGGTGTTGAACAAGAACGGCATCGACATCGGCCATATCCCCGAGCGCGAGCTCTTCGTCGAGGTCTATCGCTTCCTCGCGACGCGCCACACGTTGAACAGCATCGACTGGGACAACTACCGGCACGACTCGGTGTTCCAGCTCGTGATGCCGCAGCCGGGCATGATCGACGACGAGGCCGTCATCTCCGCCTACAAGAACGCGCCGACCGAGGCCGAGCGCACCGCCATCGTCGAGGCCTATCTGCATCGCACCAATCCGCACGATGGCAACCAGCACCTGAACAAGCCGTGGTTCCGCAACGAGGAGGGCGGCATCGAGATCCTCGACGGCAGCCAGCACAAGTATCCGCAGTGCCAGCTCGTCTTCGACAAGACGACGCAGACCTGCTTCTCGTTCTGCACCTACTGCTTCCGCCACGCGCAGGTGCGCGGCGGCGAGGACATGTTCATCCAGGACGACATCCGCCAGATCCACGACTACCTGCGCGTGCATCCGGAAGTGACCGATCTGCTGATCACCGGCGGCGACGGCGGCTACATGCCGGCCAACCGGATGGAGCAGTATCTGCTGCCGATCCTCGAGGATCCCGCGCTGATGCATGTGCGCACGGTGCGTCTGGCGAGCCGCGCGCTCACCTTCCAGCCCGAGATGATCCTCAGCCCCAAGTACGACCGCATGCTCGAGCTGTTCGACCGCTGCGCCGACGCCGGCATCCAGCTCGCGTGGATGGCGCACTTCTCGACGCCCAAGGAGCTCTTGAACATCTCGACCGTCGCGGCGATCCGCCGCCTGCAGCGCCACGGTGTGGTGGTGCGCAGCCAGAGCCCGATCATGAACCACATCAGCCTCTTCACCGACGCCGACGGCGCCGTCGACATCGACCGCTCGGCGCAGAACTGGATCGATCTGGCGCTGGTGTTCGCGACGCTGAAGATCGGCTTCCACTCGATGTACTGCGCGCGCCCGACCGGCGAGCACCACTACTTCACCGCGCCGCTCGCGGCGATCGAGAAAGTCTTCAACAAGGTCTATCGCTCGCTGTCGTCGATCAACCGTCCGTCGCGCCACATCTCGATGACTTCGTCGGCCGGCAAGATCTCGGTGATGGGCACCGCCGAGGTCAATGGCGAGAAGGCCTTCGCGCTGAAGTTCACCGAGGGCCGCAACATGGAGTGGATGGACAAGGTGTTCCTCGCCAAGTACGACGAAACGCAGCACACCGTCGATCTGCTCGAGCCCTTCGACACCGACAAGTTCTTCTATCGCGACGAGCTCGCGAAGATCGAGGGCGCGTTGAAGGATGCGCTCGCGAAGCGGCCGGCCTGAGGCGGCCGCGAAGCCGGACGGCAGCGGCCCTGTCCCAATCGGGACGGGGCCGCGGCCGGGGGCACAGACATGCGGAGTGAGACACGATGATAGACAAGCGAGTGGCGACACCGGCCGAGGCGGTCGCCGACATCTTCGACGGCGCGACCGTCATGATCGGCGGCTTCGGCGAGGCGGGCAGCCCGATCGAGCTGATCCACGCGCTGATCGACCACGGCGCGCGCAAGCTCACCGTGATCAGCAACAACACCGGCAGCGGCCACGTCGGCTTGGCCGCGCTGATCGAGAACGAGCAGGTCGCGAAGATGATCTGCTCGTTCCCGCGCACCGTGAACTCGACGGTGTTCCCGAAGCTCTACCGCGCCGGCAGCATCGAGCTCGAGCTGGTGCCACAGGGCACGCTGGCCGAGCGCATCCGCGCGGGTGGTGCCGGCATCCCGGCCTTCTACACGCCGACCTCGGTCGGCACGCCGCTCGGCGAAGGCAAGGAGCTGCGCCGCTTCGGCGAGCAGGACTACGTGATGGAGCACGCGCTGGTCGCCGACTTCGCGCTGGTCAAGGCCGAGCGCGCCGACCGCTACGGCAACCTCACCTACCACCAGACCGCGCGCAACTTCGGCCCCATCATGTGCATGGCCGCGAAGACCGCCATCGCCCAGGTCGGCGAGACCGTCGAGCTCGGTGCGATCGACCCCGAGACGGTGGTCACGCCGGGCATCTTCGTGCAGCGCGTGGTCGCGGTCGCCCACCCCGCGTTCGAATCGCAGCTCGTCCAGGAAGGAGTTTGCTACCCATGAGCACGACCAAAATCGGCTGGGGCCGCGACGCGATGGCGCAGCGCGTGGCCGCCGACATCCCGAACGGCGCCTACGTGAATCTGGGCATCGGCATCCCCGAGCTCGCCGCGCAATACGTGCCGGCCGACCGCGAGGTGATCTACCACACCGAAAACGGCCTGCTCGGCATGGGGCCGGCCCCCGCGCCCGGCTGCGGCCATCCGGAACTCATCAACGCCGGCAAGAAGCAGGTCACCGCGATCCCCGGCGCGGCCTATTTTCACCACGCCGACAGCTTCGCGATGATCCGCGGCGGGCATCTGGACATCAGCGTGCTCGGCGCGATGCAGGTGTCGGCCGCGGGCGATCTGGCGAACTGGTCGACCGGCGAGCCCGACGCGATCCCCGCGGTCGGCGGCGCGATGGACCTCGTCGCCGGTGTGAAGACCGTCTATGTGATCACCCAGCACACCACCAAGGACGGCGAGGCGAAGATCGTCGAGTCCTGCACCTACCCGGTCACCGGCCGCGGCGTCGTCGATCGCATCTACACCGATCTGGCGGTCATCGACGTCACCGCCGACGGCCTCGTCGTGCGCGAGCTCGCGCCCGGCGTCGATCTCGATTACGTGCGCGTGCGCACCGCCGCGCCGCTCGCCGCCGCCCCCGAACTCGCCGCGCGCCGCGCGGCCACCGCTGAGGAGCTCGTCGCATGAATGCCCCCCTTTCCACCGCCGGCATGCCCTCGGCGAGCGAAGCCCTGTACGCGCGCGCGCGCCGCGTGATGCCCGGCGGCGTGAGCCGCAACACCGTGCTGCGCCGCCCGCATCCGTTCTACGTCGCGCGCGGCGAAGGCTGCCACGTCACCGACATCGAGGGCGGCCGGCGCATCGACTTCTGCAACAACATGACCTCGCAGATCCACGGCCACGCGCATCCGGCCGTGGTCGCTGCGGTCACCGAGCAGCTCGCGCGCGGCACCGCGTTCTCGCTCGCCAGCGAGGTCGAGGTGTGCTATGCCGAGCACCTGTGCGCGCGCGCGCCGGCGTTCGAGAAGATCCGCTTCGTCAATTCCGGCACCGAAGCGGTGATGGGTGCGCTGAAGGCCGCGCGCGCCTACACCGGGCGGCCCAAGATCGCCAAGGTCGAGGGCGCCTACCACGGCCAGTACGACTTCGCCGAGGTCAGCCAGACCGCCCGCCCGGCCAACTGGAGCGACGCCGATCGGCCGGCCAGCGTGCCGGTCGCGTTCGGGACGCCGCGCGGCGTGCTCGACGACGTCGTGGTCATCCCGTTCAACGACGTCGAGCGTGCGCTCGCGCTGCTCGATGCGCACGCCGACGAGCTCGCCTGCGTGCTGATCGACCTGATGCCGCACCGCGTCACGCTGGTGCCCGCCGAGGACGCGTTCGTGCAGGCGCTCTACGGCTGGACGCGGCGCAACGGGGCGCTGTTCGTGTGCGACGAGGTGATCACCTTCCGCTCCAGCTATGGCGGCGCGCAGGCCTGGTACGACATCCGGCCCGATCTGACCGCGATGGGCAAGATGATCGGCGGCGGCTTTCCGGCCGGTGCGGTGGCCGGGCGCGCCGAGGTGATGGACGTGATGGATCCGCTGCGCGAGAAGGTGCTGTTCCCGCTGTCGGGCACCTACTCCGCGAACCCGGTGACGATGACCGCGGGCCTCGCGACGATGGAGCTGTTCTACGCCGACGCGGTCGCGCGCCTGAACCGCCTCGCCACGCTCGCCAGGAGCCGCATCGCCGAGGCGATCCGCATCGCCGACGTGCCCGCCTGCGTGACCGGCGCCGGCTCGATGTTCCGCGTGCATATGAAGCCGCAGCCGCCGCGCGACTACCGCAGCGCGTTTGCGAGCCCCGACGAGGCGCGCCTGCTCAAGGTGCTGCTCGATCACATGACCGCGCACGGCGTGCTGATGATCAACAGCGGCGCTGGCGCGCTGTCGACGCCGATGACCGAGCGCGAGATCGACCACCTCGCCGAGGAGATGCTCGCCGGCCTGCGCAAGGTGCGCGCGCAATGGCCCGGCGACACCGAACGCGCCGCGCCACGGCAGGCCGACGCCCAGCCCGCCTGACGGCCCGGACGCCACAGAGGAGAGGAAAAGCCATGAGTTACGCATCACAAGTTTCAGGAATCTTCGGCAAGCTGGGCGTCGAGCTGCCCGGCGCGGGCGCCGGCCTCGAGGTCGCGTCGCCGATCGACGGCCAGTTCGTCGCCACCGTGCCGTGCGCCGACGCCGCCGCGCTGGCCGCCGCGATCGAGCGCGCCCACGCGCGCCACCGCGCTTGGCGCAACGTGCCGGCGCCGCAGCGCGGCGCGCTGATCCGTGCCTTCGGCGACAAGGTGCGCGACCACAAGGACACGCTCGGGCGCCTGGTCACGATCGAGACCGGCAAGATCCTGCAGGAGGGCCTCGGCGAGGTCCAGGAAGTCATCGACATCTGCGACTTCGCGCTGGGCCTGTCGCGCCAGCTCTACGGCCTGACCATCGCGAGCGAGCGCCCCGACCACAAGCTGCGCGAGACCTGGCATCCGCTCGGCGTGGTCGGCATCATCAGCGCGTTCAACTTCCCGATGGCGGTGTGGGCGTGGAATGCGTCGCTCGCGCTGGTGTGCGGCAACACGCTGGTGTGGAAGCCGTCGGAGAAGACGCCGCTCGCGGCGCTGGCGATGAACGGCCTGCTCGAGGCGGCCGCGCGCGAGGTCGGCATCGACCCCGAGGGGCTGTCCGAGGTCGTCGTCGGCGGCCGCGAGCTCGGCGAGGCGCTGGTCGCGCACGAGCGCGTGCGGCTGGTCAGCGCGACCGGCTCGACCGCGATGGGCCGTGCGGTCGGTCAGGCGTGCGCGCGCCACTTCAAGCGCTCGCTGCTGGAGCTGGGCGGCAACAACGCGGCGATCGTCGCCCCGAGCGCCGATGTCGAGCTCGCGGTGCGCGCGGTGACTTTCGCGGCGGTCGGCACGGCCGGCCAGCGCTGCACGACGCTGCGGCGCCTGTTCGTGCAGCGCTCGCTGCATGCGCAGTTCGTCGCACGGCTGCGCGCGGCCTACGAGGGTCTGCCGATCGGCAACCCGCTCGAGGACGGCACGCTGATCGGCCCGCTCGTCGACGGTGCGAGCTACGAGCGCATGCAGGCCGCGCTGGCGGCAGCGAAGGCGGCCGGCGGCAGCGTGCATTTCGGCACGCGCGTCGAGTCGGCCGGTGTCGGCGGCGGTCATTACGTGCGCCCGGCGCTGGTCGAGATGCCTGCGCAGCGCGGTCCGATGCTGGAGGAAACCTTCGCGCCCATCCTCTACGTGGTGCCCTACGACGGGTTCGACGAGGCGATCGAGCTGAACAACGCGGTCTCGCACGGCCTGTCCTCGGCAATCTTCACGCGCGACCTGCAGGAAGCGGAGATCTTCACGTCGGCGCGCGGCTCGGACTGCGGCATCGCCAACGTCAATATCGGCACCAGCGGGGCCGAGATCGGCGGCGCCTTCGGCGGCGAGAAGGAAACCGGTGGCGGGCGCGAGGCGGGCTCCGACTCGTGGAAGAGCTACATGCGACGCGCCACCAATACGATCAACTACGGCAGCACGCTGCCGTTGGCCCAGGGCATCAAGTTCGAGATCTGAGCCCACCGAGCAGTACATTCCGGACGGCCGTGTCGATGCAGACGACGACGCGCCCCGCGAGCATCGCGCCGCCAGAAGCGCGACTCGCGCCGCCCGGCATGACGACCCCCTGAGTGCCACGCGGCTCCCGACCGACGCACTGCGTCGTGCGCGGGAGCTGTCGTGCGTTGCGGTGGCCGTGCAATCCCAGCCGAGAGTCGGGACGAGCGTCGGTTCGCCCCGGGACCGTCGTCGTCCATATGCGACGTTACATACCTATTAGGAGACAGGGATGGAATCTGTAACGCTCACGGCCTCACACTGGGTCTTTCTCGGCGTCATTCTGGCGATTTTCGCCTCGATCGCGATCCGCAAGGACGTCGTGATCCCTTCGATCATCGGCGTCTTCATCCTCGGTCTGCTCGCCGCCAGCGGCAACGGCGCGGTCAACACCGCGATCGGCGGCGTGCAGGTGATGTTCAAGGCGTTCCTGAACGCCGGCGAGGAGCTCTTCGACATCATGCTGGTGATCGCGCTGATGGTCGCCATGCTCAAATCGCTGCAGGCGCAGGGCGCCGACGTGCTGATGATCTCGCCGGTCAAGCGGCTGATGGTCAATCCGTGGTCGGCCTTCTTCGTGCTCGGCGCGACGATGTACATCGCCGCGTCGTTCTTCTGGCCGACCCCGGCGGTCGCGCTGGTCGGCGTGATCCTGATCCCGATCGCGGTGCAGGTGGGTCTGCCGGCGATGGGGGCGGCGGTCGCAATCAACCTGTTCGGCCACGGCATGGCGCTGTCGGGCGACCTCGTGATCCAGGGCGCGACGCGTCTCACCGCGACCTCGGCCGGCCTGCAGACCACCGACATCCTGCCCTACACGGCGCTCTTTTCGCTCACCGTCGGCGTCGTGTCGATCGCCGTGGCCTTCGTGATGTTGCGTCGTGACATGCGAAACGGCACGCTCGAGGGCGCCGAAAAGGTCGATCTGATGTCCGACGCCAACGCCGTCGGCAAGCCGGTCGGCCAGCCGGCACCGAACCCGATCGGCTTCACCGCGCAGATCCAGTCGACCGGACCGAACGGCCGGACGCCGCCTTCGGGTGCCGGCGCGACGATCTGTTCGAGCGCTGCGATCGGCCAGGCCAGCCAGGGCAGTCCGAGCGGCGGCAGCGGCCCCACCGCCGTCGCGACCGGCGTCACGCCGACGCTGGCCGGCGCCGGCGATGGGACCCCGGCAGTGCCGGGTGCGACAATCGCCAACGGCGTCAAGAACTTCGTGTCGAATCCCGACGTGCGCGGTCCGTACGCGAAGTTCTTCGCGATCGGCGTGCCGGTCGTGCTGTTCTCGATCGTGATGCTGATGATCTACCGTGCGATCTTCGACCCGGCGCAGGCGATCCGCGGCGGCGCGGCGACCGCGCTGCTCGGCGGCACCGCGGTGATCCTGCTGCTCTTGTCGACCTGTCTGCATGAGGGCACGCGCTGCTTCGAGCGCATCGTCGATCACGTGCGCGAGGGCTTTTTCTTCGCGATCAAGATCTTCGCGCCGATCATCCCGATCGCCGGCTTCTTCTTCCTCGGCCACCCGAAGCACGCCGCCACCGTGCTCGGCGAGGGCACGCCGGGCTTTCTGTTCGACCTCGGCAAGGTCATGGGCACCTACATCCAGGGCAACGACGTCGTGCTCGCGATCGGCATCGCGCTGATCGGTCTCTTGACCGGCATGGACGGTTCGGGCTTCTCGGGTCTGCCGCTGGTCGGCGGCCTCGCCGGCTCGCTCGGCTCGGCGGCCGGTGTGAACGTCGCGGTGCTCGCCTCGCTCGGCCAGGTCGCGGCGATCTTCGCCGGTGGCGGCACGCTGTGCGCGTGGGCCTTCGGGGTCGCGGCCGACGCGGGCATCGCAGGCGTGAAGCCGATCGATCTGGTGCGCCGCAACTTCGTGCCGGTGATGGCCGGCATGGCGGTTGCGTGTGTGCTGGCGATCTATCTGATGTGAGGTAGGCGTCGCTGGCCGCCTTGGGGCGGCTGCGGGCGTGTCTGACGCGACGCACCCCGGGCGGCGGTGCGTCGCGTTTTTTTTGGGGCGTGCTGGCATTGGAACGGGCAAATGCCCCAGCCGGCCGGCGATTGGAACCGGGGCCGCCGGGGTGAGCCGGATTTCGAGCCGGTGCTCGAAGTTTGATACGCTATGCCACAATGCAAATCATGGACGCGGCGATGCCCAGGGTTCTGTGCATCGGCGACGATGCTCGATCAGTGCCTCGCGCGAGAGTAGGCTGATGCAAGCGCATGCGTTCATTGCAATGACCACGATGTACTGTTTGTGGCCAGCATTGTCCGGAACCTGATTGCCATGCTCGACACTTCTTCCATCCAGCAGGCCACCCAGCGTCTGGTGGCCCAGGCAAAACACCCCGTAAAAGTGATCCTGTTCGGCTCGTATGCCCGCGGTGATGCCACCGAGGATTCGGACCTCGATCTGCTGGTAATCCAAAAGGACATTCCCGACTCCTCTGAAGAATACGTGCGCCTGCGCACCGCTCTGGGGTCCCTTGGAGTGGGGGTGGATTTGCTGCTGCTGACCGAGGCGGAGTTCGAAAAGCGCAGGGAATGGTGCAGTACGCCGGCGTATTGGGCTGCGCGCGAGGGCAAGGTGTTGCATGACGCCACCGCCTGAAGAGTCGGCGCAATTGCTGGCCGCCGGAGATCGTGACCGGCTTGCATTTCGCATTCTGAATGACCATGCCGAGTCACCGGACGAGATCGTCCTGTTCCACGCCCAGCAGGCGGCCGAGAAGTTCATCAAGGCGGTCCTGGCAGCACGCGGGGTCATCTACCGCCGTACCCACGACTTGTTCGAGTTGTCCAGCCTGGTCGCGCAGCAGGGCTTGCAGGTGCCGGTCGAGCAGGAGTTGCTGGTGCGGATGGGCCCTTATGCGGTGGAGTTCCGTTACCTCGGACTGTCCGCCCCCGAGGTGTCGCGCGGCGAGGCCGAGGCGATGATCGAGAACCTTCGGGCGTGGGCCCAAGCGGTCATCGAGGGGTGACGGATTGTCGCGTCTCGACCCATCGGCGCGATCACGAGGTGGGCCGCGCCCGAGGCGTCGGCGTCCCCGACCCTGGGGCCGCTGCAAGCACGCCGCCCGCCTTCGGGACGTTTCCCCGATCGGCGGGCGGAACGCACGTTGCGAAAGGGCGGCGGCCGTCGGGCCGGCGCCCGTTGCTGCTCAGACGGCGCAGGCATCCACGCGCTCGACCGCCGCAGGCGCGCCGCCGCGGGCGGCGAACACGTCGGTGAGCCCGGCCGCCGCGACGCGGCGGCGGATCTCGGCGACGTCGGTCGTGTAGGTGCCACGCTCTTTCATGCGTTCGAAATAGACCGAGCCGGAGAACGTGAACTTCTTCGCGAGCCCTTCCTCGGTCGCCATCTGCTCGCGCACGTGGCGGATCGCGTCGCCGACGACGAGGCTGTCGGGCAGTACGAGCGGCGCCTCGCCGGCGAGCGCGCGCGCGGCGTTGTAACCGGCCAGCACGCCGGTGACGACCGCCTCGGTGTGGCCGACCAGGAGGCCCGCCTTCTCGCCGCCGCAGTAGAGATTGTCGACGCCCTCGACCCGCAGCGCGTCGTCGCGCGGCGCCATGCCGACGAAGCGGATCGAGTTGCCGATGCCGCCCGAATAGGGATCCTCGAAGCGCGCGTTCTCGAAGCCGGGGATCTTGCGCAGCTCGGCCTGGCTGTAGTACGGCGTCATCAGCTTGGCGTGGCCGGTGTCGAGCAGGACGATGTTCTTCTGGTACTCCGGCAGCGCGTACTGCTGGCAGGCCTTGACCGAGAGCTTGTCGCCGTCGCCGTCCTCGGCGCCCGGGATCGGCACGACGACCACCCCCTTGCGGTTGAGCTCGTCGAGGATGTGCCGGGCGAGCGACTCCTTGAGCAGCTTGCACGAGCCGCTCATCGCGCCGACCTGCTCCTTGCGCTGGCCGTTGATCTCGGTGACGCCGGCGCGCGACGCGATGCCGACGCGGATGCCGAAGCTGTGACAGCGCAGCACGCACATGCCGCAGCCGTTGCCGTACTTGTTGCAGATGTTGACGACGCCCGCCGTGCCGGTGGTCTCGACGAAGGCGTCGGCCTCGAAGCGCTGATCGCCCTCGTTCTTCCTGGTCTTGACCGCGATGATGCGCGGCCCGTCCATCTCGACCTCGGCGATGCGCGTGGTGTAGCGCACGTCGACGCCGGCGGCGGCGAGCGCGCGCTGCACGGCCGGCTCGATCGTCGCGATGTTGTAGAGCGCCGCATGGCGGTGGCCGGGGAACTCGATGTCCGCGTGGGTCGTGCAGGCGTCCATCACGTGGAACAGCTCGCCGCCGCCCATCGCGATCATCTCTTCGGTGGCGGTGAAGCGGCCGTTGTTGCGGAAAATGCCGCCGACGAGCCCGGTGCCGAGCAGCGCGTCGGTGCGCTCGAGCAGCGTGACGTCGGCGCCCTGACGGGCGGCGGCGATGGCGGCGGCGCAGCCGGACCAGCCGCCGCCGATGACGATAACCTTCATGGGTGTCTCCTCGCTGTCGTCATGGAAAATCAGTTCTGCAGCGGATCGCGACCCGCGGCCTTGAGCCAGGAATAGACCGGCGGGATGTCGCTGACGAGCGGCTCGGTGACGACGTCCAGGAAGGCCGGGCCGTCATGGCTGAAGGCCTCGTCGAGCGCGCGCTCGAGCTCTGCGGGCGTCTCGACGCGCCACGACGCGATGCCGTAGGCCGAGGCGACCTTGCTCATGTCGCCCGGCGTGAAGTCGACCGACATGAACTTGCTCTTGCTGTGCAGCGACTGCAGCGTCTTGATCCAGCCGAAGCAGCCGTTGTTGAAGTGGATCAGCACCGCCGGCACGTTCAGCCGCGCGAGCGTCTCCAGTTCGCCGGCCGACATGCCGAGCGAGCCGTCGCCGAACAGACCCACCGGCCGCGCGTCGGGCCGCGCGTACCACGCGCCGACCACCGCCGGGATCGCGTAGCCGAGCCCGCCGAACGAGCGCGGGATCAGCACGCGCGAGCCGTCGCTGCCGAGCTTCAGGAAGCGCGTGATGTGCGGTGTCGGCGTGCCGGCGTCCGAGATCACGATCGACGGCGAGGGCAGGCGCCGGTTCAGCTCGTGGATCACGCGCTGCGCCTTGAGCGGTACGGCCTCGGAATGCAGCTGCGCCTGCGCGTCCTGCCAGAAGCGCGCGCGCACCGCGTTCAGTTCGTCGACCCACGCGGAAGCCGGCTTCGCTTCACCCGGCACCAGTTCGAGGAGATCCTCGAGCACCAGCTTCGCGTCGCCGGCAACACTCAGCGTGTTCTCGTAGTTGTTCGCGAGCACGGTCGGATCGAGGTCGATCTGCAGGATCTTGCGCTCGGCGCGCGGCGAGGGCAGCGACCACTTGATCGTTGACACCGAGCCCATCTTGCAGCCGACGTAGAGCAGCACGTCCGCTTCCTCGACCGCCTTCAATGCATGCGGGTGAAAGCCGTTGTCGCCGACCACGCCGAGCGCGAGCGGGTGCTCGTCGGGCATCGTGCCCTGGCCGGAGATCGTCGTGACGACCGGTGCGGCGAGGCGCTCGGCGAGCGCGAGCACCTCGGCGTTGGCCTGCGAGTGATTGACGCCGCCGCCGGCGACGATCACCAGCCGCTCGGCGCCCTTCAGGTGCGCGGCGAGCTCGTCGAGCACCGTCGCGCTGCCGCGCGTGCGGTAGGCCGGATAGGTGATGCACTCGGGCTCGGCGTGCAGGCTCACGTCGGCCGGGTCGATGTGGCCGCTCATCGCCTCGGTCGGCAGCACCAGATGCGCCGCACCGGGCCGGCCGGTGGTCGCGATGCGCAGCGCCTTGCGCACCGTCTCGGGGATCTTGTCGGCGCTCTTGACCACCGACGAGAACTTCGTGATCGGCTCGAACAGCGTGTGGTGGGCCATCTCGGTGATCGTGCCCTTGCCCTCGCCGGCGAGCGAGATGCCCGACGTGAACAGCACCACCGGGATCGACGACGCGTTGGCCTCGGCCACCCCCGGCACCGAGTACAGCGCGCCGGCGCCGCTCGGGCATTCGCAGAAGCCGGGACGGTGCGACAGGCGCGCGTACGCGTCGGCCATGAAGGTGGCCGAGCGCTCGTCGCGCGCCATCACGTGACGGACCGCGCCGTCGGTGTCGTAGATGGCCTCGTACAGTGCGAGGCTGGTGTCGCCGGGCACGCCGAAGACGACATCCACCTTGTATTCGACGAGCATCTTCACGAGCGCCTGCGCACCACTCTGCGGGGCGGGCTCGGCGGACGGACTGGCGGCGGCTGCGGCGGCGGCTACGGCTTTTTCGACGGGTTGGTTCATGATCAGGACTTCCTTGTTCAGGGGTTCGGTCGTTGGTCGCGATCGCTCGCGAGGCTGCGGGGTGGGCGGCACGGCGCATCGGGGTGCGCCGCAGGGGGTTCGGGTCGGGGCTGCGAGCTTACGCGGCCGCCGGGCAGGGTTGTGGCGCCACGGCGCCGTTGGCTGCCGGCGCGGGGCCGGTCGTGGCCTTGCGCTTTTTCGGCACCGTCTTCGGATCGACGAGCAGGGGGCGGTAGATCTCGATACGGTCGCCGTCCTGCACCGGCGCGTCGAGTGCGGTGAACTTGCCGAAGATGCCGAGCTTGTGCTGCTCGAGCGCGAGTTGCGGAAAGCACTCGAGCAGTCCCGAGTGCTCTACCGCCTGACGCACCGTCGCGCCGTCGGGCACCTCGGTGGTGAGCCAGACCTGGCGATGCGGCAGCGCGTAGGCGACGCCTATCTTCATGCGTTTCATCCATTTGTCTCCTTGACTTGGTTCTATCCGATGCCCGGCGCGGCCGCGAGGTCGTCGCCGCGCGCAGCGCGTGGCTCGACCAGGCGCTTGGCGACGATGATCAGCCCCGCCGCCAGAAAGCCGCCTGGCGGCAGGATCATCAGCAACACGCCCATGTCGGCGGGCAGCGCGCGCAGCTCGAGAAACGCGAAGGCCGGGCCGAAGAGTAGCGACGCGTCCGCGAACAGCGTCCCCGCGCCGACGAGCTCGCGCAGCGCGCCGATCGCGGTGAGCGCGAGCGCGAAGCCGAGCCCCATCGCGATGCCGTCGATGAAGGCGGGCAGCACCGGCTGCCGCGACGCGAACATCTCCAGGCGCGCGAGCGGCAGGCAGTTCGCGACGATGAGCGGAATGAAGAGCCCGAGCACCTTGTGCAGCTCGTGCATCCACGCGTTCATGACGAGGTCGACGACGGTGACCATCGTCGCGACGATCAGGATGAACACCGGGATGCGCACCTCGGCGGTGATGCGGTGGCGGAACACGGCGACCAGCGGGCTCGACGCGGCCATCACCGCCGCGGTCGCAAGCCCCATGCCCAGCCCGTTGGTCGCGCTGGTCGTCATCGCCATCGCCGGGCACAGCCCGAGCAGCATCGCGAAGACGCCGTTGTTCTCCCACAGGCCGTCGCGCCAGATGCGGCCATAGTTATTGGCCATCGGACATCTCCAGAATCGTGTCGCGGTGCGCGGCGAAGAGCTCGAGGCCGCCGCGCAGCGCATCGAGCACCGCGCGCGGCGTCACGGTCGCGCCGGTGAATTGGTCGAACTCGCCGCCGTCCTTCCGTACCGCCCACTTGTCGGCGGGCGGGTGACCGAGCGCGAGGCCGGTGAAGTGCAGGATCCAGTCGTCCTTGCG
Organism: Rhodocyclaceae bacterium; assembly: GCA_035444405.1. Classification (GTDB taxonomy): domain Bacteria; phylum Pseudomonadota; class Gammaproteobacteria; order Burkholderiales; family Rhodocyclaceae; genus DAOMOP01. The sequence goes on from DAOMOP010000055.1 coordinate 19,212, forward strand.
CACCTCGATCTTGTCGCCGAGGCCGGGCGTCTCGCGGTGGGCGACGGTGCGCACGCCCAGCACGCGCCCATCGGCCGCGACGCCGAGCATCAGCCGGATCTCGCCCGCGTAGCCAGTGCCGACGATCTCGTAAGCGACGCCGCTGACCCGGCCCTCGAGGCGCCCGCGATACATCGTCACCGGCCGGCCGTGCGCGTCGGTGAAGACGAGCACATCGTCGAGCGGATCGTTGTCGTGGTGCGCGGGCGGCAGCACTTCGCCGAGCGCGGCGATCTCGTTGGCGGTGAGGCGGTCGGTCACCGCGAGCACGGTGCCGAGCCCGAGGCAGAACGACGCGAGCACGATCGCGTGGATCCAGGGATCCTTCTTCATCGCGAGCCCTTCAGCGGCAGTGGCGCGCCGCTCGCGCGGCGGCCGAACACGCGCGGGCGCGTGTAGCGGTCGATGGTGGGCGTGAGGCTGTTCATCAGCAGCACCGCGAACGCGACGCCCTCCGGATAGGCGGAGAAGCTGCGGATCAGCCACACGAAGAGCCCGAAGCCGATGCCGAACACGAGCTGGCCGCGGCGCGACACCGCCGAGGTGACCGGGTCGGTTGCGATGAAGAACGCGCCGAGCACGGTCGCGCCGCACAGCACGTGGAACATGCCATCGGCAAAGCGCTGCGGGTCGAGCGCGTGCGCAACGGTGGCGAGCGCGAACACGGTCGCGAGCGCAGCCGCCGGGATGTGCCAGGAGACGATGCGCCGCGCGATCAGAAAGAGCCCGCCCGCCAGCAGCAGCAGCGCGGAGGTCTCGCCAGCGCTGCCCGCCTGCCAGCCCAGCGCGCGCTCGGTCGCGGCGGGCACGGCAGCGATCGCCTCGTCCAGCGCGAGGCCGCGCGCGAGCTCCGTCTTCACATGACCGAGCGCGGTCGCCGAGCTCATCGCGTCGATGCCGTGCCCGCCGAAGGT
>DAOMOP010000056.1:0-20153 GCA_035444405.1 Rhodocyclaceae bacterium
ATTCAAGGATTACGCCAAGCGCGGCGATTCGATGACGCTCGAATTCGACAAGGAGACCCACAAGATCCGCCGGCTGGACATCCACACCTACATGGAAACGCCGCAGGACGCGGTGACGCTGTCGGTGGACTTCGCGACCCTGCCCGATGGCACCAGCCATGCCTCGCGCACGGTGTTCGATGCCAAGGGCAAGGACCTGCACGTCGTCAGCACCAATTCCAACTACAAGAAGATCGCCGGCTGAGTTGCGCCGGCCGGGGGCTGCGGCAAGGCGACGTGCCGCGCCGCAGCCCCCTCCCGCGTCCGACCGGGCGCATTCGCGCCGGTCGCGCACGCGCTTCCGGGTCAATCCAGGGGAATCATCCATGCACCTGTCCAGCCTCCGTCGCGGTGCCTGCGCCGCGCTCGTTTCCCCCGTCCTGCTGCTCGCCGCGCCCGTGCCGACGCTGGCCGCGGGCAGTTCCCTGCAGGCGATGAGCAAGGCATTCGAGGCGCTCGCCGGCAAGGCCAGTCCTGCGGTGGTGGAGATCCTGGTCACCGGCTATGGCCCGGATGGAGACGAGGGCGACGGCTCGGCGCCGATCCGGCGCATCGGCAGCCAGGGTTCGGGCGTCATCGTCGATGCCAACGGCTACATCCTCACCAACTACCACGTCATCGAGAACGCCTCCGAAGCCAACGTGCGGCTCGCCGACGGGCGCGACTACCGCGCCGCGCTGGTCGGCGTCTCGCCAGCGCACGACATCGCCGTGCTGCGCATCGGCGTCGGCTTCAAGCGCCCGCCGCCGGTGCCGGTCGGCACCAGCCACGATCTGAAGGTCGGCCAGAAAGTGTTCGCGATCGGCAACCCTTTCGGTCTGGACTGGACGCTCACGACCGGCATCGTGTCGGCGCTCGACCGCTCGCTCGGCGCCGAGCGCGGCGTCGTTGTCCGCAATTTGATCCAGACCGACGCGGCGATCAACCCAGGCAACTCGGGCGGCCCGCTGCTCGACTCGGCCGGACGGCTGATCGGCATCAACACCGCGATCTACAGCCCCAGCGGGGCGAGCGCCGGCATCGGCTTCGCGGTGCCGGTCGACACCGTCAATCGTGTGGTGCCGCAGCTCATCCGCGACGGCCGCTATCTGCGCCCGGCGCTCGGCATCGAGGCCGACGAGCGCTTGAACGAGCGGCTCGCCGCGATACTCGGCCGCCGCGGCGTCGTCATCCTGCGCGTGCCGGAGGGCTCGGCGGCCGCCGTGGCGGGACTGCGCGGGGCGACCATCGCGCGCGACGGCGGCATCGTGCCGGGCGACATCATCGTCGCGATCGACGGGGAGCCCACCGACAGCGTCGCGACGCTGCTCGCCCAGCTCGACGAGCGCCGCATCGGCGACACCGTCATGGTGACCGTGCTGCGCGGCGACGCCACACTCGACGTGCCGGTGACCTTACAGCCCGGCGCCTGAGGCACTCGGCCGGAGCCGGGCGCGCCGAATCAGCCGGCGGGCAGCGCAGCGCCCTCACGCCCGGCGATCGCTCCGAGACCCGCCTCGTCCTTGAGCGCGATGCCGGTCAGTCCGCGCTCGAGCGCCGCCTCGACGAGCCAGGCGAGACGGCGTGCCGCCTCCTCGACCGACAGGCCGCCGGGGCGCACGTTGGAGAGGCAGTTGCGCTCGGCGTCGGTGCGACCGACGCGCGGCGCATGGGTAACGTAGAGGCCCAGGCTGTCCGGCGCGGACAGCCCCGGGCGCTCGCCGATCAGTACGACGACGAGCCGCGCGCGCATCAACTCGCCGATCTCGTCGCCGAGTGCGACACGCCCCTGCTCGGCAATCACGACCGGCGTCACGCTCCAGCGCCCGGCACCACCGAGCTCGCGAAACGCGCACAACAGCGGTAGCGCATGCCTCTGCACCGCGCCGGCGGAAAGGCCGTCGGCGACGACGAAGGATAGATCTGGCGCGGTCGCGGCGTCGGCCTCGAGCGCGTCGCGGTCGGCCACACGCAGACGGCGTCCGAGGTCGGGACGCAGCAGATAGGTGACGCGGTCCGGCGCGGCGCTATGCACGCGCAGGTGCGCAAAGCCGGCCGCATCGAACGCGGCCGCGAGCGCGTCGACATCGAGCGGCTGGTGCACGGCGTCGCGGGCACGTGCATGGGCGAGCGCGAGGCGCAGCACCTCGTCGGTCGCGAGCGCGCTGCCGGTGCGCGCGAGCGCGATGCGCGCCGGCGTGAGCGCGCGCAACCGCTGCCACAAGTCCGTATTGGCACGCTTGCTGACCATAACCCCTGCCCTCCGTCGAACCACTCTGTAATGGATCGGGCCCGTCGCTGCTGGCGGCCAGCGAGCGCTCCCGGTCCACTTGCACACGTCGGTGCTCGCCACCGGCGAACACCCTTGATCTGCGCCGAACATGCCGCGAATGCGTCGATCACTGCCCCTGACCAAGGATCGACAAAGCCCGCCAGCCATCACGGACCATCGCCCGTGCCACCCGCCAGCGCATCGAGCGCCGGCAGCAGCCGCGGCGACGGTGCGTCGCGCAGCCGGCCGTCGCGGTCGATGATCTGCATCGCCGCAAGCCACGCCTCGAACTCCGGCGCGTGCCGCAGCCCCAGCGTGCGGCGCAGGTATAGCGCGTCGTGGAACGAGGTGCTCTGGTAGCCGAGCATCACGTCGTCCGCCCCCGGCACCCCCATCACGTAGTTCACGCCCGCCACGCCGAGCAGCGTCAGCAGGTTGTCCATGTCGTCCTGGTCGGCCTCGGCGTGGTTGGTGTAGCACACGTCGCAGCCCAGCGGCACGCCGAGAAGCTTGCCGCAGAAGTGGTCCTCGAGCCCGGCGCGCGTGATCTGCTTGCCGTCGTAGAGGTACTCCGGGCCGATGAAGCCGACCACGGTGTTGACCAGCAGCGGCGCGAACGCGCGCGCGACCCCGTAGGCGCGTGCCTCGCAGGTCTGCTGATCGACGCCGTGGTGCGCATCGGCCGACAGCGCGCTGCCCTGGCCGGTCTCGAAGTACATCACGTTGTCGCCGACCGTGCCGCGTCCGAGCGAACGTGCCGCGTCGTGCGCCTCGGCGAGCAGCGCGAGGTTCACGCCGAAGCTGCGGTTGGCCTGCTCGGTGCCGGCGATCGACTGGAACACCAGGTCCACCGGCGCGCCCTGCTCGATCGCGCGGATCTGGCGGGTCACGTGGGTGAGCACGCACGACTGGGTCGGGATCGCGTAGCGCGCGATCAGCTCGTCGAGCATCTGCCACAGGCGCAAAAAGGTCGCCGGGCGATCGGAGGCCGGGTTGATGCCGATCACCGCGTCGCCGCAGCCGAGCAGCAGCCCGTCGAGCAAGGAGGCGGCGATGCCGGCCGCGTCGTCGGTGGGGTGGTTGGGCTGCAGCCGCACCGCGAGCCGCCCGGGCAGGCCGATGGTGTCGCGAAAGCGCGTCACCACGCGGCACTTTCGCGCGACCGCGATGAGATCCTGGTTGCGCATCAGCTTGCACACCGCCGCGGCCATCTCGGGCGTGAGACCGGGCGCGACGCGCGCGAGCGCGGCCTCGTCGGCCGCGTCCGACAGCAGCCAGTCGCGCAGGCCGCCGACGGTCAGATGCGAGATCGCCGCAAATGCACCGGCGTCGTGCGTGTCGAGGATCAGGCGCGTGACCTCGTCGGCTTCGTAGGGGATCAGCGCCTCGTCGAGAAACACGCCGAGCGGCAGCTCGGCCAGGCACAACCGCGCCGCGACGCGCTCCTCGGCGCTCGCCGCGGCGAGCCCGGCGAGCACGTCGCCCGAGCGCAAAGGGCTCGCCTTCGCGAGCAGGTCCTTCAGGTCGGCGAAGCGGTAAGTCGCGACGCCGAGAGTGTGCGAATACGCCATCTTCGCCTCCCGGATGGGCCCCGCGAGCTTCGACTATAGCCAATCGCGTCGCGCCGGGCGCGCTCTTGTGCTACCACGACAAGAGCGGGGCCCGCACGCTCGGTCGCCTGCCGGTGGGACCACTGCCGGCCGCCCGCCGACGGATCGAAACCGGTTGTCGATTTCGCGGATGCCCATTCGACCAGCCAGCACAGGCAGCGATTCCACAACGCGACCGGGCCCATCCCGCAGGAGACGCGAACATGACCCCCCTCACCCCCACGCCGACGACCCCGGCCACCGCCCCGCACACGAGCCCCGAGCGCCACGCCGCGGCCGGACCCGCCCTCATCCTCGTCGCGACCCGCAAGGGCGCGTGGCTGTACCGCAGCGATGCGCAGCGCCAGGAGTGGGAAGTCGACGGCCCGCACTTTCTCGGCCACATCATCAACCACCTGGTGCTCGATCCGCGCGACGGGCGCACGCTGCTCGCCGCGGCGAGCACCGGCCACCTCGGCCCGACCATCTTCCGCTCCACCGATCTGGGCAAGCGCTGGAGCGAGGCGACGCGCCCGCCGGCCTTCGCGCCGGCCGCCGACGCCAGCGGGCGCGCGGTCAACCACACCTTCTGGCTCACGCCGTGCCACGCCGACGAGCCCGGCGCGTGGTACGCCGGCACCTCGCCGCAGGGCCTGTTCCGCTCTGAGGACGGCGGCGCGAGCTGGGCGCCGTTCTCGTGCATCAACGACGACGCGGACTACCGCAGGTGGATGGGCACGGTGCAGGACGGCACGCCCGACGGGCCCAAGCTGCACTCGATCCTCGTCGACCCGCGCGACCCGGCGCACCTGTACTTCGCGATGTCGGGCGGCGGCGTGCACGAGTCGCGCGACGGCGGGCGCAGCTTCGCACCGCTGCTCAAGGGGCTCGAGGTCGTCGAGGGCTTCGACGTGAGCGACCCGACCTTCCACGACCCGCACTGCGTGCGCATGTGCCCGACCAACCCGGACCGCCTCTACCAGCAGAACCACTGCGGCATCTACCGGCTCGACCGCCCCGGCGACACGTGGGTGCGCATCGGCCGCGCGATGCCGGCCGAGGTCGGCGACATCGGCTTTCCGCTCGTCGTGCATCCGCGCGACGCCGACACCGCGTGGGTGTTCCCGATGGACGGCCAGTCAGTATGGCCGCGCACCAGCCCCGACGGGCGACCCGCGGCCTATGTCACGCGCGACGGCGGCGAGCGCTGGCAGCGCCTCGACGACGGCCTGCCCACGCAGCAGGCATGGTGGACGGTCAAGCGCCAGGCGATGTGCGCCGACACGCACGAGCCGGTCGGCCTGTACTTCGGCACCACCAGCGGCGAGCTGTGGGCGAGCGCCGACGAAGGCGCCAGCTGGCGCTGCATCGCGCGCCATCTGCCGGAGATCTACGCGGTCGAGGCGGCCCTGCCGGCGTGACGAAGACCTTGCGATGAGATCGCCGACCCCGATGCGGACCGGTGAGGAGGACTCTGCTATGAAGGTGCTGATCCCGACGCCGCTGCGTTCCTACACGGACGGCGCGCGCGAGGTCGCGGCGCACGGCGCGACGCTCGCCGACGTGCTCGCCGACCTCGACCACCAGTTTCCCGGCATCCGCTTTCGCATGATCGACGAGCAGGGGCGCACACGCCCGCACATGCGCATCTTCGTCAATGGCGTGGCGGTGTTCGACCTCGATCGGCCGCTCGCCGACCGCGACGAGATCGCGATCGTGCAGGCGCTGAGCGGCGGCTGAGCCGCCCCACGAACCCCACCAAGGAGATCGACATGGACAAGCCAGACACCGACAAAGCCATCGCGACGCTGAACCGCATCCTCGAAATGGAGCTGGCGGGCATCGTGCGCTATACGCATTACTCGTTCATGGTGTTCGGCTTCGGGCGCATTCCAATCGTGTCATGGCTGCGCACGCAGGCCGACGAGTCGCTCGTCCACGCGCAGGAGGCGGGCGAGCTGATCACGCAGCTGGGCGGCTATCCGTCGCTTTCGATCGGCGCGCTGCTCGATTCGCACAAGAGCGACATCGGCACGATTCTGGCCGAATCGCTCGAAGCCGAAGCGGCCACGCTGGCCGTCTATCGCGAGCTGCTGCAGCTCGTCGAGGGCAAGTCGGTGCTGCTCGAAGAGTACGCACGCCGGATGATCGCGGTCGAGGAGATGCACGCCGGCGAGGTCGACAAGATGCTGCGCAAACCGGGCGACGTGGCGCGCTATCGGGCGTAGTGAGCGCGGGCGCCGGCTGCCCGCGCCGTCATGTCCCGCACGACGCGCAACCACGACATGTGCGAGCCGGGGTTCCCCGTGTGCGCGATCGGCCGTGCGCTCAAGCGCCGATTTCGAGTTCGACCGTTCCAACGCCTTCGAAGCGCGCGCATATGCGCTCACCCGCACGCGCCTCGTACAGCGCGATCCAGCTCCCGGTGCTGACGAGATCGCCCGCACGCAGACCGTCGCCGTAGGCCGCCGCATGGCTGGCAAGCCACGGCAGCAGGTGAAGCGGATCGCCGAGCGGGTGGCCGCCGTGCGGGCGTGCGGTCTGCCGCCCGTCGACCTCGATGCTGAGCTCGCTGCGGGCGAACGCATCCGACCACGCACCGGAAATACCGCTGCCCAGCACCAGACCCGCATGCATCTGCTGGTCGGCGAGCAGAAACGTCGCCGGCAGGCTGCGCCACTGCTCGGCGCGCACGTCGAAGAGCTCGATCGCGGCGATGGTCTCGCCGATCGCCTGCGCGATCTCGTGGCGGTCTGCGCCGGCCGGCACCGCGTCGCGCAGCCGTACCGCGAGCTCGACCTCGACGCCGATGACACAGTGAAAGCCGCTTGCCGGACGGCGTGCCGGCGAGGCGAACAGCAGCTCATCGGGCACCGGAGCGGCCGTCGGCATGCCGCCATCCCTAGGCATGCCGAGCTTCCACGCACGCGGCCGGCCTTGCGGAAACCAGCCGAGCACCGCAGCGACACGGCGCTGCACCGCGTACGCACCGGCCGCGTCCCGCGGTGCGAGCGCCGCAGTCGCGGCGGGCAGCGGCACGCCGCTGCGCCACGCCTGCACGAGGGCGTCGGTAAGCGCGGCAGTCTCGCTCATTGCGCGTCACCGCGCTGCTTCGGTCGCGCCGGCGCAGGCAGTGCGCAGCGCAGGAAGCGACCGTTTCCGGCCTCGCCCAGATACTCGCCGTCCCGCCACACGGTGCGCCCGCGAGCGAGCGTCAATGCCGGCCAGGCGCGCACGCGGATGCCCTCGTAGGGCGTGTAATCGACCTCGTGGTGCAGGTCGGCATTGCGGATCGCACGATCGATACCGGTATCCCAGATCACCAGGTCGGCGTCGGCCCCGACCGCGATCGAACCCTTGTGCGGATACAGCCCGTACATCTTCGCGACGTTGGTCGAGGTCAGCGCGACGAACTGGCAGATGTCGAGCCGCCCGCCGAGCACGCCGTGGCTGAACAGCAGCGGCAGGCGCGTTTCCAGCCCCGGGATCCCGTTGGGGATCTTGTCGAAGCTCGCGTCCGGTCCGGCGGCGAGCTTGCCTTGCGGCCCGCCGAACTTGAATGGCGCATGATCGGATGAGAAGACCTGGAACACGCCCGATTCGAGGCCGTCCCACACCACTTGCTGGTTGGCTTTGTCGCGCGGCGGCGGGCTGCAGATGCATTTCGCGCCGTGCATGTGCGCGTGGCCGTCACCCTCGAGGCCGAGGTCGTCGGCGGTGAGGAAGAGGTACTGCGGGCAGGTCTCGCCGTAGATGCGCAGCCCGTGGCCCTGCGCCCAGCGGATCTGCTCGATCGCCTCGCGGCCGGACACATGCACGATCAGAATCGGCACATCGACGAGTTCGGCGAACGAGATCGCGCGGTGCGTCGCCTCGCGCTCGACCAGCATCGGGCGCGCCTGCGCGTGGTAGCGCGGCGCAGTGCGGCCGGCCTTGAGCAGGCGCTCGGTGAGCCACGCGATGCAGTCGGTGTTCTCGGCGTGCACCATCACCATCGCCCCCTCGTCGCGCGCGACCGCGAGCACGTCGATGATCTCGCGGTCGGCGAGCTTAAGATCATCGTAGGTCATGTAGATCTTGAACGACGTGTAGCCCTCGCGGATCAGTTCCGGCAATTCCCGGTTCAAGACGTCCGGCGTCGGGTCGGACACGATCAGGTGAAAGGCGTAGTCGATCGATGCCTTGCCTTCGGCGCGGCGGTGATAGTCCTCGACCGCCGCCCGCAGGCTCTGCCCCTTGAGCTGGCACGCGAACGGCAGCACCGTCGTGGTGCCGCCGCAGGCGGCCGAGCGCGTGCCGGACAGGAAGTCGTCGGCCATCTTCGAGCCGTCGCTCATCGGCTGGTCGAGGTGGCAGTGGCCGTCGATACCGCCCGGCAGCACCCAGCGGCCGGCCGCGTCGATCTCCTCGCGCGCCCGCCCCAGGCCCTTGCCGAGCGCAGCGATACGCCCGTCGCGGACGCCGATGTCGGCATCGAAGACGTCCGCGGCGGTCGCGCAGTGCGCGTTGCGGATGACCAGATCGAATTCGTTCATTTACTTGACCTCCTGGAACAAACGACCCCAGCCAATGACTTGTGCAGGGTCGTGGCCCGTCATGCGCAGCATGTTCCACACGACGGTGGATACGGTATCGAAGACGGGGATGCCAAACTCGGCTTCCCACTGCGGCACGAGGTGGGCGGCGCGCAAATTCGTGCAATAGATGGCGATCGCGGCGGGGCCGCTGGCCGCAACTTCACGCACCTGGCCCGTCAGCGTGTCGGCATCGACCTCCGAGAAGGCGAAGTTCTCCGAGATGTCGAGCCGGTTCGTCGCGACGCACCGGTAGCCTTCCCTGTCGTAATTTGCGGCGATGCGCGCGGCCACATCGGCCGTATAGGGGCACACCAGCGCGAAATCCTTGCGTGCCGAGCGCTCGAGAATCTCGTTCAGCGCCAGCACCGAGGTCGTCGCGGGGATGCCGGTGGCGTCCTCGATGCGGCGGCACAGCGTGCGATCCTGCTCGAATCCCATCCAGCCGGCGGCGGTGCCGCTCCAGCCGATCACATCCACCCGCGCGTCGGCGAGCAGCCTGGCGGCGGCGAGGATCTTCGAATCGTCGAACTGGCCGAGCGCCGTGTCGTCGAGCGAGATCCGGGTCACCGTGAAGCGCGAGAAGTGCGCGCTCACACCCGGGATCGCACCGACCATCGCCGAGGTCAGCGGTTCGAGCGCGGTGTTCGAGGACGGCGTCAGCACGCCGAGCAGGGTGCGCCGGACACTCATCGCCGCATCTCCAAACTCGACTTCGTATGCTTCGCGCCACGGCGCGTGTGCCGTGACCGCGGCAGGCGGTGGTCGGTGTCAAGCATCGGGTCTCCTCCTGTTAGGCCTGGGGTGCGTTTTCGTTAAGGAGTTGTTGATTCAAAGCAATTGTATACATATTGTTGAACAAAATAAAGCCCCCCTACTCGTTCTTTCTGCCTGCTCGTCAGCAATCGAAAGTGATCTCACACGCGGGCACACGAGGCCTGCATCCGCGGCATTCATGGCGATTGCGCACGCCACGCGACGTAACGACGCCTTGTTCCGCCTCCCCGCTCTGCGGATTGAGGCTGTGCCGGATACTGCAACGCACCACAAAAAGTCGTTTACACACAACGGCCAGGGACATATAGTCACCTTATTGAATCCAGTTTTGCATGCAATTTATACAATAGAAAATGCATGTAACTCTGCAGTCAGACGCACGCAATCGGCGCCACCACGCGAACGGCGTTGAACCTGCCGCTGCACTCGCATCACCCTCAACCACCGAAGGAGACAAAGCCATGTCGTCGAGGAAACCGCTGTCGCACCTCATCGTCGCACTCGCATGCGGCGCCGCCATCGCAACCACCACACATGCCGCGCAGAACCTGCGCGTGACCGGCAACTTCTCGCAGAACGTCAAGCACGTCGCGGTCGAGCAGGCGTTCTTCGAGACGCTCGGCAAGGATTCGGGTGTCGATGTCAACGTGAACTACAACCCGATGGACGTCGTCGGCGTGCGCGCCCCCGATGCGCTGCGCATGCTGCGCTCGGGCGCTTTCGACGTCATGTCGGTGCAGATCGGCATGGCCTCGCGCGACGATCCGTTCTTCGAAGGCATCGATGTGGTCGGTGTGGCCACCGACATGGACACGCTGCGTCAGGCGGTCCAAGCCTATCGGGGCGCGCTCGACGAGCGCCTGCAAAAGCGCTTCAACGCGAAAGTGCTGACGCTGTGGCCGTTCGGACCGCAGGTACTTTTCTGCAGCAACGAAATCGCCTCGCTCGACGACCTGTCGGGGCTGCGCGTACGCAGCTTTACGCCGACGATGTCGGCCCTGCTCGAGCATTTCGGCGCCACACCGGTGACGCTGCAGTTCAGCGAGGTCTATACCGCGCTGCAACGCGGTGTCGCCTCGTGCGGCGTGACCTCGCCGACCTCGGCGAACTCCGGCAGCTGGCCGGAGGTGACGACGCACCTGCTGCCGGTCGCGGTTTCCGGATCCGTCCAGGGCCACTTCATCAATCTCGACGCATGGAAGCGTTTCAGCCCCGAGGAGCAGGAGAAGCTCGCGGCCGCGTTCCGCGAGCTGGAAGACGCGCTGTGGGAAGTCGCCCTCAACGCCAACGGTGACGCGGTCAATTGCAGCACCGGCCGGCAGCCGTGCAAGGACCATAAGCCGTTCGCGATGAAGACGGTCGAGGTCGGCGACGCCGATCGTGCCCGCATCCGGGAGGCCGCGCGTACCGTGACGCTGCCGATCTGGGCGAAGACCTGCAATGCAGTCGACCCGACCTGCTCGCAGACCTGGAACGCAACCGTCGGCAAGGCGGTGGGCATCAGTATCGAATAAGCGTCCGCAACGCTGTGCGGTGACGGGCCGCGGCCCGTCGCCGCAGGAGAGATCACCCCATGGAAAAGAATCCCGTCGAACGCTGGTGCGGCCCCGTCGTACACGCGTTCTCGCTCGTCGCCGGCTACGCGGTCCTCGCAATAACGCTGGTGATCGGTGCCGAAATCCTGTTGCGCCGCGTGTTCGGCATGTCCCTGCAAGGGGCCGACGAGTACGGCGGCTACATGCTCGCGATCGTGACCGCTATCGGTGCCGCCCACGCCCTGCTCGACCGCGCCCATACCCGCATCGAGATCCTCGTCGAGCGGCTGCCGCAGGGCGCGCGCGCGGTGCTCAACGTCGCCTCCGCACTGGTCATGGCGGCGATGGCCGCATTTCTCGCCTGGCGTGCGGTGGTTGCGATGCTCGAGAGCATCGAATACCAGAGCGTGTCCACAAGCCCGCTGATGACGCCACTGTGGATGCCGCAGGCCGCGTGGGTCGCCGGCATGATCCTGTTCGCGGTGGTCGCCAGCGTGGTCGCGCTGCATGCGCTCTCGCTCACCGTCGGCAACTGGCGCGCGATCAACCGCTGGTACGGCATCAAGACGCTCTCCGAGGAGCTCGACGAGGCCACCGCAGAAGTCGAGCCGCAGGGTCTTGCAACCAGGGAGGCACGCGCATGATCACCGTAACCGAAGCCTTCACCGGCTTTTTCATCATGCTCGGCCTGATGCTGATCGGGCTGCCCGTGGCGGGCGCACTGTTCGCGGTCGCGATCCTCGGTGCCTTCCTTTACCTGGGCACCCCGACGCTGATGATGTTCGGCAACCAGATGTGGAGCATCCTTGACGACTTCGTGCTGACCGCGATCCCGATGTTCATCCTGCTCGGCGAGATTCTCGTGCGCAGCGGCATCACCGACCGCATGTACGCCGCGCTGTCCGACTGGCTGCAGCGCTGGCCCGGCGGGCTGCTGCACACCAACATCGGCGCGTGCGGAATGTTCTCGGCAGTGTCGGGCTCGTCGGTGGCGACGGCGGCAACGATCGGCACGGTCGCGCTGCCATCGATGAAGGGGCACGGCTACTCCGAGCGGCTCGCGCTCGGCACCATCGCCGCGGGCGCGACGCTGGGCATCCTGATTCCGCCGTCGATCAACATGATCATCTACGGCTCGATGTCGAACACGTCGATCGGTCGCCTCTTCCTCGCCGCGATCGTGCCGGGACTGTTGCTGATCGCGCTCTTCATGATCTTCGTTGCGGTCGTGTGTGCGCTGCGGCCATCGCTGGGGGGCGACGCGCTGGCGCCGGTGCCGATGAAGGAGCGCCTCGCACGGCTGAAAGACCTGCTGCCGCCCCTCGTGATCTTCGCCGTCGTGATGGGCAGCATCTACACCGGCTGGGCGACGCCGACCGAGTCGGCCGCTGTCGGCGTGATCGCGGCGCTCGCGCTGGCCGCCGCGCGGGGCCGGCTCACGATGTCGATGCTCAACCAGTCCGTGCTGACCGTCGTGCGCGTGACCGCGATGATCATGCTGATCGTGCTGGCGGCGCAGCTCCTGTCCTTCGTGATGGGGGTCCTGCGCATTCCGCAGGCGATCACGGGGCTCGTTGCCGACACCGGCGCGACCCAGCTGCAGATCCTGCTGCTGCTGATCGCGTTCTACCTCGTCCTCGGCTGCTTCCTCGAGACGCTGTCGATGATGATCACGACGATTCCGATCGTGATGCCGATCGTGCTGTTCTTCGGCATCGATCCGGTGTGGTTCGGCGTGTTCCTCGTGCTGATGATGGAGGTCGCGCTGATCACGCCGCCGCTCGGCATGAATCTGTTCATCGTGCAAGGCGCGCGCGCGCAGGGCGGCTCGGTGATGGACGTCGTATGGGGTGCGATGCCGTTCACGCTGATCATGCTGCTGATGGTCGCGATCCTGATCGCGTTTCCGCAGCTCGCACTGTTCCTGCCCAATGCCCTCTACGGGCAATAGCGCGCGATGCGCCTGATCCGGCCCGCCTTTCTGCTCGCGGATTCTGCCCACGGCACTGTCCACGAGCGCTGGTCGGTGCTGGTCGACGGCGCGCGCATCGCCGCGATCGGGCCGGACGCGGCCTTCTCGAGCGGGCAGCTCGACGTCCTCGAACTGCCCGGTGCATTGCTGATGCCCGGCCTGGTCAACGCCCATCAGCATGGCCGCGGCATCAGCCAGCTGCTGCTCGGCTACCCCGACGACACCCTCGAACCGTGGATCGCCCGGCGGCTCGCACGCGGCGCGCCGGATGCCGGCGCGCTGACGCGCCTCGCCGCGGTCGAGATGCTCGGGAACGGCGTGACCTGCACGGTGCATGCGAACTACAGCTACGGCAGCGGCGACTACGAGGCCGAAGCACGCGCCGCGCTCGAGGCCTATATCGAGACCGGACTGCGCGTGACCTTCTGCGTCGGCGCGCTGGACCGCGGAGCACCGCTCTATCCCGGCCACGACGAGGCCACCTTCGTCGCCGCGCTGACACCGGCGGCGCGGTCGCTGCTGCGCCAGCCGCGTCCGCAGCCCTACGCCGGCGATGCCACCGCGACGATCGCGCTGATGCGCCGCCTGCAATCCGACTTCGGCGGGCATCCGCTGGTCACGCTGGCCTACGGCCCGGCCGGCCCGCAATGGGTGTCGGACACGCTGATGGCCGCGCTCGCACGCGACGCGAACGACCACGGGCTGGGGCTACATCTGCACCTGCTCGAGTCGCCCGCGCAGGCGGCGGTGGCGAACCGACTCTACCCGGACGGCACGCTCGCGCACCTCGAGCGGCTCGGTGTGCTCGGCCCGCTCACCGCGCTCGCGCACTGCGTGCATGTCGGTCCGGCCGACATCGACGTGATCGCACGCCGAGGCGCGACGGTGGTGCACTGCCCCGGCTCCAATCTGCGGCTCGCCAACGGCATCGCTCCGGTCGCCGAGTTGGTCGCCGCCGGCGTGCCGGTCGCGCTCGGCACCGACAACTGCGCGGCCGCCGACGACGAGGACCTGCTCGGCGAGCTGCGCCTCGCGGATCTCATCGCGCGACGCCCGCCGAATACACACCGTGACAACGCCGCGCAGCTACTCGCTCGCGTCACTGCGACCGGCGCACGCGCGGCCTTCGTCGGCGACCGCGTGGGCCGAATCGCCCCGGGCTGGTGCGCCGATCTGACCGCGCTGTCGCTGGCGCGCATCGAAGGCGCCTACCGCGACCCCGACACCACGCTCGTCGACGCGGTAGCGCAGCGCGCGCGCGGCGCAGACGTCGTGATGACGATGGTCGGCGGCCGGCTGCGACACCACGACCGGCGCCCGGTCGATCTCGAGGTGGATGCGATCCGCACCGCGGCGGCGGCGACCGCCCGTGCGCATCGCCTCGCGCCCACCACCGATGCGGCGGCCGCCGCAACGCTCGCAGAGGCGCTGCGGCGCCTGTGCCGCCCGCTATGAGCGCCCGGATCGCCTCGATCCACACCCGGGGTGCGCGGTTAGCGCCCGCGCCGTGCGCCCTGAGCACCCCACTCCCGGCGCCCGCACTTCTCAGCCGAACATCTGGTCCCAGTCGATATCGGCCTTGCCGCCGCTGCCCAGGCGCAGCTCGTTCTTGACGTGATCGAGGTGCGCGATCATCAGCCGCACCGCCTCGTCCTCATCCTTGCGCTCGATCGCATCGACGATATGCACGTGCTCGTCCTCCGGGCAGGCCGGCGTCTGCGGCGCATCGTAGAGCGAGATGATCAGGCAGGTGAGCGGGCACAGTTCGGCCATCAGCTTCTCGATGAACGTGTTGCCGCCGAGTTCGGCGAGCAGCATGTGGAAGCTGCCCGACAGCTTGATGATTGCCCGGCGGTCGCCACGGCGGCGCGCATCGTCCTCGGCGGCCAGATGGGCGCGCAGCCGCTTGATGTCGCCCTTGCCGGCACGCGCGATGACGTTACGCACGATTTCGGGTTCGACCAGTCGACGCGTCGCAAACAGATCGAGCGCCTCCTGCACCGACGGGCTGGTCACGAAGGCGCCGCGGTTCGGGTGAAGCTTGACCAGTCCTTCGCGCGACAGCACCGTCAGCGCCTGCCGAATCTTGGTGCGGCTGACCCCGAATGCCCCGGCCAGCCGCTCTTCGGCGAGCTTGATGCCGGGCGGCAGGCGATGCTCCATCACCGCCGTCGTGATGCGCTCGGCGATCTCCTCGATGTCGGGCTTTGCTGTAACGCTGATGTCCATGGCCGTTCCTGGTCGATTAGCTACATTTGCATAGTGTACGCATTTCTGCGGACGCCGAGCGCTACACGCACGAGCGCCGCAGACGCGATCTGCAAACCATGGAGCGCGGCGTCCCCGCACCGATACAGCGGTTCGCACGGCGGCCTGCCCCAGTCATCCCTGCCGCCACGCCCGGCCACCCGTCGTAACAACCTCGCATGCCCGCGTCGGCAGCCCGACAACCGCTCGGCTCCAATGGCTCAATTACGCACCAAAAAAGTCGTTTACACAAGTTTTTCGCACGTCTATAGTTTGTATTGTGTTTGCAGTTTTGGATACAAAATAGCCGAAACAAGCATGCCGGCATTGCACTGCAAACCCCGCCCGCGCCAGCCATTACCGACCCACATCGCGGCGCCAGTCGCGCGCGGCGTCACCCGGTGCGTCCGCGGTTCAATCGACAATCAGGAGGAGAAACGATGTTTGCCAAGACACGCCTTGTGACCGCAACCGCCCTGCTCACGGCCGGATTGCTGTTGGGCACAGCGCTCCAGGCGGCCGAACGCCTGCGCGTGGCAGGTAACTTCCCGGCCGAGCACAGCGTCTCGCGTGCGATGGAAGTGTTCAAGGAGCGCGCAGAAGAGCTTTCGAACGGCGACATCCGCGTCGATCTCTTCCCGGCGATGCAGCTCGGCGGTGCGACCGAGAACGTCGACCAGGTCCGTTCCGGCACGATCTTCGCGGTGTTCACGTCGGCGGCCTACTTCACCCGCACGGTGCCCGAGTACGAGGCGGTCAGCCTGCCCTTCCTGTTCGACAGCCGCGAGCAGGCCTTCAAGGTGATGGACGGCCGGATCGGCGACATCCTCGACGAGAAGATGGCCGCACTCGGCTTCGTCGTGCTCGGCTATGGCGAGCTCGGCTTCCGCCACGTCACGAACAGCCAGCGGCCGATCACTTCGGTCGATGATTTCAAGGGCCTTCGCATCCGCCTACAGCCGAACGAAGTGCACCTGCAGACCTTCCGCGCACTCGGCGCCAATCCGATCTCGATGGACGTGTCCGAGCTCTACGCAGCGCTACAGCAGGGCGTGCTCGACGGCCAGGAGAACCCGTACAACATCATCGCCAGCCGCCGCTTCAACGAAGTGCAGGAGCATCTGTCGGACAGCGCGCACTTCTATGACTTCATCGCCGTCGCGGCGAACAAGCGACGCTACGAGCGCCTTTCGGACACCAACCGCAAGATCGTCGACCAGGCGATGCAGGAGGCCCTGGAGTGGCAGCGCAGCACCGCCGCGGCCGAGGAGCTCGAGTGGCGTGACAAGCTGATCGAGGCCGGCATGACCTTCACGAAGATCGCACCCGAGACGCGCGAAGCGTTGCGCGAAGCGACCGCAGGCGTCGCCGTCGAGCTCAAGAAGCGCGTCGACCCGGCGGTGATCGATCTGGTCATCGAAGACGCGAAGGCCGCAAAGTGAGCAAGGCGACGGGTTCGGCCGGGACGCAATCGCTGCCCGGCCACGGCACCGACGCCCCGGTGCGCAGTGGCGCATTCTCCGGGCTCAAGCGCCTGATCGGGTGGATAGACCGCGGCACCTACTGGGGCATCGTCGTGGCGATGGGGTCGATGAGCGTGCTGGTGTCCCTGCAGGTCTTCATGCGCTACGCGCTCGGCTCGTCGATCGACTCGGCCGACGAGCTGTCGCGGCTGTTCTTCGTGTGGGCGATCTTTCTGGCGATCCCGCACGGCGTCAAGCACGGCGTGCACGTCGGCATCGACCTGTTCGTGCGGATGGCACCGCACGCGGTGCAGGAGGTGCTGTTCCGCGTGATGGCCGCGCTCGGCACGGTGCTGATGGTGATGGTGATGGTCGGCGGCTGGGTCGCCACCGTCGATCGCTGGCCCGAGTTGATGCCGACGCTGCCGGTCACCTCCGCCGTCTATTACATCGCGGTGCTCGTGTGCGGCGCGCACGCGCTGCTGCACCTCGCCCTGCTCGCGTGGGGCGGCTCGCGCACCTGGCAAGGAGAAACGGCATGACGCTGGTGGCAATCGGACTCTTTCTCGCGCTGGCAGTGCTCGGAATGCCGCTCGCGTTCGCGCTGGGCTTCGGCTCGCTCGCCGCCCTTTACATGCTCGACTTCGAGCTGGTCGTAATGCCGCAGCGCATGATGCACGCGGTCAACAGCTTCCCGCTGATGGCCATCCCGCTGTTCATCCTCGCCGGCGAGCTGATGGTGCGCTCGGGCATCATGGACCGGCTGATCGCTTTCGCGAACAGCCTGGTCGGGCGCATGCACGGCGGCCTCGCGCACGTGACCATCGTTTCGGGCACCATCCTGGCGTCGGTCAGCGGCGCGGCAGTGGCCAGCGCGAGCGCGATGGGCAGCACGCTGGTGCCGTCGCTGCGCAAGTACTATCCGGACGACTACTCGGGCGCAGTGATCTCGTCGGCAGCCAACCTTGGGCCGATCATCCCGCCGAGCAACGCGATGATCGTGTACGCGCTGATGGCGGGCTCGTCGGTATCGGTCGGCGGCCTGTTCATGGCCGGCATCGTGCCGGGCATCATCCTCGCGGTCGGCTTCATGCTGCTGGCGAGCTGGATCTCGCACAAGCGCGGCTACGCGCTGACCGGCGAGCATTTCAGCGTGCGCAACGTGCTGACCCAGGCTCGCCGCGCGATCGTCATCATCCTGATGCCCGTCATCGTGGTGGGCGGCATCGTCGGCGGAGTGTTCACGGCCACCGAAGGCGCGGCGATCGCGGTGGTCTACTCGGCGCTGATCGGCTTCGTGATCACGCGCCGGCTCGCGCTGGCCGACCTGCCGGGCTGCCTGTACCGGGCGGCGGTGACCTCGGCGATGGTCGGTGCGCTGATCGCGTTCGCAGCCGCCGTCACCTTCGTGTTCACGATCGAGATGGTGCCGACAATGCTTTCGGAGTGGATCCAGTCGCTGACTGCCGACCCGATGATGTACATCCTGCTGACGATGCTGCTACTGGTCGGCGTGGGCATGCTGATCGAGTCGAATGCGGCCTACATCATGCTGGTGCCGCTGTTCGCTCCGGTCGCGCTCGCTTACGGCATCGACCCGCTGTACTTCGGCTTCCTGTTCATCTTCAACCTCGTGATCGGCATGATGACGCCGCCGGTTGGCGTGCTCTACTTCGTGATGAGCGGCATCACGCGGGTGCCGATGATGAGGCTGGTGGCCGAGTCGTTGCCCTTTGTCGTGCTGCAGTTCGCGGTGCTGGCCTTGTGCATCGTTTTCCCGCCCATCGTCACCGCGCTGCCACGCGCGCTGGGATTCTAGAGGAAGACTCTCGTGAAGCTACTGGTCGTCAATCCGAACATCTCGGACAGCGTGTCCGAACTGATCGCCGCCGAGGCGCGACGCGCGGCCTCGCCGGGCGTCGCGATCGAGGTGCTGACCGCGCCGATCGGCGTCGCCTACATCGAAACGCGCGCCGAGGCGGCGGTTGGCGCCTATGCCGTGCTGAACATGCTCGCCGAGCACCATCACGGCTATGACGCCGCAGTCGTCGCCGCCTTCGGCGACCCGGGCCTGCAGGCCGCGCGCGAGATGCTTCCAATCCCGGTGGTCGGGCTGACCGAAGCGGCGCTGATGAGTGCGGCGATGCTCGGTGGGCGCTTTTCGATCGTCGCGATCTCGCGGCGCATCCGCGCCTGGTATCAGGAAACCGTCGAGCTGCACGGCCTCGGCGCTCGTCTGGCGAGCATCCGCTGCCTCGAGGAAGCACTCGCGGACATCGGCACCGTACAGACCGACAAGGGCGCCCAGCTGCTCGCGCTGTGCGCGGCGGCCATCGCGCACGACGGTGCCGACGTGATCATCATCGCCGGTGCGCCGCTCGCCGGGCTGGCGCGCACGATCGCGGATCGCATTCCGGTACCGGTCGTCGATGGCGTCTCGAGCGCCGTGCGGCACGCCGAGACGCTCGCCGCGCTGGCACCCCGTGCGGCCAGCGCAGGCAGCTATGCGCCGCCACCGCAAAAAGACTGGAAGGGGCTTTCGCCCGCGCTCGCCCGCCTGATCGGCCGAAACTGACCCGCGACGCAATCACGCCCCGGCCGGCGCAACACATCGCGCCTGCCGGGGCGTGCGATCACGCTGCGACACGCCACAGCGTGCCCGCGGATTACTTCAGCGCCGCGAGCGCGGCCGCGTAGTCCGGCTCGTCCTTGATCTCCGGCACGAGCTGCGAATGCAGCACCTTGTTGTTCGCATCGAGCACGACGACCGCGCGCGCGGTCAGGCCGACGAGCGGGCCCGACGCGATCTCGACACCGTAGTCGCGCAGAAACTCGCGCCCGCGCATCGTCGACAGGCTCACGACGTTCGCGAGCCCTTCGGTCTCGCAGAAGCGCTTCATCGCGAACGGCAGGTCGGCCGAGATCACCAGCACGACCGTGTTGTCGAGCGCGCTCGCCTCGGCATTGAACTTGCGCGTCGAGGTCGCGCAGGTCGGGGTGTCGAGGCTCGGGACGATGTTGAGCACCTTGCGCTTGCCGGCGTAGGTATCGAGCGTGGCATCGGACAGGTCGGTCGCGACGAGCTTGAACGCAGGCGCGGTGTCACCCGGCTTCGGGAAGTTGCCGGCCACTTCGATGGGGTTGCCGCCGAGGGTAACGGTGGTCATATGCGTTGTTCTCCATTGTCGATTGTCGGGCGCCCGGGATCGCGCACTCCACGCGGCGGCCCGCCGCGCGGTCGGCTGCAACCGGGACCACCTAACGCTAGCAGCAGTTCATTGCCGTCGGCAAGCACGTTCGTCGCCGGAGGCCCGGACGCACGAGCGCCCCGCCCGGCCGCCCAAAGGGGGCGCTCGTTCCTGGGCTGACCGTGCAAAGCCGACGCTCCGTCGCGCAGCGACAGGAGGGTAGTATCCGTTCGCGCCGCATGGCACAGTACGTACTTCGCGACTGCACGCCACGGGTGCTGCTATGTTCTACGGCATCACAGACCTGACCACCTTCGTGCTCGGCACGATCTTCATCGTGCTGCTGCCGGGGCCGAACTCGCTCTACGTGATGTCGGCGGCGTCGCGCTGGGGGGTGGCGGCGGGCTACCGCGGCGCCTGCGGCATCTTCGTCGGTGACCTGATCCTGATGCTGCTCGCGATCACCGGCACCGCGTCGCTGCTGCGCACGACGCCGGAACTCTTCATGGTGATCAAGT
>DAOMOP010000057.1:0-19787 GCA_035444405.1 Rhodocyclaceae bacterium
TCCAGTCGTTGCGTGAGGAGGCCGCGGGCGGGAATTGTGTATAACGACATGGGCTGTCGCCTACGACTTTTCCCTCGACGGAAACCTGTTTCGATCCAGCCACAGGGTCTCGCGTCGTCCGTGGGTTGCCCAGGCGGCGACGGGCGTCAGCGTGCAAGGCATCTTGGCAGGGCACGGCGTCAAGTTGGCCGTGATGCGCATTTACCGCACGCGCGAGTTCGAGGGGCAGAGCTCGAACCACGCTTACGGATCGATCGCGCTGAGCGTCGAATTCTAGCGGGACGCGAGGGTGTTACGCACAGTGATCGCATCCTTCGCGGCGCTGCAGGAAAGTTGCCTGGCCTGTCATCAACGTTTCCGAAAGCCGTTCGTGGAGCATTTCTATGGACAACGCTAGCAGCAAGCTTGCCCGCAAAGCCACCAGCGCGAAATGCGACCACCTTCACGTGCGCAAGATCATGGCCTTGACCCTTGCCGCATTGCTGGCCGGTTGTGCAGCGGGGCCCGATTTCAAACGCCCGTCCGCACCTGATGTGCCGAACTACACCGCATCCCCGGTTCCCGACCAGACCGCCTCCGCGCCCACGATGCTGGGCGAGACGCAGAGCCTCGTCACCGGCATGCCGCTCGACGCCCAGTGGTGGCGCGGCCTGAAATCGGCGAAGCTGAACGCGCTGATCGATATGGCGCTGACGGCGAGCCCCTCATTGAACTCTGCCCGCGCTACGTTGCGCCAGGCACAGGAACTCTATGCTGCGCAGGCCGGATCAACGCTTTACCCGCAAGTCGATTTGGGCATTGGCACCCAACGGCAACGCACGAATCCAAGCGCCTTGGGACAAGCTGGTGACGCAAGGGCGTTCAGTCTGTACAACGCCAGCCTGGGCGTGCGCTACAACCTTGATCTCGCCGGGGGAAATCGCCGTGCTCTGGAAGCGTTAGCCGCCCGCGCCGACTACCGCCGGTATGAAGTGGAAGCCGCGCGCCTGACTCTTGCAGGCAACATTGCCACTGCAGCCATCACTCGAGCGCGACTCGCCGCGCAGATCGAAGCCACCGCCCACATTCTGCGTGCGCAGGAGGAGCAATTGCAGGTTTCTCGAGAACGTCTGCGTTTAGGCCAGGCGGCGTGGGATGAGGTGCTGTCGCTGCAAACCCAGGTCGAGCAAACGCGCGCCGAACTACCGACCTTGCGCAAACAGCTTCAACAAACCGAGCATTTTCTTGCGGTGCTTGCGGGCCATGCGCCGGGCGCGGGCGATCTCCCGCAATTCACCCTCGCAGATTTCGTTCTGCCCACCCAATTGCCCGTTGTCGTTCCGTCAGAGTTGGTTCGGCGACGCCCAGACATCCAGGCCGCCGAAGCATTGCTGCACGCAGCCAATGCTGAATACGGGGTGGCTGTCGCCAAGCTCTATCCACAACTTGCCTTGAGCGCCAGTCTCGGCAGTCAAGCCCTTACGACCGGAGCCCTGTTCGGCAGCGGCTCTGCAGTATGGAGTCTTGTCGGCCAATTGACGCAACCGCTGTTCAATCCGGGTCTGCCTGCCGAAGAACGCGCGGCACTCGCTGCCTTCGATGCGGCTTCCGCGAACTACCAGGGCGTCGTGCTGGAAGCCTTGCGTGATGTGGCCGATACGCTGCGCGCGGTGCAAAACGACGCGCAGGCCTTGGCCGCACTCGCCGCCGCAGATGAGGCCGCGCAAGGCTCGCTCCAATCCGTGCAACGACAATACCAACTGGGTGGGGCCAGCTATGTGCAAGTGCTCATCGCCGAGCAACAGGCGCAGAATGTTCGAATCGGTCTGATCGCGGCTCAGGCACAGCGGCTGGTTGACAGCTCGACTTTGTATCAGGCGATGGGCGGTGTGTCAGTGAAGGCTACGCCCCAACCTGGGGACAGCCTCTCGGTGCGACAGCGGCAGGAGAGGCGCGGACAAGGAAATCGACGAGGCGCTGCTGCCGCATCTCTCGTAGCTGGGCCGGCAGCACATCACCCTGACCGGCAACTACATCTGGCGACACAACAAGCACCTTGAACAGGGCAAGTTCTGGCCTCTACGGGTTCGTGCGAGGCTTGGTGTCTTGGCGAGTTGACCCCGCTATGGGCCTTTGCCGGCCCTTTGGTAGGTGCCGACGAGCTCGGCGCTGGCGATCACGTGCGGCCGCATCGCCTGCTCGAGCTGCGCCTTGGTCGGGCGGCCGAGATCGGCCAGCACGGTGTCGAGCGCGTAGAGCTTGTGGAAATAGCGATGCCGCCCGATCGGTGGGCACGGCCCGCCGTAGCCGGTGCGCTTCCAGTCGTTGAGACCCTCGCGGGTGCCGGAAGGCAGCGTCGCGGTGGTCGCCGCCTCGGGCAGGCCCGGAGCGTCGGGCGGGATGTCGTAGAGCACCCAGTGCACCCAGGTCATGCGCGGCGCGGCCGGATCGGGGGCATCGGGGTCGTCGACGATCAGCACGAGGCTCCTGGCGCCGGCCGGGAGGTCGCGCCATGCGAGTGGCGGCGATACGTCCTGGTCGTCGCAGGTGTGGCGTCGCGGGATCTCGCCGCCGTGGGCGAATGCGGAAGATTCGAGGTGCATGATTCGGCTCCTATGCTAGAGCAGGTCGAGTGGAATCTTCAGGTAGCTCACGCCGTTGTCCTCGGGTGGCGGGAAGCGGCCGGCGCGCGCATTGACCTGTATCGACGGCAGCATCAGCACCGGCATTCCCAGCGTCTTGTCGCGCGCCTCGCGCATGCGCACGAATTCGTCCTCGGTCACGCCGTCGCGGACATGGAGGTTGTGCTCGCGCTGGGCGGCGACCGTCGTCACCCACTGCGGCTCGCGTCCGCCGGGCATGTAGTCGTGGCACAGGTGCAGGCGACAGTGGGCCGGCAACGACAGCAGCTTGCGGATCGAGCGGTACAGCGTCGCCGCGTCGCCGCCCGGAAAGTCGCAGCGTGCCGAGCCGTAGTCGGGCATGAACAGCGTATCGCCGACGAACACGTCGTCCCCGATCACGTAGCTCAGGCAGGCCGGCGTGTGGCCGGGCGTATGCATCACGCGCACCTCCAGCTCGCCGATCCGGAAGCGCTCGCCGTCGGCGAACAGGTGGTCGAACTCGACGCCGTCGGTGTTCATGTCCTTGGCGTTGAAGATGCGCTTGAACACGCCCTGGACCTCGCGGATGTGCTCGCCGATCGCGATCCGCCCGCCCAGCCGTTCGCGCAGATACGGCGCGGCGGTGAGGTGATCGGCGTGCGCGTGCGTCTCGAGCAGCCAGTCGACTTCGAGCCGCGCGCTGCGGATCCACGCGATCAGCCGGTCGGCGTTGCGGTGTTCGGTGCGGCCCGACTTCGCATCGTAGTCGAGCACGCTGTCGATGACCGCCGCGCGGCGCGACGACGGATCGGCCACGACGTGGGTCACGGTGAAGGTGTCGGGGTCGAAAAAGGACTGGATCAGTGGCTGCATCGGCGGCTCGACGGCATTGCCGGGTTCGGACGGCCTGCTGCGGGGCTGCGGACCGCGGCGATGGCCCGGGCCGGTCGCAGCGGGTGCGTGCGGTGCGTGGTAGTGCGGCGATCACGCGCCGCTCCGGGCTGCCCGAGGCGGCGTGCCATGCGCGCCCGCTTGCTGGAGCCGGTCGACCCGGTGGGCGAGGGCGCGCAAGGCTTCGCTGACGTGCACGCGATACGGTGTCGCGGCCGCTTCGAGCGTGCGCAATGCATCCGGCAGCGCCGCCAGCTCGGCGGCTGCATGCTCGCGCGGGGCCGCGAGCGTCGGTGACGGCGCGAGCCGCTGTCCGCCCCGCATCACCGGCTGCAGCAGGGCTTCGCCGCAGGGTGCATCGTCGGCGGTGGTCAGCACGTCGCCGGCGAGCCGCCCGGCGCCATCGCGCTGCCGATAGACCTGCTTGCGCCCCGGCCACGTGGCCTTGCCCTCGGAGCGTTTGCGGCGCGGCGCGCCGGCATACTCCTGCAGCTTGTAGGCGCAGTCGAGATAGGGGTGGTCGGCCGACGTATTCATGCGGGTGCCGACGCCGAAGCCGTCGATCGGCGCGCCGTCGGCGACGAGTTGGCGCACCGCGTCTTCGTCGAGGTTGCCGCTGGCGAAGATGCGCACGCCTTGGAGTCCGTCCGCGTCGAGGATCGCACGCACGCGGCGCGCATGCTCGCCGAGGTCGCCGCTGTCCAGGCGCACCGCCTGGATCGTGATGTCGCGCGGGCGCAGCCGTTGCGCGAGCGTGGCGAGCTTGCGTGCGGCAGCCTCGGTGTCGTAGGTGTCGATCAGCATCGTGTTGGCGTTCGGATGCGAGACCGCGAAGTGCTCGAAGGCGTCGAGCTCGTCCTCGTGGGCCTGGATGAAAGAATGCGCCATCGTGCCGTACAGCGGGATGTTCCACTTCATGCCCGCGAGTACGGTCGCGGTGCCGCTGAAGCCGGCCAGATAGCTCGCACGCGCCGACAGCAAACCCGCTTCGGCGCCGTGCGCGCGGCGCAGACCGAAATCGACCAGCAATCGCCCCTGTGCGGCGATCACCGTGCGTGCCGCCTTCGATGCGACCATCGACTGGAATTGCAGCAGATTGATGATGCGCGTCTCGACGAGCTGGGCGAGCGGCAGCGGTGCGATCACGCGCAGCATCGGCTCGTCGGCGAAACACACGGTGCCTTCCGCCATCGCATCGACGTCGCCGGTGAAGCGCAGCGCCGCCAGCCAGTCGACGAAGTCACTGTGGAAGCGCCCGCAGCCGGCCAGCCACTCGAGCTCGGCGGGCGAGAAGCGCAGATCCTCGAGATAGTCGAGCACCTGGTCGAGACCCGCCGCAAGCAGAAAATTGCGTCGGTCGGGCAGCTTGCGTGCGAAAAACTCGAACACGGCGGTGTCGTTCATGCCGCCGTCGCGATAGGCCTGCATCATCGTGAGCTGATACAGGTCGGTCAGCAGCGCGCTGCCGGGGGCGCCGAGGCGATCGCCGTCGCTCATGATGCAGCGCTCACCTGCTCGGCGGTGACCGCGATCGCGCCGAGCTCGCACATTTCGTCCATCGCACGCTCACCGTCGCCCGGTTCGACCTCGACCGGCCGCACCGCGTCGGTGACCAGCATCACCTCGTAGCCGAGGCTCAATGCATCGCGCACGGTGTTCAGCACGCAATAGTCGGTGGCCAGTCCACCGACGAAGACGCGCTGCACGTCGGCCTTGCGCAGCAGCACATCGAGCTCGGTGCCGCCGAATCCTGAATAGGCGTCCTTGTCGGGCGTCGTGGCCTTGGATACGACCGTGGCCGACGCCGGCAGCCGCAGATCGGCCGCGAACCGCGCGCCGGGCGAGTCGGCAATGCAGTGCGGCGGCCACGGACCGCCGCGCGCCTCGAACGAGCAGTGGTTCTCGGGGTGCCAGTCGCGCGTGGCGAAGATCGGCAGCCCGCGCGACTCGAACGTGTCGATCAGCGTGTTCAGCGGAGACACCACCTCGTCGCCGTTCGGCACTGCAAGGCTGCCGCCGGGCAGGAAGTCGTCCTGCACGTCGACGATGATCAGCGCGTCGCCTTGCCGTGGGCTGATGGGTTGAATGTTGGCTTCCATACGCCTTCTCCGTCTCCCTGGTACCGCTTGGACGCTCGATCGCCCCTTCTTGCCGTCGGGGCGATTCGGCGCACCCGGATGGCGCGCCGCGATGCAAGTCCCTTGTAGCTTGGTCGAGCTGGAGCGCTGCCGGGTTCCTCGCCGGTGACACACACCGCGTGACGACCCGCCCGCGCGAAGCATGCGTCCGCGGTCGCGAGCGGCGGCACGAAGCGGGGTCGCTAGCGGCCGCGATCGGATTGCGTCGATGGCGGCTCCTCGGCGAGCAGCTCGATCACCTCCTCATCGCTGACCTGCTGAAAGTCCCGATAGAACTGGCCGACGGCATGAAAATGAGCGGGCGCGTCGAGGCAGACCACGTCGTCCGCGTGCGGGCGCACCGCCGCCAGGCTGTCCGGCGCCGCGACCGGCACCGCGCAGATCAGACGCTGCGGCTGCTTAGCCCGCGCTGCGTGCAGCGCCGCGATCATCGTCGCACCGGTGGCGAGGCCATCGTCGACGACGATGACGATGCGCCCGGCCGGATCGATCGGTGCCCGCCTGGGCGTGTACAGGGCACGGCGCTCGCGCAGCACGGAGAGTTGATGGGTCTTTTCGCGTTCCAGGTAGGGGGCGTCCGCACCGGCTGCAGCGGCGTGATCGGCGATGTAGGCCCAGCCCGTCTCGTCGATCGCGCCGACGGCGAACTCCGGATTGAACGGCGAGCGCAGCTTGCGCACCAGCACGACGTCGAGCTCGCCGCGAAGCGCATCGGCGAGGACGCGCCCCATGCCGACCGCGCCGCGCGGAATCGCGAGCACCAGCGGATCGCGGTCCCGATATTCGGCCAGTGCCGCGGCGAGCTGCCGGGCGGCATCGATGCGGGAGAAGAACATCGTCATCGTTCACCCCTTCACGCAGACGAGCGGCTCGAGACGTGCGACCTTGCGGGCGAGGCCGGCTGCCTCGGCGGCCTCGACGACCGCCGCCACGTCCTTGTACGCGCCGGGTGCTTCCTCGGCGACGCCACGCTGCGACGGGCTGCGCACCAGGATGTGGCGCGCGGCAAGCTCGTCGACGACCTGCCGGCCATGCCATTGTCGCTGCGCCTGATGCCGGCTCATCGCGCGTCCGGCGCCGTGGCAGGCGGACGCGAACGCGTGCCCTTCGGATTCGGCCGTGCCCGCCAGCACGTAGGAGCTGGTGCCCATCGAGCCGCCGATCAGCACCGGCTGGCCGGCCTCGCGCAATGTCTCCGGCAGATCGGGATGGCCCGGCCCGAACGCCCGCGTGGCGCCCTTGCGATGCACGAACAGCCGACGCGCGCGTCCGTCGACCTGATGGGTCTCGATCTTGCAGGTGTTGTGCGAGACGTCGTAGAGCAGCGTCAGCCGCGCCTGCGGCAGTATCCCGGCGAAGGCTTCGCGCGCCAGATGGGTCAGGATCTGGCGGTTGGCGAGTGCGCAATTGATCGCGGCGCGCATCGCGCCGAGGTACTCGCGCCCGAGCTCGGAGGCGATCGGCGCGCACGCGAGCTCGCGGTCGGGCAGCACGATGCCGTGCTCGGCCGCGGCGATCGCCATGCGCTTCAGGAACTCCGTGCCGATCTGATGGCCGAGCCCGCGCGAGCCGCAGTGAATCATCACGACCGCGGCACCTTCGGAGAGCCCATACGCGGCTGCCGCCGCCCGGTCATACACCGTGGTGACGTGCTGGACCTCGAGATAGTGGTTGCCGCTGCCGAGCGTGCCCATCTCGTCGCGCTGGCGCTTCCTGGCCTGCGCCGAGACGGCGGCCGGGCGTGCGTCGCGCATGCGGCCGCGCTCCTCGATGCGTTCGAGATCGGCGCCGTCGCCCCAGCCGTTCGTGACCGCCCACTGCGCGCCGCCTTCGAGCATCGCATTCATCTGCGCATCGTCGAGGCGGATCGCGCCGGTGCTGCCGACGCCGGCCGGGATGCGGCGGTAGAGCAGGTCGGCGAGCGGCTTCTGCACGGCCGCGATGTCGTCGCGGAGCAGACCCGTGTGCAGGCAGCGTACCCCGCACGAGATGTCGAAGCCGACGCCGCCGGCCGATACGACGCCGCCCTCGTCGGGATCGAAGGCCGCGACGCCGCCGATCGGAAAGCCGTAACCCCAGTGTGCGTCGGGCATCGCATAGGCCGCCTTGACGATGCCGGGCAGCGTCGCGACGTTGGCCGTCTGCTCGAACACCTTGTCGTCCATGGCGCGGATCAGCGCGGCGCTGGCGTATATGATGCCGGGCACGCGCATGCGGCCCTGCACCGGAATCTCCCATTCGAATTCGGAGCGGCGGGTGAAGCGTGCGATATCCATGTCCGACGAGCCCTTACACGTCCACGACGGTCTGCGCGACCCAGGTGCCGCCTTCGCACGCGACGCGCAGCGTCGTGTAGGTCGCGCCCTTGATTTCCACGGCCGGATGATGGCGTGCCACGTCGACGGCTTCGCCCCAGGCCGTGCCGCGCAAGCGGTTCCCGTCGAGTTCGACCTCGAAGCGGCTGAAGAGCATCCGCCTCACCGCCATCTCGTAGATCAGGCTGTTGAGCCATTCGGCCAGCAGCAATTCCGCGTCGGATGCGTCGCAGCGGATCTCGATGGCTTCGCTGGCCGCCACGGTGCGGGGATCGGTCACGATCGCCGTCATCGCCAGCGCTGCCTGCTCGAAGGCTTCGGCCGTGCTGGCACCGAATCCGCGCACCCCCATGTCGGCCTCGTGCGCGTAATGTTCCCAACCTTGTTTCATGATAGGTCCGCCGATGGCCGCGCGCACGGCCCGGCATTGCGACTCGAAGCCCAAGGGCGACTGGTGACATGTTGAAGTGCTTCTCTCATGCTAGACCAGAATTTCCGCATCGCATGGCGGAACGGGCCCTGAAGCGATCCGCGCCGACAAGCGGCGCATGCGACCGTTTGCAGGCGCTGGGCAGCCTGCCAGGTGTGTGCCGGTGGGCTACAAAGAAGGAGGGGCCCGGTTCTGGCGGGGGCGCTTGCGGCCCGCGCAGCGGTCGGCCAAGCAGACGGGGGTGCGCGCACGGCCTGCCGTCGCGCATGTCGAAGCAGCACGGCGTGCTGGGGGAGTTCGCGATGAAGACAGTGTTACGCCTGTTCGCGTTGCGCGAGAGCGACGCATACGCCAAGCGCATTGCGGCGGCACTCGGCGAGTCCCTCGCACAACACGAGGAGCGCGACTTCGAGGACGGCGAGTGCAAGCTGCGACCGCTCGTCGGCGTGCGCGAGTGCGACGTGTTCGTCGTGCAGGCACTGTACGGCGACGACGTGCTGAGCGTGCACGACAAGCTGCTGCGGCTGCTCTTTTTCGTCGCCACGCTCAAGGACGCCGCGGCCGGCCGCGTGACCGCGGTGCTGCCTTACCTGTGTTACGCGCGCAAGGACCGGCGCACGAAAGCGCGCGACCCGCTCGCCACCCGCTACGTCGCACAGCTGCTCGAAGCCTGTGGCGTCGATCGCGTCGTCGCGCTCGACGTGCACAACCTGCAGGCGTTCCAGAACGCCTTCCGCTGTCCGGCCGAGCACCTCGAGGCCAACGGCCTGTTCGTCGACCACTTCGCAGCGCGACTGGGCGACGCGCCGCTCGTCGTCGTGTCGCCCGACGTCGGCGGGATCAAGCGGGCCGAGCGCTTCCGGCAGTCGCTGTCGGCGCGCCTCGGGCGCGAGGCCGGCATGGCCTTCCTCGAGAAGTACCGCAGCGCCGGTGTCGTCAGCGGCGAGGCGGTGGTGGGCGACGTCGACGGCAAGGTGGCGCTCGTCATCGACGATCTGATCAGCACCGGCGGCACGCTGGCGCGCGCCGCGCGTGCATGCCGCGAGCGCGGTGCCCGGCAGGTGTTCGCGGCGGCCACGCACGGAGTGTTCGTCGGCGCGGTGGCGCAGACGCTTGCCGATCCGGCCCTTGCGGGCATCGTCGTGACCGACTCGGTGCCGGCCTTTCGGCTCACCGACGAGGCCGTGCGGGCCAGGCTCACCGTCATCGACAGCGCGCCGCTGGTTGCCGAGGCGATTCGCCGCCTGCATGAGGGCGGATCGCTGAGTGCGCTGATGGCCGACTAGGCCGCGGCGTGTGCGGCGGATGGACGACGATGCCGATGCACAACGCCGACATCGCGGCGATTTTCGAGGAGATCGCCGATCTGCTCGAGATCGAGGGCGCCAATCCGTTTCGCGTGCGCGCCTATCGCAATGCCGCGCGCTCGGTCGGCGCTCTCGGAGCCGAGCTGACGACGCTGGTCGGGCGCGGAGACGATCTTACGGACATTGCCGGGATCGGCGACGATCTCGCGGCCAAGATCCGCGAGATCGTCACGACCGGCAGGTGCGGTCTGCTCGAACGGCTGCACGGCGAGCTGCCGCCGGCGATCGGCGAGCTGCTGCGCGTGCCCGGGCTGGGTCCGAAGCGGGTGCGCGCGCTGTGGCACGACCTCGACATCCAGACCCTCGAGCAGCTCCAGCGTGCCGCTCGCGACGGCCGCATTCGCGCGCTGCCGGGGTTCGGCGAGCGCAGCGAGCAGAAGATCCGCAAGGCGGTCGAGGCGCACCTGAGCCAGTCGCGGCGCTTCAAGCTCGCCAGCGCCGCGCCGTACGCCGAGGCGCTGGTCGCGTCGCTGAAGCGCGTGTCCGGCGTCGAGCGCGTCGAGGTCGCCGGCAGCTACCGGCGCATGCGCGAGACCGTCGGCGATCTCGACATTCTCGTCGTCGCCGCTCGCGACGCTGCGGTCGCGCGGGCCTTTACCGCCTACGACGAGGTCGCGCAGGTGCTCGCGAGCGGGCCGACGCGCGCGAGCGTCGTGCTGCGCTGCGGCCTGCAGGTCGACCTGCGCGTCGTGCCGCATGAGAGCTACGGCGCGGCCCTGTGCTATTTCACCGGCGCGAAGGCGCACAACGTCGCATTGCGCCGGCTCGCCCAGGAGCGTGGGCTGAAGCTCAACGAGTACGGCCTGTTCCGGGATACCGAGGCCGTCGCGGGGAAGACCGAGGCGTCGGTCTACCGGGCGCTCGATCTGGCGCTCGTCCCGCCCGAGCTGCGCGAGGATCGCGGCGAGATCGAGGCCGCGCGCAGCGGGAAGTTGCCGCGGCTGGTCGAGCGCGCCGATCTGCGCGGCGATCTGCACGTGCACACGCGTGCGTCGGACGGTCGCGACACGCTCGCGGACATGGCGCGCGCAGCACGCACCGCCGGGCTCGAATACATCGCGATCACCGAGCATTCGCAGCGGCTGGCGATGGCGCACGGCCTCGACGCCGAACGGCTCGCCGCCCAGATCGACGAGATCGACCGCCTCAACGAGACGCTCACCGGCATCCGCCTGCTCAAGGGCATCGAGGTCGACATCCTGCCCGACGGCCGCCTGGACCTGCCCGACGCGATGCTCGCGCGCCTGGACATCGTCGTCGGGGCCGTGCATTCGCACTTCGAGCTGTCGCGCGCGCGTCAGACCGAGCGCCTGCTGCGCGCGATGGACAACGCCCACTTCAGCCTGCTCGCGCACCCGTTGGGGCGGCTCATCGACACGCGTGAGGCCTGCGACGTCGACATCGCGCGCGTCATCGCCCACGCGCGCGATCGCGGCTGCTTTCTCGAGCTCGATGCGCAGCCCGACCGCCTCGATCTGCCCGACATCCATTGCCTCGCGGCGCGCGAAGCGGGGGTACTGGTGGCGATCGACTCCGATGCCCACGCCGTGAACGACTTCGCGAACCTGCGTTTCGGCATCGGCCAGGCGCGGCGCGGCTGGCTCGAAGCGGGCGATGTGCTCAACACGCGCACGCTGCGTCAGCTCATGCCGCTACTGCGGCGCACCCACGCGCGCTGAGGTCAGCGCGCGGACGTGCCTCCCGCATCGCACGCGATGGCGTGCCGGTCGGCGAGCGCCAGGTAGTCGCGTGCGCGCTGCCGCCACTTGGCGTGATCGCGCACGCGGCCATCGACGGTGTGCCAGATCGCGATCTGCGCCCGCAGGCAGGCGCGAAAGCTCTTGTAGAAGTGGATCAGCGCGTCCGGCGCCCGGTCACCGGTGGCCTGTGCATAGTGCTCGAAAACCTGCGCGCCGACGTCGGCGGCGCCGAGGCGTTCGCATTCGAGCGCGAGATAGGCCAGCTCGTCGGCCGGGTCGAGCAGCCGCAGCGCGCGATCGAACTCCAGGCAGTCGATGACGACCGGCTCGTCGACGAGGCAGATGTGCTCCGGGCGCAGGTCGCCGTGTCCGTCGACGACACGGGCTGCGCGTGATTCGAGCAAGGCCGCATGGCGGAGGATGAAGCGCGCCTGGACGGCGGTGATCCGCGCGATCGCGGCCGCCGGCAGGCCGTAGCCGGGTTTGCACAGCTCGGCGCAGTGCGCGCGGATCGCCCGCTCGAAGCCCTCCCGGTAGGCCGACGGGCTCGTCGCGACGATCTCTGCGCGGCGGTAGAAATCGGTCAGCACGCGCATGAAGCGGGCGACGTCGGCGGCGTCGACACGCCGCTCGGCGATCGCCGCGTCGAGCATGCGGCGGGCGGGGAGGCGGCGCATCCTGACCAGCCAGTCGGCGACCGGGCCGTCGCCGCCCAGCCGCAGCTCCCCCCTGTCGGTGAGCGTCAGCGCGACGGCAGCGAGATACACCGACGCGGCCAGGCGCCGGTTGAGCACCAGTTCGGCTGCGCAATCGGCGCGCCGTGCCGCGATCGTGCTGAAGTCGAGGAAGTCGTAGCGGACCGGCTTCTTGAGCTTGTAGGCGTGGTCTTCGGTCAGGAACACCCATGACATGTGCGTCTCGACGGTTTCGACGCGCGCGGCCGGTTCCGCGTAGGCGGCCGGCGTGGCGAGGAAGGCGACCTTGTCGTCGAGCGAAACGTCTTCGGGAGCACGCATCATATCCGCCGGGCCTTGCAGGGGCCGTCGCCCCGGGGCCGACGACGGCTCGCGAGTCGCCGCCTCCCGCGGACGAGGCAATCCGCGCTAGCAGAACAGGTTCAGGATACCATCGAGCCCGACGTGATCGAGCCGGCAGTGAGCCACTTCGCGCAACACCGGTTTGCCGCGGTAGGCGACACCGTAGCCGGCCGCGCGAATCATCGCGACATCGTTGGCGCCGTCGCCCGCGGCGATGACCTGCTCGGGCCCGAAGCCGAGCTCGTCGCGGATGCGGCACAGATGGGCCGCCTTGGCGTGACCGTCGACGATCGTGCCGACGATGCGGCCGGTGAGCCGCCCGTCGCGCACCTCGAGCTCGTTCGCATAGGCCTCGTCGAAGCCGAGGCGGGCCTTGAGGCGATCGCTGAAGTAGGTGAACCCGCCCGACACCAGCACCGTGTGCAGGCCGGCCGCCTTCAGGTGGCGCAACAGTCGCTCCGCACCCGGATTGAGCTCGAGGCGCTGCTCGTACACCTCGGCGAGCGCGGTCTCCGGCAGGCCGGCCAGCAGTCCGACGCGACGCGTCAGCGACTCGGCGAAGTCGATCTCGCCACGCATCGCCGCCTCGGTGATCGCCGACACCTCTGCCTTGAGCCCCTGCCTGTCGGCGACTTCATCGATGCATTCGATGTTGATCAGCGTCGAGTCCATGTCGGTGACGAACAGGCGGAAGTCCGCCAGTGTCCGCCCGTCCGGCACCCAGGCGCAATCGAGCCGGGCCTGTTCGCACAGCAGGTCGACGTGGCCGTTGCGTGCCGCACCGACCAGGCGGAACGCGTGCGGCGCAATCTGCTCGACCGCGCTCGCGTTCGTGCTGCGGGCAAGCGACTTCAGCGCGGCGCTGTCGACGGCTTCGCCCTGAACGACGCAATTCATGCCGCCTCGCTCCGTACGCGACCGGCCTGGCGCAGGACGGCGTGCGCGGCGCGGATCATCTCGGCCGTCGTGTTCCAGTCCACGCACGCATCGGTGACCGAGCAGCCGTACTTCAGCTGCGACAAGTCCTTCGGGATGGGCTGGTTGCCGGCCTCGATGAAGCTCTCCACCATCATGCCGACGATGGACTGGTTGCCCTCGCGGATCTGGTGGATCACGTCCTTCATCACCAGTGGCTGCAATTCGGGCTTCTTCCACGAGTTCGCGTGCGAGCAGTCGATCACGACGTTCTGCGCCAGGCCGGCCTTGGCGAGTGCCTTTTCGGCCAGCGACACCGACACCGTGTCGTAGTTCGGGCGCCCGGCGCCGCCGCGCAGCACGACGTGCCCGTAGCGGTTGCCGCGCGTGCGCAGGATGGCCGACTGGCCCTGCGCGTTGATGCCGAGGAAGCTGTGCGGATGCGAAGCCGACAGGATCGCGTTGATCGCGACGTCCAGGTCGCCGTCGGTGGCGTTCTTGAAGCCGACCGGCGTCGACAGGCCCGACGACATCTCGCGGTGCGTCTGCGATTCGGAGGTGCGCGCGCCGATCGCGGTCCACGCGATCAGGTCGCCGTAGTATTGCGGTGCGATCGGATCGAGCGCTTCGGTCGCCGCCGGCAGGCCGAGCTCGTTGACGTCCATCAGGAAGCGGCGCGCCCTCTCCATGCCCTCGTCGATGCGGAACGAGTCGTCCATGTACGGATCGTTGATGAAGCCCTTCCAGCCGGTCGAGGTGCGCGGCTTCTCGAAGTAGACGCGCATCACCAGCAGCAGCGTGTCGGCGACCTCGTCGGACAAGGCCTTGAGGCGGCGCGCGTAGTCGAGCCCGGCCTCGGGGTCGTGGATGGAGCAGGGGCCGACGACGACGAACAGCCGCGGGCTCTTGCGGTCGAGGATGTCCATCAGCGCCTTGCGGCCTTTCAGGACGGTGGTCGCGGCACGCTCGGTCAGCGGCACCCGCGCCTTGATCTCCTCGGGTGACGGCATGTGGTCGGTGGCGACGATGTTGAGGTTCTCGGTGGGGGCGACTGACATTCTTGTGTGCTCCGCAGTGCAGCATAAAAGCGAATTGTACCGCGAAGCGCGCGGCCGGTTGGGGTTCAGTCGGCAAGCGGTTCGAGGGCGCGCGTGCGCCAGTCGAGCACCGCGGTGCGCACGTGCATGCAGCGGGCGAGGGCGGGGAACTCGTCGCGGATCACGCCGGCGGCGAACCGGCACATGAATCGGCTCTTCAGCACCGCGCGGGCCCGCTCCATGCCGATCTCGTGGTACGGGACGGTGGCGAGCAGCAGAAAGCCGTCGTCGGGGATGCGCCCGCGCGCCATGTTGGTCTCGATGATCAGCGCCGCCTTGCCGATCGGATCGGCCAGATTGGGACTGTAGGGGCCGATGATCAGCGCGCGGTTGGGCAGGTGCAGCCAGTCGAAGCCGCGCCCGATGCAGATCATCCATTCGCGGTGCTCGATGTCGCTCGCGCGCTTCATGCGGCGGACTTCGGCGATGTGGGCGAGATTGCCGCGCACCAGCGGGAGCAGGTCGGTGCGCAGCTGCTCGCCCATGTCCGGGTAGAGGCGCTCGAGGAGGAGCGGAAGCGCGTGCGAATCGGCGGGCGTGATCGTCGACAGGTCGAGCACCTCGCCGTTGTGGCCATGCAGCACGAGGGCGTCCTCGTCGGTCTCGAACCCGCACACGAGCGGATACACGGTGCCGTGGGCCGAGCCGAACGCGAACTCGAACTGTGTCTTGATTTCGAAGGTGTGGCGGATCGCGGCCGCGGTGTCGTAGTCGAAGCCCGCACAGCCGCGGCGCGGATCACCCTTGGAGTAGTGATAGGTGATCAGCGTCAGCGCACGGCGGCCTTCGGAGATCACGCCGACAATGTGCTGCGACAGCACCTCGCCGAGGTGCGGCCAGCCCAGATCGAAGCGTCCGCCGAGGTTGCGGAACGGCTGGATGATGCCGACCGGCGTGTTGGTGGCGACCGGGATGTTGATGCGCCCGTCCAT
The DNA here is from genome assembly GCA_035444405.1 of Rhodocyclaceae bacterium. GTDB lineage: Bacteria > Pseudomonadota > Gammaproteobacteria > Burkholderiales > Rhodocyclaceae > DAOMOP01. Next base: position 15,405 of record DAOMOP010000057.1, read on the forward strand.
GCACTTGAGGACCGAGATCGCGGTCGGATGTTCGGCCAGATAGCGCCTGCGTGCGAGCCAGCTCTCCGGGCTGGCGTATTCCTCGCAGTGGCGCCGCGCGTGGTCGAACAGCCAGTCGATGCGTTCGCCGATCGGCAGGGCATAGTTGTCCATGGCGCGTCCTCCGGATGGGCACACGGCAACGATGCACGATGCATCGGACCCGGTCAACGCGGGCGGCAAGACGCCCGGAACAATGCGCGCTCGCCGCTGCGGCCGGACCTCCCGCGCCGGCAGCGCCGGCGCACGCGGTGCGGCGCGTTCGCCGTCAGTGGCGCGCGTCCTTCGCCAGCGCTTCGAGCGCGGCGAGCAGCTGCGCGAAGCGCGGTTCGGCCGGCGCGAGCTGATTGGCTTCGAGCAGACACTTGCGTGCCTCGCGGGCGAGCGCCTGGTCGAAGTGCCCGCGCTGCATGTGCGTGATGGTCACGTAGGCCGCGTTCAGCAGCACGCGTACGTTCTTGGGCATCTTCTCGCGGGCATGGCGCATGGCCGCGATGGCCTCCTCGAAGCGCTCCTCGCGCGCGAGCAGCACGCCCTGGTTCATCAGCGTGAGTGCCTCGCCGCGCGTCTTCTCGATCACCGCCGCACCCTGCGAATCGAGCCCGGCCTTGTTGAAGATCTGCTGCACCGACTCGAGCAGCGTGCGGTCGTCCGGGTTGTTCATGACTTCGGCCTCGAGCAGCTCGATGGCCTTGCCGTTCTCGCCGGTCGCGAACATCAGCCCGGCCACTTCGCGCGTGCTGGTCGAATCGAGATGCACGGCCGCGCGCTCGAGCATGCCCGACAGCTCCTGCGCGACCCTGCGCGCCGCGACCGGATCGCCGTTCTGCTGGTGGACCATGCCCTCGACCGCCTTGGCGCGCAGCCGCACCTCCTCGTTGTCGAACGTGCCCTGCAGCTGCTCGAGCACCTTCAGGGCCTCGCCAGGATCGGCCTTTGCGCTGGCGGTCCTGGCCAGGCCGAGAAACGGATCGGGCTTCTTCAGTGCCGAATGCTCGGACAGCGTGACGCTCTTGCGAAACGCTTTTTCGGCGGCGTCGAGCTTGCCCAGTTCGAGCGCGACTTCGCCGAGAGCCTGCTGGCGGGTATGGGAATTCGGCGACAGCGCGAGTGCGCGCGCGAGTACGGACTCGGCCTTGTCCTTGTCGCCGAGCGCGCGATAGGTGCGCGACAGCCAGTCGTAGGCCTCGAGATAGCTGCGATTGCGATCGACCAGTTGCTCGAGGATGTCGCGCGCGCGCTCGAGATCGCCGGCCTGATGATGGGCGCGCGCGAGACCGAGCTGGGCCCACGGGATGTCGCGCGACGCGAGGATGCTCTCGTAGGCCTGCTTGGCCTTGTCGAGCTGGCCGGCCTGCACGAGCAGCTGGCACTTGACCCGCAGCAGATCGACCGCATTGGCGCGGTCGGTCTTGGCCCGCTCGTCGCACAGCCGGATCGCCTTGAGGAAATCCTTGGCCGCCATGGCCGCGTCGATATCGACGAAAGCCTGCTTGCGCGCCTTGATCTTGTGCAGGCGCGCCGTGAGCACGGCCTCGGTGATCGGCTTGATCAGGTAGGCGTCGGGCTGGATCTCGGCGGTGCCCATGAAGGTTTCGGTGCTCTTCTCGGCGGTCACCATCAGCCAGCAGCACGCCGGGCCGATCAGGTTCATCACGCGCGCTTCCTCGAGCACCTGCTGGCCGTTCTTGCCGCTGCCGAGGTTGAAGTCGCACAGCACGACGTCGTAGCGACGGCGGCCCAGCATCGTGATCGCCTCGGTGCCGTTGGCCGCGGTGTCGATCATCTTCGCGCCGGCGCCACAGGCGCGTACCAGGCTGCTCAGCATGCTGCGCATGCCCTGGAAGTCGTCGACGATCAGGAACGCGCTGTTGGCGAACAGTTCGTAGTCGGTGGCGGCGCCGCCGAACGGGGTGCGCGGCGACGTCATGGCAGCCTCAGCACGAAGCAGCCGCCGCCGAGCCGGCCGCCGTTCTCGAGCCGGATGCTGCCGCGCTGGTTCCGATTGCGGTGCATCTTCGCGACCACGGCCGAGAAATACAGGCCCAGGCCGGTGCTGCCGGTGCCGAAATCGGTGCCGCGCATCGCCGCCGCCCCTTCTTCGATCATCGCCTTCGGAAAGCCGCGGCCGTTGTCCTCGACACGAAACTCGAGCTCGCCGTCGATCTCGGCCACGGCCAGGCGGATGCGATCGCGCGTGTAGTTCGCCGCGTTGTTCATCGCATGCACGATGACGCCGGTGACCAGGTCCTGATCGAACTCGCCGTAAAGGTCAGGAGCGAGATCCGCTTCGAAGGCGATCTGCTTGGAATCGAGCAGCGTCTGCACGTGCGACTGCGCCTCGCGCACGAAGTCGGCGAGCGCGACGCTGTCGGGCGAGAACGGGTAGAGGTCGTTGTCGAACTTGTACAGCGTGAGCAGCTGGATCAGGTTGCCGTTGATGCGCTGCGTCTCGTAGAGCATGTGCGCCATGTCGCGGTAATGCGGGTGGCTTTCGGGGTCGGCCTTGCCGACGATCTCCTGCAGCGTCCCGATCATCATGCTGATCGAGTTTTTCATGTCGTGCACGGACGATGCCAGGAACATCGTGAGGTCGGGACGTGTCGCGTCGTTCATATCGCCACCACTTGAGGTCGCGGCATTATAGCAGCGGCTCCGGCCTCTCAATTGTGCTGAATTCACGCCTGCGGCGGCGCTGCGGGCGGTGACCGGCGTCGCGCCGTGGGGCCGCCGCAGCGCCGCAACGGCACCGATCGATCGTTCGGCGCCCCCCAGTCTGCCGGGCCCGGAATCAGGCCCGTACCGCCTCGAGCAGCTCGCGTACGGCCTGTCCGCGCCGTCGCAGGTCGGGATGGCTGACGCTGCGGATCAGGCGGTCGGGGCCGGCCATGCGGGTGCTGCGGTCCTTCTGGATCAGCAGGATCACCTTGGCGGGGTCGATCGGTGCGTCGGGCGAGAACTGCACGCTGATCTGCGATTCGGACGCATCGAGCTTGTGCACGCCGTAGGCGCGCGTGGCGAGCCGCAGCCGGTGCGTTTCCAGGAGCGCCTGGGTCTGCGCGGGCATCTCGCCGAAGCGATCGATCAGCTCTTCCTGCAAGGCTCGCAGGTCGTCGTCGGTCTCGCAGTTGGCCAGGCGCTTGTAGAGCGTGAGCCGCTCCTGCACGTCCGGGCAGTAGTCGCTCGGCAGCAGCGCGGGGGTGTGCAGGTTGATCTCGGACACCACTTCGAGCGGCTGTGACAGATCCGGCTCGCGGCCGGCCTGCAGCTCGCGCACGGCGCGCTTGAGCATCTCGGTGTAGAGCGAGAAGCCGACCTGCTGGATCTCGCCGGACTGGTTCTCGCCGAGCACCTCGCCGGCGCCGCGGATCTCGAGGTCGTGCATCGCGAGGTAGAAGCCGGCGCCGAGGTCTTCCATCGCGGTGATCGCATCCAGCCGCTTTTGCGCCTGCGCGCTCGGGCGTGCGTCGGTGTCGATCAGCAGATAGGCGTAGGCCTGGTGGTGGCTGCGCCCGACGCGGCCGCGCAGCTGGTGCAGCTGGGCGAGCCCGAAGCGGTCGGCGCGGTTGATGATGATGGTGTTGGCGGTCGGGATGTCGATGCCGGTCTCGATGATGGTCGTGCACAGCAGCAGGTTGGTGCGCTGCTGGGTGAAGTCGCGCATCACGCGCTCGAGCTCGCGCTCCGGGAGCTGGCCATGGCCGACTGCGATGCGCGCCTCGGGCAGCAGCTCGGCCAGGCGGTTGCGCATGTTCTCGATCGTGTCGACCTCGTTGTGCAGGAAGTACACCTGGCCGCCGCGCTTGAACTCGCGCAGCACCGCCTCGCGGATGATGCCGCGGCTCATGCGCTGCACGAAGGTCTTGATCGCGAGGCGCTTCTGCGGCGCCGTGGCGATCACCGAGAACTCGCGCAGGCCCTCGAGTGCGAGGCCGAGCGTGCGCGGAATCGGCGTGGCGGTCAGGGTGAGCACGTCGACTTCGCTCCTGAGCGTCTTCAGCGCCTCCTTCTGGCGCACGCCGAAGCGGTGTTCCTCGTCGATGATGACGAGGCCGAGGCGCTTGAACCCGACGTCCTTCTGCAGCAGGCGGTGCGTGCCGATGATGATGTCGACCTTGCCTGCGGCGAGCTGCGCGAGCGCATCGGCCTGCTCCTTGGCCGACTTGAAGCGCGACAGCTCGGCGACCTTGACCGGCCAGTCGGCGAAGCGGTCCGAGAAGGTCTGCCAGTGCTGTTCGGCGAGCAGCGTGGTCGGCGCCAGCACGGCGACCTGCTTGCCGTCGGCCACCGCGACGAAGGCGGCGCGCAGCGCCACCTCGGTCTTGCCGAAGCCGACGTCGCCGC
>DAOMOP010000058.1:0-18709 GCA_035444405.1 Rhodocyclaceae bacterium
CTCTCCAGCCAGCGCCTTCAGCAGCGTCGACTTGCCGGCGCCATTGGGGCCGACCACGGCCACCAGCGCGCCGTGCGCGATGTCGCCGCTCAGATGGTGGACGGCCGGGTGGCGATCGTAGCCGAGCGTCAGGTTGGCGAAGTGCAGCGCGGCAGGCATCGGTTGCGGGGCATTCATCGCAGAGCCCATCCGACCACCGCCCACAGCAGCGCGCTTGCGCCGGCGGCAGCAAGCAGCCGGTAGCCGACCGCGCCCGACAACACGGTCATGCGGCCGCTGCCGGCCGAATGCGAATGACGGGCGGGACTGTCCGCAGCGTGCGTGGCGCGCGGCGTGTTGCCGGTGAGAAGTGTCATGGCCGTTTCGTGTAGCGGGCGGATCCGGTCCGGACCGGGCAGCCGGCCGGCGATCGTGAATTGTCAGTGCGGATGCAACATTGTAGCATTTCGACCGACGTGCTCCAGGCGGGCGTTGCGGCCTGCGTCGCGCATGGCTGCCCCGCGGCACGTCGGCCTGTCCGTCCGTTCAACATCGACAACGGTTAACGAATGCAAACCAAACCCCTGATTGCCGGCCTTGCGCTGATCCTTTCGTCTTCGCTGGGCGCCCAGCAAACACCTCACGAGCACGGCGTCGGAGATCTGCGGATCGCCGTCGACGCGAATACCGTCGTGATCGAGTTCGAAAGTCCCCTCGACAACCTGGTCGGCTTCGAGCACGCGCCGCGCGACGCCGAGCAGCGGCGGGCGCTCGCGGACGCGCAGGCGCGGCTGCGGCAGTTCGACGGGCTGTTCGCACCGAGTGCCGCGGCAGCGTGCGTGCTGGCCGAGGTGCAGCTCGAGTCGCCGTACGCCGACGGGGCGGACGCTCACGGCCACGACGACCACGGCCACGACGACCATGGCCACGACGACCACGGTCACGACGACCACGGCCACGACGACCACGGTCACGACGACCACGGTCACGACGACCACGGCCACGACGACCACGGCCACGACGACCACGGCCACGGCGGCCATGAGCACGATCACGCCGGCGACGAGGATCACGATCAGGCACGTGCCCATGCCGACCTGTACGTGGTGTATCAGCTCGAATGCGCGCAGCCCGAGGCGCTGCGTGAACTCGAGGTCGGCTTGTTCGACGCGTTCCCGCGCCTGCACGCGATCCGCGCGCAGACGGTCACGCCGCGGGGTCAGGCTGCGGTGCGGCTCGACCGGGCGAGCACCGGGTTGCCGTTGTGAGCATGGATGCTGCGGCGGACGACAGTGACGCCGCGATCGACCTTCGTGGCGTGCGCTTTGCCTGGCCTGGGGCGGGTCGGGTGTGTCTGGATATTCCCGCCTTCTCGGTTGCACGCGGTGAGCGGGTCTTTCTCCACGGCCCCAGCGGTAGCGGCAAGACCACGCTGTTGTCGCTGGTCGGCGGCGTGCTCGAGCCCGGGCACGGGCACATCAGCGTGCTCGGGCGAGACCTGGGCGAGATGGGTGCGGCCGAACGCGACCGCTTCCGCGCCGCGCACATCGGTTTCATCTTCCAGCTCTTCAACCTGATTCCGTATCTCTCGGCGCTCGACAACATCGTGCTTCCATGCCGCTTCTCGGCCGAGCGTGCGCGCCGGGCCGGCGTTGCGCCGCGCGACGCGGCGCGCCGGCTGGCCGGACACCTGCAGCTCGACGCGGCGCTGCTCGCCCGGCCCGCCACCGATCTGTCGGTCGGCCAGCAACAGCGTGTGGCGGTGGCACGCGCGCTGATTGGCCGGCCCGGCCTGGTGATCGCGGACGAGCCGACTTCGGCCCTCGATGCCGACCGCCAGCGGGCCTTCCTCGACCTGCTGCGCGACGAGTGCGACGCCGCCGGCACGACGCTGCTGTTCGTCAGCCACGACCGCCGCCTGGCCGAGCGCTTCGACCGCGTCGTCGATCTTGCCGCGATCAACCGCGGCGCGAGCGCTTCGTGATGACGCCGTTGTGGCACCTGACCCGCAAGAGCATTGCCAACCGTGGCATGACGGTTGCGCTGACGGTGGTGGCCGTGGCCCTCGCGGTGGCGATGCTGCTCGGCGTCGAGCGGCTGCGCAACGATGCGCGCGAGGGCTTCGCACAGACCATCTCGGGTACCGATCTGGTGGTCGGTGCACGCAGCGGTCCGGTGCAATTGCTGCTGTACTCGGTGTTCCACATCGGCAGCGCGACCAACAACGTGTCGTGGGCGAGCATCGAGAAGATCGCCGCGCATCCGCAGGTCGACTGGGTGGTGCCGATCTCGCTGGGAGACACGCACCGCGGCTTTCGCGTCGTCGGCACCACGACGGCGTTCTTCGAGCGCTACCGCTATGCGCGTCAGCGCCCGCTGGCCTTTGCCGACGGGCGGCCGTTCGACGGGCTGTTCGACGCCGTGGTCGGTGCCGAGGTCGCGGCACGCCACGGCTATCGCGTCGGTGAGCAAATCGTCGTCAGTCACGGCGCCGGCGAAGTCGGCTTCGCCGATCACGACGACAAGCCGTTCACCATCGTCGGTGTGCTCGCCCGCACGGGTACCCCCGTCGATCGCAGCGTCTTCGTCAGTCTCGAGGCGATCGAGGCCATCCATGTCGACTGGGCGGGCGGCGCGCGCCTGCCCGGGGTGTCGGTTCCGCCCGAGCAGGTGCGGCGCTTCGATCTCGCGCCGAAGGCGGTCACCGCGGCGCTGGTCGGGCTGACGTCGCGCGCTGCGGTGTTTCGCGTGCAGCGCTTCGTGAACAGCCACCCGGACGAACCGCTGCTCGCGATCCTGCCCGGCGTGACGCTGCAGGAGCTGTGGGGCATCGTCGCGATCGCCGAGCGGGCCCTGCTCGCGGTGTCGGTGCTGGTGGTGCTGGTCGGCCTCGCCGGGCTCGTCGCAGTGGTCGTCGCGACGCTCGGCGAGCGGCGGCGCGAGCTCGCGATCCTGCGTGCCCTCGGTGCCGGGCCGCGCCACGTGTTTCTGCTGCTGGCGCTCGAGAGTCTCGCGATCGGTCTGCTCGGCTGCGCCCTCGGCGTGGCGATGGTGCACAGTGTTGCGGCGCTTGTGGGGCCGTGGCTGGCGGCGCATCATGGCTTGTGGCTGAGCGCGGGCTGGCCCTCGCCGGGCGAGTGGCGGCTGCTCGCGGCGGTGCTCGCGGCCGTCTTCGCCGCGAGCCTGGTCCCGGGCCTGCGCGCCTACCGCTATTCTGTTGCCGATGGCATGACGATCAGGGTGTGACGATGAAGCTTTTGTTGATTTGGCTGGCGGCTTCGACCATCGTGCTGGCGCCGCCGGCGTTCGCGCAGGGCGGTGCGCCCGGCGGCGACGGTTTCGAGATCGGCGAGCGCCTGCTGCCCGGCGCCCGCGACGGGCGCGGCGGATTCCGCGAGATCAGCTGGGACGACCTGATTCCGCCCGACTGGCTGCCCGAGGACTTGTTCGCGGGAATGTTCGACGATGTCGATCCCGATGCGCTCGACGACTACGATCCACGCGCGATGGAGCTGATGGACAAGATCCGCGAGATCTGGGACAGCGCGCCGGTGGTCGAGCGCATGCACGGCGAGCGCATCCGCATCCCCGGATTCGTCGTGCCGCTCGAAGGTGACGGTGACGAGATCCACGAATTTCTGCTCGTGCCGTACTTCGGTGCCTGCATCCACGTGCCGCCGCCACCGGCCAACCAGCTCATCCATGTGCTGCCCGATGCCGCGATTCCGGCGCGCTGGAACATGGTGCCGGTGTGGGTCAGCGGGGTGCTGAGTGTCGCGCGCCACGACTCCGAGCTCGGCAGCGCCGGTTACCAGCTGCGGGCGGTCGAGGTCGAGGAGTATCAGGAGCCGCTGCCGCGCTGAGCGCGGCCGGGTGTGCACTATTGCGCATTCGGCCCGGCCTTGTCCTTTGCGCCGCGGTGACGATCGACCATAATCCTGCGTCATCGCGCGGGAGTCCGAGGTAGGTGGCACAGGCGGAGGTCGAGAATCCGGTTGCAGGCACGGCGGCCTCGTCCGGGCGGAGCGCATCCGCGGACGAGCGCGAAGCCGTGGGACGGTCCGATCCGTTGCTCGAATGCCTGATGCTGATCGCGCGTGCCCACGGCCTCGGCGCGACGCGCGAATCGGCGCTGGCGGGCCTGCCGCTGGCCCGCGGCGGACTGACGCCTTCTTCGTTCTCGCGTGCGGCTGCGCGTGCCGGCCTCGCGAGCAATATCGTGCGCCGGCGGCTCGAAGGCCTGAACGATGCCCTGCTGCCGACCGTTTTGTTGCTGCACGACGGCGAGGCGTGCGTGCTGGTCGGCTGGAGCGATGGGCGCAGGACCGCGCAGGTGATCTTCCCCGAACTCGGCGATGCCGCTGTCGACATTGCCGCGAGCGAGCTTGCGGACCGTTACCTGGGCCGGGCGATCTACGTGCGTCCGCAGTTCCGCTTCGACGCGCGCGTGCCGGTCGTGCGTCCGACCCGCGGGCGGCACTGGTTCTGGGGCGTCGTCGCCGAGAACGGCGCGCTCTACCGCGACGTCATGCTCGCGGCCCTGATGATCAACCTCCTCGGCCTCGCCATCCCGCTTTTCATACGCAATGTGTATGACCGCGTGGTGCCCAACAACGCGATCGACACGCTGTGGGTGCTGGCCATCGGCGTGACCATCGTCCTCGTGAGCGAGCTGGCCCTGCGCATCGTGCGGGGGCGATTCGTCGATCTTGCGGCAAGCCGCATCGACGTGAAACTGTCCGCCCACATCATGGAGCGTGTGCTGGCGATGCGGCTCGAGCATCGACCGGCCTCGGCCGGCTCGTTCGCGGCCAATCTGCGGGCGTTCGAATCGGTGCGCGACTTCATCGGCTCGGCGACCGTGCTGGCTCTCGTCGATCTGCCGTTCGCGCTGCTGTTCGTCGCCGTCATCGGCTGGATCGCCTGGCCGATGGTGCCGGTATTCGCCGTAGCGACGCTGTTCCTGCTGTTCTATGCACTGGCCGTGCAATCGAAGATGCACGAGCTCGCCGAGAGCGCCTACCGGACCGGCGCGCAGCGCAATGCGACGCTGGTGGAAGGCCTGGTCGGCATCGAGACGGTCAAGGCGATCGGCGCCGAAGGCGTGATCCAGCGCAAGTGGGAGCAGAGCGCGGCCGCGCTTGCCCGCATCACGGCCGACCTGCGCCTGGCGACGGCGTCGGTCTCGAACGTCGCGACGCTGGTGCGAAATCTGGTCACCGTCGCGGTGGTCGTGATCGGTGTGCACCTGCTGGCGGAAAATGCGCTGAGCGGCGGCGGCCTGCTCGCGTGCTTCCTGCTCGGCATGCGGGCGATGGTCTCGATCGGCCAGGTGATCGGCCTGCTTGGGCAGTACAACACCGCAGCGACGGCGCTGACCTCGCTCGACAGGATGATGGTGCGCGAGCCGGAGCGATCCACCGATGCGCGCTACCTCGAGCACGGGCGGCTTCGGGGCGGCATCGAGCTGCACGACGTCCTGTTCCGCTACCCCGGCGTCGAGACGCCCGCGCTGCAGAAGGTGTCGCTGCGCATCGAGGCGGGCGAGCACGTGGCGATTCTGGGGCGGGTCGGATCGGGCAAGACCACGATCGAGAAACTGGTGCTGGGCCTATACCGGCCTTGTCAGGGGGCCGTGCTGATCGACGGCGTCGATGCGCGCCAGGTCGATCCGGCCGAGCTGCGTCACGGTATCGGTTATGTGCCGCAGGATGTCACGCTGTTCTACGGCTCGCTGCGCGAGAACATCACGATGGCGATGCCGCATGCCGATGATGCTGCGGTGCGCGAGGCGGCACGAATCGCCGGCCTGCGCGATTTCGTCGATACGCATCCACATGGCTTCGACATGCCGATCGGTGAGCGCGGCGAGTCCCTCTCCGGGGGACAGCGCCAGCAGGTCGCGATCGCCCGGGCGGTGGTGGCCGATCCTTCGATCCTGTTGCTCGACGAGCCGACGGCGTCGATGGATCAGTCGAGCGAAGTCGAGATCAAGCGCAACCTCGCTGCGTTCGCGCGCGGCAAGACGCTGGTGATCGTCACCCATCGCACTTCGCTGCTCGATCTGGTCGACCGCATCGTCGTCATCGACAAGGGACACGTCGTCGCCGACGGGCCCAAGGCGGAGGTCATGGAAGCCCTTCGACAGGGTCGCATCGGAAAGGTCGCGTGATGGAGCGCGCACGCGACCCGCAGCTGTCCGGGGCCGCCACCGGGCGACGGCCCGATCGGCCGGCGCCGCCTCCGGGTGCTCCGCGCGCGATTCGCGAGGAGAGGCTGGACTGGACCGACGATGCGGACTGGGCCATCCTGCAGCAGGAGCCGCTGCGCGCCCGCTCGATCTTGTGGCTGTCATTCGCATTGATGGTGGCGCTGCTCGTGTGGTCGGCTCATGCCGAGATCGACGAGGTGACGCGCGGAAACGGCCGCGTGATTCCATCGTCGCAGCTGCAGGTGGTCCAGGCGGTCGACGGCGGTGTCGTCGAGGAGATCCTCGTGCGCGAAGGCCAGCGTGTGGAGCCCGGCGACGTCCTGTTGCGCATCGACCCGACCCGCTTCGAATCATCTCTGCTCGAGAGCCGCGCCGAGCGTCTGGCGCTGCAGGCGAAGGCCGCGCGACTGACCGCGCTGACGCAGGGAATCGCACTCGAGCTGCCCGACGAGGTCGTGCGCGAGGTGCCACAGATCGCCGCACACGAACTGCGGCTTTACGAATCGAGCGTGGAGGGCATGCAGGCGCAGATCGCCATTGCCCGCGAGCAGCTGTCGCAGCGCCGGCAGGAGCTCAACGAGGCCAGGGCACGCCACAACCAGGCGCTCGGAAACCTCGAGCTCGTCACGCAGGAGCTGGCCGTCACGCGACCGCTGGTGCGGACCGGGGCCGTCTCCGAGGTCGAGGTGCTGCGCCTCGAGCGCGACGCGACGCGCCTGCGTGGCGACCGCGACCAGGCTGCAGCCCAGATGTCGCGCCTGCAGGCCGCCATCTCCGAGGCCTCGCGCCGGATCGAAGAAATCGAGCTCAATGTGCGCAACCAGATGCGCGGCCAGCTCTCCGAAACGCTGGCGCGGCTCAATGGCCTCGTCGAGGGCAGCCGCGCGCTGGCCGATCGCGTCAAGCACGCCGAGCTGCGCTCGCCGGTGCGCGGCACCGTCGTGCGGCTGCGGGTCAACACCGTGGGGGCCGTCGTGCAGCCGGGGCGCGAGGTCGTCGAGGTCCTTCCGCTCGACGACGCGTTGATACTCGAAGCCCGAATCAGCCCCAAGGACATCGCCTTTCTGCGCCCCGGCCAGGCTGCACGGGTCAAGTTTTCGGCATACGACTTTCAGATCTACGGCGCGCTCGACGCGACGGTCGAGCACATCAGCGCCGACAGCATTGCCGACGAGCGCGGCGACACCTACTACCTCGTGCGTGTGCGTACGACCCGTGCCAGCCTCGGCGACGACCTGCCCATCCTGCCCGGCATGGTCGCGCAGGTCGAGATCCTGACCGGGAAGAACACGATACTTTCATATATCCTGAAGCCGGTCCTCAGGGCCAAGGCGAATGCATTGACCGAGCGATGAGCAGACATTTCTTTCTTTCCGCAGCAGGGGCGCGGCCGTCGGCGCGCTGGCGTGTGGCCTTCGTCGAGGGTGAGGTCGCCGATCTCGCGTCCGTTGGGCGCCGCGCGGAGCCGGGCGACGTGATCTGGGTGACGACGGCCGACCCGTCATGGACGGCGGCGCTCGTGACCTTGCAGCGCTCGCTCGCGCGCTGTCCGGTGGTGGCACTGTCGATGACGCCGCACAGCCGCGAAGCGGCCCACGCGCTCGATCTGGGCGCACGCGGTTACTGTCATGCGCAGGCGGTGCCGGCCCTGCTGGGCGAGGTCGCCGTGGTCGTCTCGCACGGCGGCCTGTGGGTCGGGCGCGAATTCATGGCACGTGCGATGCGGGCGGCGAGCCGCATGCTGCCGCAAGCAGCGGCGGCCGGCGTGGCTGACCAGTTGTCCGAGCGCGAGCGCGAAGTGGCCGAAGCCGTGCTCGCGGGGCTGTCGAACAAGGACGTCGCCGGCAAGCTCGGCATCACCGAGCGTACCGTGAAGGCCCACCTCGCATCGGTGTTCCGCAAGCTCGACGTGCGTGACCGGCTGCAACTGGTGTTGCGGCTGTCCGAGGTCCGGGCGCCGGCGAGCGTCGAGTGAATCATGGCATACGTCAGACGTGACGAAAGCGGGCGCATTGTTGCGCTGAGCGACGCACCGGTGCCGTCCACTGCGGATGACGGCGGGCAGTGGATGGAAATTGCCGCCAACGATCCCGACCTGCTCGCCTTCCTGCGCGGTATCGTTCCGCAGGGCGCAACCACGCGGATCGGCACGTCCGCGGCGGCAACGCTCAGCGCACCGCCGGAACACAGCTGTGCGCTCGGCGTGAACGCGACCGACGCCAGCCTGATCCGTGTCCTCGAGGATCTCATCGACCTGCTGATCGAGCGGGGCGTGATCCGCTTCACCGACCTGCCCCCGGCCGCGCAGGCCAAGCTCACCGCGCGCCGTCACTGGCGTGCCGACATGCGCAAGCTGACGCTGCTCGACGACGACAGCGGCGTCATCTGACCCCTCCGCAAGCAATTCGAAAACCGGTGCGCTGCCGTTCGGCGTGCCGCCGTGCCGCAATGCCGTCCGCGCACCTGTACCACCGGACAATTCCATCCGCCTGATCGATCTCATAGCCTTGAGTCAGCAAGCGACCGTCCCGCCGGCTGTCGAGCGGTGCGGGTCGAATTGACGCGATTCGGGAGAACATGACCATGGCAGGCGAAGACACGGCGATCGGACGACCCGGTGCGGGCGGGGAGGTGATCGCGACGGTGGTCTCGGTCGTCGGACGCGTGGTCGTGCGCGATGCCGACGGCAATGTCCGGGTGCTGGGCGAAGCCGATGCGCTCCGCGAGGGCGAAACCATTGTTGCGGCCGAAGGTGGGCGAGTCGAGCTGCTCATCATCGATGGCGACATCCTCGTCGTCGGCGCGGGCGAATCGCTTGCCCTGACCGCCGACCTCGTCGATACGAGGCGTGCCGACGTGCAGGATGCACGGGTCGCTGCCGACGAGACGATCGATGACATCATCCGGGCGCTTGAAGAAGGGGGCGACCTCGACGATATCCTCGAGGCGCCCGCGGCGGGCTTGACCGCAGGCGCCGAAGGCGGCCGCAGCTTCGTTCGCCTCGAGCGCATCGGCGAGCAGACGACCCCGGTCACGTACGCGTTCGCGCCGGAGGCGCTGGACTTCGACGGCGAAGTGACGTCGCCCACGACCCCGACCACCGCAATCTCGCCAGCTACGGTCACGTCGCCGACCACGGCTACGACCGTAACCTCGCCGACGACGGCCACGACGGCTACCTCGCCGACCACGGTCACGACTGTGACCTCACCGACGACCGCGACCACCGTGACGTCGCCAACGACCGCTACGTCGCCCACGACAGCTACGACCGTAACCTCGCCGACGACGGCCACGACAGTCACATCGCCGACTACGGCGACGACGGTGACCTCACCGACGACCGCGACAACGGTCACGTCTCCGACGACGGCAACGACCGCGACTTCGCCGACAACCGCCACATCGCCCACCACGGCTACGACCGTAACCTCGCCGACGACGGCCACGACAGTGACCTCACCGACGACTGCGACGACGGTCACGTCTGCGACGACGGCAACCACCGCGACTTCGCCGACGACCGTAACAACGGTCACGTCCCCAACGACCGTGACAACGGTCACGTCCCCAACGACCGCTACGTCGCCCACCACAGCTACGACCGTAACCTCGCCGACGACGGCCACGACGGCTACCTCGCCGACCACGGTCACGACTGTGACCTCACCGACGACCGCGACCACCGTGACGTCGCCAACGACCGCTACGTCGCCCACGACAGCTACGACCGTAACCTCGCCGACGACGGCCACGACAGTCACATCGCCGACTACGGCGACGACGGTGACCTCACCGACGACCGCGACAACGGTCACGTCTCCGACGACGGCAACGACCGCGACTTCGCCGACAACCGCCACATCGCCCACCACGGCTACGACCGTAACCTCGCCGACGACGGCCACGACGGTCACATCGCCGACTACGGCTACGACAGTGACCTCACCGACGACGGCGACGACGGTTACGTCCCCAACGACGGCGACCACCGTGACGTCGCCGACGACGGCCACTTCGCCCACTACGGTCACGACGGCAACCTCGCCAACGTCCGTCACAACGGTCACGTCCCCGACGACAGCAACGACTGCGACTTCGTCGACGACCGCAACGACAGTTACGTCGCCGACCACGGCAACAACGGTAACGTCTCCGACCACGGCAACAACGGTAACGTCTCCGACGACGGTCACGTCGCCGACCACGGTCACGACTGTGACCTCACCGACGACCGCAACGACGGTCACATCTCCGACGACGGCGACCACCGTGACTTCGCCGACGACGGCAACGTCGCCCACCACGGCAACAACGGTCACGTCCCCAACGACGGTGACCACCGTGACGTCTCCGACGACGGCTACGTCGCCGACCACGGTCACGACAGTCACATCGCCGACTACGGCTACGACAGTGACCTCACCGACGACCGCGACGACGGTCACATCTCCGACGACGGCGACCACCGTGACGTCTCCGACGACGGCTACGTCGCCGACCACAGTCACTTCGCCGACCACGGCCACGACGGTGACCTCACCGACGACGGCGACCACGGCTACGACCGCCACCTCTCCAACGACCGCCACCTCGGTGACGTCGCCGACCACGGCCACGACGGTGACCACGGCCACGACGGTGACCTCACCGACGACGACTACTACGCCAACGACGGCAACCAGTCCGACCGGACCACATGGCGTTTCGCACGTGTTGTTCTATCTGAGCGACGGCGCGACGCTGATCGGGGTCAAGCTCGATTACGGCAGCGGCGTCGAGACGAAGAACTACCAGCAGCCGGAAAGTCTGTCGGGCCAGGTCGAGAACATTGTCAATGGCGCCCCCAACCTCGGCGGCTACTCGGTTGTCGGCTATACGATCAAGGCCGGACCCGGGTTCTACGACTACGGAACCACCTACAGTCAGATTTCCAGTGTCGGGCGCAGCGATGCGCGGGCGGATGGGAACTACGACGGCTTGCGCGTGAATGTCGGTTCGCGCGAGCTCGAGGGCATCACGCCGATCGCCCTGACGGGCACGACGGCGCTCGGTGTCGGCGACCTGCTCGACGATGGCGGGGACTTGTTCGGCGATGCAGACGGCGGGGAGGGCGGTGGGAGTTCGCTCGGCGAGGGCGAGCTGTTCCAGATCGTGACGCTGAACAGCCCGCCGGGCTTCGACGGTTCCGACGACGTGTGAGCGGCGAGGCCGGCTGCGGACGGCGACGGCCCGTTGTCGCCCGTTGCCGTTCCGGCCCTGACGGCATGCGGCCGGCGCAGCTGCCGCCGCTTTGCCTGCCTGCCGCTCAGGCGCTCGCCGGCACTGGCTCGCAAGCGCGGGCGAGGACGAAATCCGCGATCGCGATGGCGCGATTGCGCCTGAGCCTCTCGTTCTTCGGGCGCTGCTGCACGACGCGCAGCTCCTTGGCGAACTTGATCAGTCCGATGAGCTCGGTCCAGCGTTGCAGGTCGTACGATTCTTCCGGCCGCAGCGGTGCCCGGGCGGCGTAGGCGTCGATGAAGCCGTCGAAGCGCGAGAAGTCGGCCAGGTGGAAGTACTTCTCGGCCAGAGAGAATTCGAACGCACCGTCGATGATGTCGGCCATGCGCGGGCCATGGAATGCGTTGTTGAAGTCGAACAGCCACGCCTGCCCGGCGACGACGATCACGTTCTTGGGGGTTACGTCCCCATGGCAGTGCAGCACGGGGCTGCGATCGAAAAGCACCGCCCGATGTTCGCCCGGATGATGACGGTCGGCGATCGGCGCCAGTCGTGCGAGCGCTTCGGCAACCGCTTCATCTTGCCACGGCTGGCGCAGGTAGCGGTCGAAGGCGGGTAGCCAGATCATGCACATGTCGTCGAAGCGGAAGCTCTCGGGCAACTCGAGCGGCGCATCGAGCTGGGTGCGGTGCAGGGCCGCCAGCGACGCGCCGATTTCGGTCAGCGGGTATTCCGGCCGCTGCTGGACCTCGCCCGGAATTCGCTCGAACAGCAACGCGGGCGCGCCCTCGATGCAGGGCAGCTGCGGCGCGCTGCATTCGCGGATGCCGGCGATCGGCAGGCCGCGACGTTTGAGCGCGGTCACCAGTCGCGCCTCGTAGGCCGTATGTTCGGCGATGCGGCTGCTGCTGTAATTGCCGGATGCCTTGAAGAGCTTCAGGATGTGGGCGTGCCCGCCGCCGAACACCTTGAAGATCGCGTTCTCGGACGACACCTTCATGCGCTCGACGGCGACCTGCCCGAGCGCATAGCTGCGGGTCACGGCCGCCGCGATGCGCGCTTCGAGCTCGCCCCGGAACAGCGCGCCGTCGCGCGCGCGGTCGTAGAACAGGCGGGCGCCGAACTTGCGCAGGAATGCGTCCTTCTCGTCGTGGTGGCCGCGTGACGGAAAATGAACGTACGCGTCGATGAGGTGCTGCACGAACGGGATGTTCGGATAGTCGGCGGCGTGACCGGCCAGTCCGTCGCGCATCGTGATCTCGGCGACGTGATAGACGGCGCAGTGGTTCGAGGCCTCGGCGGTGACGAACTTCCACTCGGGCGGTATGTCGGCCTCGCGCGCCGGATCGATCTCGATCAGGATGTCGATGTCCGAGCCGAGCTTGACCATCTTGCCGTGCACGAACGGGGCCTGATAGCGGCCGAGCTCGTTACGGATCGCCGAGCCCATCACGTGCACCTTGCTGACCGCCGCGAATGCCGCCACCTCGCGCCGCAATGCCTCGGTGACCTTGTCCTGCAGCGCCTGCTGCTCGGCCGGGCGATAAGGGCGCTTGCGCGGCTTCACGAAGCCGAGCTGCAGCCGCGCGAGGGCGCCGCTCCAGCTGCGGTACAGGCGTTCGGCGTCGGCCTTGCCGGTTTTCGGAGCGGCGTCGTACGGAAAGACGACCTTGCCCGCTTCCGGGGCGTACAGCCACAGCGACGGATCGATCTCGACCGTCGCGGTGCTGCCGTCGCGGATCGCGTAGAAGAGATCGAGCACCTGGCACTTGATGCGATTGAGCTCGTCCGGATCGATGGTGCTCGCCCGCCGCGACAGGTGGTCGAGCAGCCGCACCGGTCGCTCGAGGCTGCGGCGCATGCGGTAGTACTGCGGCTCGTGCTGCTTGCTGGCGCGTACCGTCACGCTCAGCCGCTCGCCGCTGAAGCGCAGCGCGGGCCCCTCGGTCGACGACGCGAAACCGATGTAGCGGAACACGTCCTTGACCTTGGGGAGGTGATAGTGGGCGACCGTCAGCGCGAGCGATTCTCCGGGAGCGTTGCCCGCGTCGAACACGAAGTCGATGTCGTTCGCCTCGAGCAGCTCGACCACCTCGTCGTAGGCCGAGGCATAGCGGCCGTCGAGCTCGGTGCGCCTGAACAGTTCGGCGATCTGCCGGAACTCGTCCGCGTCGATCAGAATCTTGTAGTTGCGATAGTGGAAGTGATAGCCGTCGCCGCATTCCTCGAGCGAGAAGCGCTGCGGGTGGTACTTCACCTCGTGCTTCAGCCGCGACTCGGTCCAGATGCGCACGTCCTCCTGATTGGCGTTGGGGAGCTTGCCGTCGCGGTAGTCCTTGTCGTCGATGATCGCCTGCAGCTCGGCCGCCTGCCGCGTGAAGGTGCCGACGAACTCCTCGAATTCGTCCCGGCCCATCTCGACACGCAGATCGCGGTAGTGGATGTGGATGTTCTCCTCCATGTCGAGAAACAGATTGCGGTGGCGGGGCCGACCCAGGATGTTGCCGCGGAAGAGGATCTTCTTGATTACGCCCACTGCGTTTTCTCCAGAGAGTTGATGCGATCTCGACGCACCGCTCCGCCGGCCCCGTGCCCGGTCGGGCGGCGTGCGGCCGGACGCCGGCCCGATGGCCGGCTTCAGCTCGTCGACGCGATGTCGCGGTCGGCTTTCCGATCCGGAAACTCGATCACTGGCCCGGTGGCGGCGTCGAGGCCGATGGCCCGCAGCATCGTGAGCTCGGCTTCGCGCGTCACCCCGGTGGCGATCACCGTGAGGCCGATGGCATGGGCGAGCACGCACAGTCCGCGAAGGAAGGACTGGTTGCCGATGTCGGTGTCGATTCCGCACACGATGGCCGCATCGACCTTGATGTAGTCGAGGCCGAGATCGTGCAGGTCGCCGATGCGGCTGAACTGGCGTCCGACATGCTCGATGCCGAGCTTGCAGCCGAGCGGCTTGAGCGCGATGCACAGCGCGCGAAAGTCGGGCAGATGCCTGACGGCCCCGTACTCCGGGAATTCGACCCACAGCCGGCTGCATGCGTCGGGAGCGCCCTGCAGGGTCGCATGCAGCGTGGAGCGAAATCCCGTGTCGCTCAGCGCGTCGGCCGACACGTTTATGCCGACCGGCTGGTGCGTGCTGCGGATCCGCTCGACCGCGGCGTGCACCACTGCGGCATCGAGCCGCGGCAGCAGGCCGAGCCGGCTCGCGCGCGGCACGACCACGCCGGCCGAATGCCATACGCCGTCCAGACGCACGCGCATCGGCGCCTCGCAGTGCAGCAGCTCGCCGTGCGTCGTGACTACCGCGTAGCTCCCAAGGCGCACGCCATCGGCATCGAGGGCGCGCATCAAGGCGATGCGCCAGTCGCTGAGATCGGTATACGGCGGCGCTTCGCCGCGCGCCTCGTCGACGCGGATTGCATTCGCGCCGGACTGCTCGGCGGCGGCCAGTGCGCCGTCGATGCGGGCCAGTACGCTCGCGCGGTCTTCGCCGTGGCGATAGCTGCCGGCACCGATCGGATACTGCAGCACCACGCTGTCGCTGACCGCATCGACGACCTCGGCGAGCGAGCTCGAAAGCGCCGATGCGATGTCCGGCGCATCGGTGGCTCCCGGCGCGAGCAGGGCGAAATCGCTCGCATTCAGACGCCCCGCCTCCCAGCGTGGTTCGGTCTCTGCGAGCAGCCGGACGCGCTCGGCGAGCAGGGTCAGCACATGGTCGGTCTCGTTGCGGCCGAGGGCGCGATTCAGTTCGGAAAGCTCGCCGATGCGCACGATCGCAAGTATGCCGCAGTCGGGACCATCGCGCCGCGCGAGCGCCGCGTCGAGCGTGTTCAGGAACTGACTGCGATTGTAGAGCCCGGTCAGCGCGTCGTGCTGGGCCTGGCGGCGGAGCAGCTCGAGCCGGTGAGACTCGTCGCTGAGCATCGTGCGCACCCGCTCGGACAACGTGTTCATTGCGCGCACGACACTGCGAAACTCGAGCGTGCTCGGCTCTTCGGTGGTGATGAAGCGGCGGCCGCCGATTGCCTGCGCCTGCTCGACGACACGTCCCAGCGGCCGGGTGACGTGCTTGATCAGCAGGGTGCCGATGAAACCGGTCAGCACGGCTCCGGCCAGAAACCATGCCAGCAGCGCCAGCGTTGCGTTCCAGAGCGCCTCGTACGCGTAGCGCGAGTGGCTCTCGAGCGTGAGCGTTCCGAACTGCTGCCAGCCGTCCTGCACCTGCGCGACGCCGGCACGTGCCGAGATCGGCACGAGGCGGATGAACCAGTCGGGTGCTCCCGATTCGACGCCGGTGTAGCGGCGTTCGACGATCACGGTGCCGTCCGGGGACGTCAGCCGTATCAGCCGGTAATGGCCGGCGTCGAACTGCGCCGCAACCTGCAGCTCGACCATGACCGCATCCTTGGGCAGCTGCGACAGCGCCAGCGCCAGCGACGTCGCGTTGTCGACGTTTTTCACGTAGAGCTGCTGCTCGAGGTAGTGACGGGCCGACAGCGTACTGATGATCAGGCTGCCGCCGAAGGAGAGCACCGCGACGACGACGATGCCGAGCCACAATTGCTTGATCAGGGACATGAGGGCCTCTCCTCCGCGAAGGCGACCGAATCGATGACGAAGGGGTGGGCGCGCGCGCTCATGTGAGCCCCTGTTCGCGCATGCGTTGGAGAACGTCGCGCCAGCGCGACAGCCGCGCGGTCGGGTCGGCACTCGATGCACTCGCGCCGCCGACCCACAGGCCTTCGCTGTTGAAGCTGAACACCGGCACCAGATCCGGCCGGCGGGCGGCCGGGTGGATGTCCGCGACGAGGTTGTCGAGAATCATCGGCTCGGCGGTCGGTTCCGGATAGTAGCCGAGGACCATGTGCGCCTGGCTGATGCCCGAATCGGCACGGCCGATCTGCGCCCTTACGTAGATCAGGCGCAGCCGCTCGTTCGGCATGCCGGCAAGCTGCAGCGTCATGTACTTGGCGATCGTGAAGTCCTCGCAGTCGCCGGCGCCCCGGCCCATCGTTTCGAGCGGTGTCGCCCAGTGGTCTGCTTCGTTCCATATGTCGATGTCGCTTTCGAAGCGGATGCGCCGATTGAAAAAAGTGTTGACGCGGGTCAGCTGCTCGAAGGCCTCGAGCTCCGCAAGCTCTTCGAGCAATTGCCGCCACGCGGCGACCAGAGTCTGTGCCTGAACGCCGTAGCGTTCGGCCGCAAGCCGCTGCATGCGGTCCAGCCCGGGTGTCGCATGTGCCGAGGGAACGCCGCCCGCGAGCGGACCGACGAGCACCGACGCCGCCAGCGCGAGCAGCAGTCGCCTGCGCCGCGGGCGCGCGAGGCAGGCCGCGGCCGGGCACGGCGCAGTGATCGGGCTAGCCGACATCCGCTGTCTCTGGCGACGTCATCCGCGCATTATGTCGCATCGGTGGATGCGCCGACGGTGCGCCGCCGCCGGGCTGACAACTAATTCACGCGGGCCGGCCATTCGCGGCCGTGAACCCCGCCGCCGTCATATAACATTGCCCGCGTGGGCGGGCTTGCGCCCGAATGGATGGTCGCCGGATCGGCCGAACAACAACAATGCAGCAGCCTTTCGGAGCTTTCATGAGGATTTTTTGTACGCTGATATCGATGGCGGTGCTGGCCACCGCAGCGCCGCTTGCCGCAGCGCAGGTGCCGGACGCATTGCGCACGGCGGTGCAGCACGCGGTCGACGCCAATCCCGAGGTGCAGACGCGCTGGTTCGCGTTTCGCGCGGCGGGCGCAGAACAGGATTCCCTGCGCGCCGGCTTCCGGCCGAGCGTCGACCTCGCCGTCGGCGCCGGTCGCGCCGTGCAAAAGCTGCCGGGACAGTCGTCGCGGTCGTTCAACCGCTACGGCGCCTCGCTCACGCTGAGCCAGATGCTGTACGACGGCTTCTTCACGCGCAACCAGGTGTCGCGTTTCGGGCATGTGCACATGCTGCGCTATTTCGAGCTCGTCGGTGATGCCGAGCGGGTTGCCCTGGAGACCTTCGGCGCCTATGTCGATGTGCTTCGCTACCGCGATCTCGTGCAGTTCGCGAAGGAGAACTACGTCGAGCACAAGGTCGTCTACGACCAAATCGTCGAGCGCACGCGCTCGGGCATCGGCCGTGGCGTGGATCTCGAGCTGGCGACCGGGCGCCTGGCACTCGCCGAGTCGAACCTGCTGACCGAGGTGGCGAATCTCCACGACGTGAGCGCACGCTACGTCCGCATCGTCGGCGAGCAGCCGGCCGAGACGCTTGCGGCGATGGACGTCGGCATGCTCGATGCCGAGCTGCCGGCGAGCGTCGCGCAAGCGCTCGAGAGCGCCTACGTCTCGAACCCGTCGCTGCGCGCCGCCGTCGCCAACATCCGCGCCGGACAGGACCTGATCGACACGCGACGCGCGGCCTTTCATCCGCGTGTCGACCTGCGCGTGCGTCAGGAGCTCGATCGCAACCTCGAGCGTCTCAGCGGCGATTCGCGCGAAGGGGCGATCGAGCTGATCCTCAACTACAACCTGTACCGTGGCGGCGGCGACCAGGCGCGCCTGCGCCAGGCCGGCGAGGAGCTGAACGCGGCCCGCGACACGCGCGAGAAGGTCTGCCGCGACGTGCGCCAGACCATCTCGATCGCGTACAACCAGGTGCATACCGCAAGAGAGCAGTTGCGCTACCTCGACCAGCATCAGCTGTCGATGGCCAAGGCACGCGAGGCCTACCGGCAACAGTTCGAAATCGGGCAGCGTACGCTGCTCGATCTGCTCGACGGCGAGAACGAGTACTTCGACGCGCGGCGTGCGTACGCCAACGCCACCTACGACCAGATTCTCGCGCAGGCGCGCAGCCTGGCGGGGATGGGGCAGCTGATGCAGGCGCTGGGTGTCGCGCGTGGCGACCTGGCCGACGAGCGCGATCTGCCGCAGGACGGCGCCTACCTCGATCCCGATTCGATCTGCCCGCCCCACGCGCCGCAGATGCTGCGGATCGACAAGGAGGCGCTGCTCGACGAGACGCTGCGGGCGATCGGGCGGCGCTAGCCGCTCGCGCCGCTCCGGATCGCGCGCCGCGTTGCCACGCGATCCGGAGTGGCCGCATGCTGCGGCGCGATGCTGCCGGTGCGCTACAATCGCGGCGATGAACACGCTCGACAGCAGCACCGCTTCCGGCATCGACGCTTCGCCGCTCGGCAAGGCGGTCGCCTATCGCGATACCTACGCTCCCGAACTCCTCTTTCCGATCGCCCGCCAGGCCAAGCGCGACGAGCTCGGCGTGCGCGCCGACACGCTGCCTTTCGT
>DAOMOP010000058.1:18719-19746 GCA_035444405.1 Rhodocyclaceae bacterium
GGCGAGGATCTGTGGAACGCCTACGAGCTGTCGTGGCTCGCGCCGCGCGGCAAGCCGGTCGTCGCGATCGGCACTTTCCGCGTGCCGGCCGATTCGCCGCGACTGATCGAATCCAAGTCGCTCAAGCTCTACCTGAACTCGTTCAACCAGAGCCGCTTTGCCGAGGTCGGCGCCGTGCGCGAATGCATTGCGCACGATTTGTCGACGGCCAGCGGTGCGACAGTCGCGGTCGACATCCGCCCGCTGTCGGAGCGCCCGTCACGGTGCATCGCGTACCCGCAAGGCGAGCTGCTCGACGAGCTCGACATCGAGGTCGACCGCTATCTGCCCGCCCCCGAGCTGCTCGCGGCGGACATGTCCGGGACAGTCGTCAGCGAGACGCTTTATTCGCATCTGCTCAAGTCGAACTGTCTGGTCACCGGGCAGCCGGACTGGGGCACGCTGATCGTGCGCTACACCGGGCCCGCCATCGACCGTGAGGCCTTGCTGCGCTACGTGGTGTCGTTCCGCCAGCACAACGAGTTCCACGAACAATGTGTCGAGCGCGTCTTCTGCGACATCCTGCGCGTGTGTCGCCCGCAGGCGCTGGCGGTGTGGGCACGCTACAGCCGGCGCGGCGGGCTCGACATCAATCCGTTCCGTTCGACCGGGCATTTCCCCGCTCCGCCCAACGAGTTCGAGATTCGTCAGTAGCCGCGCCGAGCGGCGCGTGGGCGGCGAGCCGGTCGGGGCTTGCCGTCGGGACGACCGTCGGGTGCGCCGGACGGAGCCGGGTTGTCGGCAATGACCGACGACGCCGGTCGACTATTCGGACGTGAATCGGCTAGACTCGGAAAGCCGACCCTCGTCGAAAAGCCTTGCGGAGCCATCATGCCCAACCGCCTTGCTTCGGAGACATCGCCCTATCTGCTGCAGCATGCGGACAACCCGGTCGACTGGTGGCCGTGGTGCGAGCAGGCGCTCGCGCTCGCGCGCCGTCTCGATCGGCCGATCCTGCTGTCGATCGGCTATTCCGCCTGCCACTGGT
>DAOMOP010000059.1:0-19143 GCA_035444405.1 Rhodocyclaceae bacterium
CGTCGAGATCATGTGCACCCGCGAGCTCGGCGACCCGTTCCGCCGCGACGCGCTCTCCAAGCCGGTGCGCTTCCTCGACAAGTACAAGGACTACGTCTGAACGAACGGACTGTGCATGACAGCGCCCGGCATGCCGGGCGCCCCGGCCGCGGCGTGCAGGTCCACCGGACGGCGCATCGCCGGCACGGACGAAGGGCTCCCTCCTCCCCCCTTTTTCCGGGCCGGCGAACGGCCGTATTGCCACTCCGGCGCGCCACCGCGGCCACCGCACGACGCCCGCTCCCCCTCCGAAGGAGACCCCGACCGTGAAGGCCATCTACCGTATCATCGACCGCGCCCGCACCGCCCCCGGGCGCATCGTGCTTTGTGAAGGCGACGATCCGCGCGTGCTGCACGCGGCACGACGCGCGGCACGCGAGGGCATCGCGCGCGTCGCCCTGGTCGGCGCGCGCGGCGCCATCGAGCAATGCGCGCGCAACGAGGCGATCGCGCTCGACGGCATGACACTCTTTGACCCGGCCGACTCGCCGCTCGCCGAACCGTTCGCGCAGGAGCTGCACCGGCTGCGCGCGAAGAAGGGCATGACGCTCGACGCGGCGCGGCAGGCGGTGTGCGATCCGCTGTGCTTCGCGAACCTGATGGTGCGTCTGGACCACGCCGACGGCTCGGTAGCCGGCGCCGTCCATACGACCGCCGACGTCGTGCGCAACGCGATCCAGATCATCGGCGTCGATCCGTCCTTCAAGCTGGTGTCGAGCTTCTTCCTGATGATGCTGTGCGAGCCCTTCCACACGCTCAAGGGCGGACTGATCTTCTCGGACTGCGGCCTGGTCGTCGAACCCGATGCCGAGGAGCTCGCCCACATCGCGATGGCCGCCGCCGACAGCGCCCAGGGCCTGCTGATGGAGGAGCCGCGGGTGGCGATGCTGTCGTTCTCGACCAGCGGCAGCGCGCGCCACGCCGCGGTCGACAAAGTCGTCACGGCCGCGCGGCTCGTCAAGGCCGCACGCCCCCGGCTCGCGATCGACGAGGACGTGCAGCTCGATGCCGCCATCGTCGCCGACATCGCGAATCGCAAGCTGCCCGAGTCGCGCGTCAAGGGCAAGGCCAACGTGCTGATCTTTCCGAACCTCGAGGCCGGCAACATCGGCTACAAGCTCGCCGAACGGGTCGGCGGTGCGGTCGCGATCGGTCCACTGCTGCAGGGCCTCGCCCGACCCGCCAACGACTTGTCGCGCGGTTGCAGCGCCGACGACGTGTTCCACGTCATCGCGGTGACCGTCGTGCAGGCACAGATGGCGGCGGCCAAGGCGCAGCGGGCGGACGCGTGCGCCGCCGAATCGCGGTGCGCGGACGACGCGCACTGAGCACGGGCGGGGCGCGAGCGCGCAGCGCACGGGCGCCGTCGAACCCGCACGCGGGCCGGCCCCGATCGCGGGTATCATGCGACCCCACCGGCCCGGCCGGCATCACACGGTGCGCGCACCGCACACACGCGGCGCGGCCCGGCTGCGCCGACGATACGCCGTGGAGCGCGCACCCCTGTATCCGTGATGAATTTCGAAACCCTCGTTCCGTTGCTGGCGATCATCCTGATCGGCAGCTATTTCCAGACCGCCACCGGCTTCGGCCTCGCGATGATCGTCATCGGCGCGGCCAGCGGCGTGGGCCTCGCCCCGGTGGCCACGCTCGCCGCGGTGGTCAGTTTCGTGACGCTGACCAACAGCGTCGTCGCGCTGCCCGGCAAGATGCATCACATCGACTGGTCCGCGATGCGCAGCGTCGCGCTCGGCGTGATGCCGGCGATCGTCGTCGGCGTGCAGCTGCTCGATTATCTGAGCGCAGCGGCGGCGGATCTGCTGCAGGTACTGCTCGGTGCGACGATCGTGCTGAGTGGTATCGTGTTCGCGCTGCGTCCGCCGCAGCTGCGCGCACGCTCGTCCGGATGGAGCTTTTTCACGAGCGGCTTTCTGGCTGGCCTCTTCAGCGGGCTCTTCGGCATGGCGGGCCCGCCGGTGATCTTCCAGTTCTATCGCCAACCGCTCGAGCTCGTCGCGATCCGCAACATGCTCATTTTGGTGTTCGCGTGCACGTCGGGCACGCGCACGCTGTTCGTCGCCTGGCAGGGCAAGCTCGACAGCGAGATCTGGACACTTACCGCGTTCGCGGTGCCGCTGGTGGCCTTGACGACCCTGATCGGACGCCGCTTTCCACCGCCATTCTCGGCGCTCACGATGCGCCGCCTGGTCTTCGTCGCGCTGATGCTGATCGGCGTGCGCCTGGTGAGCACGGCGCTGCCGGCCGTGCTCGCGCGCTTCGTGCCCGCCTGAGCGGCGCCGCCATCAGCGCGGGGCCTCGGCCACCAGCGGCCACGGCGCGATGCGCTCGAAGCTGCGTGCGGCCTGCAGCACGCGCGCGTCGTCCAGGCGCCGCCCGACGATCTGCAGTCCGATCGGCAGGCCCGCGGCCGAACGCCCGCAGGGCACCGACACCGCAGGGTTGCCGGTCATGTTGAACGGATAGGTGAGGAACCAGCCGAGCAGCGGGCTCACCTCGCGCCCGGCGATGCGGCGCGGCGGCCCCTCGGCGATCGGGAACGGCGCGACGGCCGTGGTCGGGCAGACGAGAAAGTCGTAGCGGCGATGCACCGGAAGAAGCTTCTCCCACACCGCCTCGCGCGCGAGCGTGGCACGGCCGTAGTCGATGGCCGACAGCCGCGTGCCTTCGTCGATCAGCTCGCGCACCTTGGGCTCGAGGAGCTCGAGCTGTTCGGCAGGCAGCCCGGCGTAGCCGGTCGCGAGCTTCGCATACCATAGCACCGAGAAGCTGCGCTCGAGATCCGGGTCGAAATCCGGCGCGACCTCCTCGACCGTACAGCCAAGCGCGCGAAAGACCTCGAGCGCGGCGTCGAACGCACGCCGCACCTCGTCGTCGACCGCGAAGCAGCCCAGGTCGTGGCTGTAGCCGATGCGCGCGCCACGCAGGCCGTCCTCGAGCGTGCGGAACACGTCCTCGTCGGCCGGCACCGAGAACGGGTCGGACATGTCGGGGCCGGCCATCGCCTGGTAGAGCAGCGCGGCGTCGGCGACGCTGCGCGCGAGCGGGCCGTTGTGGAAAAACGGCGCATGGCTCGAGAACGCCCCCAGCACGTCGGGCACGCGCCCGTAGCTCGGCTTGAAGCCGACCACCCCGCACATGCTCGCCGGAATGCGGATCGAGCCGGCGCCGTCGCTGCCCTCGGCGAACGGCACCATGCCGGCGGCGACCGCGGCGCTCGAGCCGCCGCTCGAGCCGCCCGCGACGTAGTCGGTATGCCAGGGATTGCGCGTCGGGCCGAAGATCAGGTTGTCGGTGACGGCCTTGTGGCCGAACTCCGGCGTGTTGGTCTTGCCGACGATAATGCCGCCAGCCGCGCGGATGCGCTCGACGATCAGCGAGTCGACCTGCGGCACGAAGTGCTCGAACAGCCGCGAGCCGCGCGTCGTGCGCACCCCCTTGGTGAGGGTGAGATCCTTGAGCGCGACCGGAATGCCGTGCAGCGGTCCCAGCCGCTCGCCGTGCGCGAGCGCCGCGTCGGCCTGCCGCGCCGCCTCGCGTGCCTCGTCGTGCAGCACCGTGCAGAACGCATTGATGCGCGGGTTGAGCGCGTCGATGCGCGCGAGGCAGGTCTCGATCACCTCGACGCAGCTCACCGCGCGGCGCCGGATCGCGTGCGCGAGCTCGATCGCGGAAAGCGAAGCAAAGCCGTTTTCAAGCCAGTTGGTCATGGGATGTCCTCTCGTTCTCGTCGATGGGAGATGTGCGGCGCCGGCCGCAGGCGGGGCACCGGCCACAGCGGGCCGCAACGGCCCGCAGCGCCGGCTGCAGTCGCGGTCGCAGTCGCGTGCGTCGCCGCCCCGCGCGTCACGAATTTCGCCGCTAATGGCCACGACGCCCCGCAGCGACACGGGGCGCTGCGGGGCCCGCAACACGGTGCGAGCGGTTCAGAGCAGCAGCAGGCCGCCGCCGATCACCACGCCGCTGACCATCAGGATCACCGCCGTGTAACCCATGATGTGACGGATGCCGAGGCCGGCGATCGCGAGCAGCGGCAAGGTCCAGAACGGCTGGATCATGTTGGTCCAGGCGTCACCCCAGGCCACCGCCATCGCCACGCGCGGCATGTCGGCGCCGAGCTGACGGGCTGCCTCGATCATGATCGGCCCCTGCACCGCCCATTGGCCGCCCCCCGAAGGCACGAACATGTTGATGAGACCGGCGCTGATGAAGCTCCAGAACGGCAGCGTCTTGTCGGACGCGAACGCGACAAAGGCCGCCGCGATGTCCGCGGCCAGGCCGGTCTGCACCATCACACCCATGATTCCTGCATAGAACGGGAACTGCAGGATGATGCCGGCGGCCGACTTCGAGCCGCCCGAGAACGAGTGCAGGTAGTGCGACACGCTCGGCGTGAGCAGCAGCCCCAGCGCGAAGAAGCTCAGGATCACGATGTTGATGTTGATGCCACCGCCACCGGCGAAGTAGCTCACCAGGTACAGCAACGCGAGCACACCCAGCGTGAAGGGGATGAAGCGGCTGCGCTCGAGGCGCTCGGCCGGCGTCAGCTCGCGACGCTCGGCCTCCGAACCGCCGAGTTGCTCGTCCTCCTGCTCGAACTCGAGCTCCGAGGCGGGCAGGCTCACGCGCGGCTCATCGGCGCGCGGGCGCATCATCACCATCGCGATCGGGATCACGACCGCGAGCAGCGCGAGGATCACGAGCGTCTCCCATGCGAAGATGGTCTGCGAGACCGGGATCACGCCGAGATCCTTCTCGAGGAAGTGGCCGGGGGTGGCGATCAGCGTCGGAATCGCGCCGCCGTAGCCGGCATGCCAGACGAGAAAGCCCGCGTACGAGGCCGCGACGACCAGTGGGTAGTGGATCTTGCCGTGATGGACGATGCCCATCTCGCGCGCGACGATCGCGCCGGCGATCAGCCCGAAGCCCCACGAGGCCCAGCTGCAGATCATCATCACCAGCGTCGTCGCGATGATCACCTGCACCTCGTTGCGCGGAATACGCGCGAACGCGCGCAGGCCGCGATTGACGAGCGGCGTGTGCGCGAGCGCGAAGCCGGTGACCAGCATCAGCGTGGCCTGCGCAGTGAACGCGAGGATGTTGAAGAAGCCCCCGCCCCAGTAGTCGAGCACCAGGCGCGCCTCGTGCCCCTTGGCCACACCGAGAGCGAGCACGACGAGGGTGAGAAAGAAAACGAGAATGAACGCGTCCGGCAGGTAGCGCTCCGCAAGGCGCGAGAACAGTCTTGCGACGGCTTTCATCGGCGTCTCCTTGGCGGGCTCCGTGAGAATGTTTGCTGTACTCATGATTGTCTCCTCTGTAGGTCAGTCCGGATTTCCTGCGCTCGGACCGCTGTCCGGCCGCTCGCGCAGTCCTCCGTTTTCGGGTGCAAACGCTAGATCGAGCTGTAGAGCAAATACCCTCCCGTTGAAATCAGAATCGCGAACGTCATGGAACGGAACGCTGCCGGACTGATGCGCCGACACAGCAGCCGGCCGGCCACCACCCCTGCATAGGTAGCGGGCAGCAGCAGCAGCGCGGTCAGCCACGTTTGCGCCTCGGACACACCGAACAGCGCCTGCAGGGCCAGCGCGGCAACATAGATGCCGAGAAAGAACGCGAGCACGGTGCTGCGCAGCTGCTGCTGCTCGACCTCGGTGCCCGAGAAGTACAGCAGCAGCGGCAGGCCCGGCATGCCCAGCGAGGTCGTGAACGCGCCCGACAGCGCACCGGCCGCCACGTCGCGGCGCCCGGTCTGTGCAACGCGCAGCTCGAGTGCGAGCAGCACGGTCAGGGCAATCGTGATCACGCTGATGACGAGCTTGAGTACCTGCACGTCGAACATCACGAACAGCGCCGCGCCGATCGGCGCGCCGAGCGCGCTGCCGACGACCATGCGCCTGAGCAGCGCGCGGTCGAGCTCGCGGTTGATCTCCGGAATCATCAGCACCGAGATCGCGATCGACAGCAGGATGTTGAGCTGGATCGCGGTGTGCGCCGGAAAGAAGAGCAGCAGGAACGGCGTGGCCATGATCGAGAAGCCGAAGCCGGTGCACGCCTGCATCGTCGCGGCGAACAGCACGATCAGCGACGGAAGCAGCAGCTCGCTCATCGTGGCACCGGGCCGCCGTGCGGTCGTTGGGATTCGAAAGGGTGATGCATGGTGGTCATTGCCTCACTTGTTTGTTGGGTCCGCGCGACGCCACGGCACTTCCCGTGCGCGCGCCGCACAGGGCGGGCCCGCGTGCCTGCGCCGCAGGCACGGCGCAGCTGGCGTGCAGATGGAAAAGTCAATCCGGCCGTCTGCGATCGACGTGGAACTGGTACTGGTACTTGTCGCCGCGATAGGCGAGGTACTCGAAGTCGATCGGTCGACCGGTCGCGTCGAAGGTGAGCCGCTCGACGTGCAGGACCGGCTCGCCCTTGCGGATGCGCAGCAGCCGGGCGGTATCCTCATCGGCCGCACCCGCCTCGATGGCGATGTCCGCGCCCCCGAGCGGGAGGTTCAGCTCGTCCTCGAGCAGCGTGAAGATGTCGTGGGTGAGATCTCGTCCGAACAGTCGTGCGCCGACATCGCGCGGGAAATAGCTCAGATCGATCGAGATCGGTTCGCCGTTCAGGTGGCGCACCCGCTTGACTTCGACGACGGTTTCTCCAGGCGCAAGTCCGAACGCCTGCGCAACTGCCGGCGGCGGCGTGCGCTCGCCGAACCCGATCAGCTCGGCCGATACGCGATAGCCGCGTGCGCTCATCGCCTCCTCGAAGCCCTGCAGGCGCTGCACGTTCTGCACCGCCTTTTGCTTGCGCACGTAGGTGCCCTTGCCCTGGGCGCTGAAGATCAGCCCTTCGGCGTGCAGGTCCTTGAGTGCATTGCGGATCGTGATGCGGCTCACCCCGAAGGCCTTCATCAACGCGCTCTCCGAGGGCAGACGCTCGTGCGGCGCATAGATGCCGTCGAGCACGCGCTGGCGCATGACGTCGCGGATCTGCGCATGCAGCGGCTGGGGCGCGTCGAGACTTACCTTCATGTGATCGAGCGATTCATCAGCCATCGTTGCCATAACCTGTTATAACAAGTTATGGCCAGTATAAGTCTCTTCGACACGATTCGCAAGCCCCCAGTGCAGCGCACCCGCCAGCCGCTCGAGCCAGGGCTTGCAGGCCAGAAAACAGAGCGACATGAAGTCCGATGCACGCCTCGCGCGATCTCTCGACACCGGATCCGCCAGGTGTCTGCGCACCGGGTCTCGGGACCGTCTCAGGTGCAGAGGTAGCCGCCGTCCACCACAATCGCCTGCCCGGTGATAAACGCCGCGGCAGGCGACGCGAGAAAGACCGCCAAGCGCGCAACGTCGTCCGGCTCGGCAAAACGTCCGAGCGGAAAGCGCTGCAACATGTTGTCGCGCAGCTGCGGCGTAAGGTGGTCGCGCACCATGTCCGTGTCCATGATTCCGGGCGCGATCGCATTGACGCGGATGGCTTCCGGGCCCAACTCCCGCGCGAGCCCGCTCGTGATCGCGGCCACCGCCGCCTTGGTCGCGCCGTACCAGACGTTGCCGAGTGAGCCGCCCCCCTTGGCCGCAGACACCGAACCCAGGTTGATGATCGACGCGCCGGCTCGACCGCGCATCGCCGGCACACACGCCTGCACGCAGTTGAACACGCCGGTCAGATTGACAGCGACCAGCCGGTCCCAGGCGTCGGCGCTGGTGCGATCGAAACGACCAGACGCCAGTAGACCAGCGTTATTGACCAGTATGTCGACCCCGCCGCGCGCGGCGCAGATCTGATCCACCGCGGCGCGCAGCGCAGGCCGATCGCACACATCCAGACGCATTGGCGTCGCCGAAGCGAGCCCCGCAGCCACCTCGCGCGCGCCCTCCTCGTCGATGTCGGCCACATATACGGCGCAGCCATGCTCGGCGAGCGCGGCGGCGATCCGCGCGCCGATGCCGCGCGCGGCGCCGGTGACGAGTGCGACCTTGCCTGCGAGTTCGATATCCATGTGAAACAGCTACCCCATTGACGCACGCCGCGGGATGCTGACAGGGCGTTCTGGCTACTCCGGATAGGTTACCGGTGGGAACTGATCGACCTTGTCCCACCAGCCGAGCTCGACGTAGGCCCTCTTCGCGCCCGGATGGACGTTCTCCTCGGAGAGCCCGTGCAGCATCAACTCGGGCGACCAGATCCGCCACAGCGGGTGCGCCTCGCGCAACCTGGTCGCGTGCCTGGCCACGCCCATGACGATGTGGTAGGCCGCATCCTCGGAAAAATCAGGGTGAACCGCCTTGTAGCCGCGCGCAATGCCGGCCGAGAGCGGCTCGGTCTGCTTGGGCAGCGTCTGCGCGGGTACCGTGACGTGCAGGAAGGTCGTGCCGAACTTTTCATTGACCTTGTCGAGCGCCTCCTTCGATACGCCGATGTAGCGTAGCGGCTTGGGCGATGCCTCCAACTGGCGCAGGGGGGGCGATATGATCCATTCCTTGAGGTGCGGCTCGGTGCCGAACGCCGTGATCGCCACGTCCACCGAGCCGTCGATCAGTTGCTGCGTCAGTGCCGCCGGCGTCAGGTGGCGAATGTCCGAGTTCTCCGGCGTAATGCCGTAGCCATGCTCGAGGATCAGGCGCGAGAACACGCCCCAGTCGCTCTGGCCGCGCAGACCAAGCGCGATGCGTTTGCCCTTGAAGTCTTCGGGTGACTTGATGTCCGGATCGAAGGTTACAAAGAACTTGCCTTGTCCCCACCACGTTTCACCGTACAGGAGCCGAAACGGTATCGGTACCCGCTCCGGAATGAACTCCTGCAGTTCCGGCGTGCCGCCCCATTTCAGGGCCAGCTGAATGACGATATCCTCGGTGCCGAAGACGGTGCCCTTCCAGTGCTTGTCGTTGGCCATCTCGCGGATGTTGTACATGTAGCCCGGCGTTTCCTGCGGCAACAGCACGGTCGGGCTGCCCTCCTTGACCATGTCGTTCATCAGCAGCGTATCGCCTTCGGTGGGGCCGCAGCCCCACGGACACAGCAGCACCGGAACCATCGTCGGAGCGCTCTGCTGCGCCTGCGCCTGCGCGTCGCCCGCCGGCACCAGTGCCGCACCCGCAGTGAACAGCGCCCCGAAGAGCCACCCGGCGATCGACGACTTTCTCCAACCTGTTTGTCTCATCTCCTTCTCCTTATGCTCCTTAGGTGAGTGAACGAACTGTGTTACGGCCACTTCGTGTTGTTATTTCAGGGACCCTCCGTTCGACAAGTGAACGCTGGGATCGGGTAAGACGGGCCGGCGAACAGCCACGCCGAGCATGACGACAGCGGTCACGCTGAGAAAGACGATGGTCGAGTACGCGGACTCGGTCACCATCGCCCAGTAACCGAGCAGCGTCGCGGCGCCGAACAGAGAGCATTCGGGCGACGAAAGCGGGCGCCGGAAGTATCCGTAAAGCGCGATCGACGAGATCCACTGGATCAGCAGGACCTCGGCCAGTGGAGGCACGACGTTCCAGCCAAGATTCGGGAAATCCAGCAGCTGCGGTCGATAGACAAACGCGAACGGAATGATGAAGGTGGTCGCCGAGACCTTCATCGACTCCTTCGCCGTCTGCCAGAAACTGGCACCGGCGAGCTTCGCCGCCGCCAGCGCGGCGACCGCCACCGGTGGCGTCACCGCCGAATAGACCGCGAAGTAGAAGACGAAGTAGTGCGCGAGCAGCGGCTTCACGCCGATCGATTGCAGGAACGGCACGAGCGCGAGAGCGACCACCAGGTACGCGACGGGGGTCGGCAGGCCCATGCCCAGCACGATCGAGAGCGCCGCAGCCCCGAGCAGCAGGAGCAGCTGGTTGTCGGGCAGCACGCTGGCCATCCAGATGCCGAGGCGCCCGGAAAGGCCGGTCGTGAGGAAGGCCTGGCCGAGCGGACCGATCGCGATCAACAGCAGCGACAGGATCGCCATCATTTCGAGTCCTTCCTCGAGCGTGCGGCCGAGCTGCTTGAAGTGGGGGCGGTACTTGCCCTGGAACATCGACATCCCGATCGCCACCAGGCAGCCGGTGAAGCCGGCGGCCGCCGGCGAGTACAGGCTTACCAGCATCCAGCACACAACTGCGAACGACGTCACGAACGCCGGAAGCGTCCGCACGATGACGTCCCGGTTGACCGTTTCGGACAGTCTGGCCAGCCGGTTGCGCTTGGCATAGACCATCACGCAGATCGCCACGCCGGTCATGAACAGCACGCCCGGAATGACTGCGGCGAGCGCAATATCGATGTACCGCATCGACAGGAAGCTCGCGATCATGAAGGCCGCGAGGCCGAGCACCGGCGGCATGATCTGGCCCGACGTCGACGCCGCCGCCTCGATCGCCCCTGCCATCGCCGGCGAGTAGCCATACTTCTTCATCATCGGGATCGTCATACGGCCGGTGAGCATCACGTTCGACACCGCAACGCCCATCACCATCGACGTCATGCCGCTACCGATCACCGCGGTGCCGGCCGCGCCGCCGGCCACGCGATTGCCCAGCGCCTTGCCGAGCTCGAGCATGGAGGACAGCATGCCGATGCCGAGCAGCACCGACGCATAAAGGATCAGGTAGTAGATGTCGTCGACCGCGGTCTGCGCAAACCAGAAGAAGCCCTGTGTCGTCCCCAGCCCGATGTAGTTCATGACGAACTCCGGCGCGTAGGGCGGGTGCCCGAGCAAAGGATTCGCGATCAGGTGGCCGTAAAAGAAGTAGGCGATCGCAGCGCTGATGACCGCGGCGATGACCGCGCCCCAATGGAGCCATGTCAGCAGCAGCACGCCCAGCGTGAAGGCAAAGCCGACAGCCATGTCCAAGTCATGAAAGAA
The DNA here is from genome assembly GCA_035444405.1 of Rhodocyclaceae bacterium. Taxonomy (GTDB): domain Bacteria; phylum Pseudomonadota; class Gammaproteobacteria; order Burkholderiales; family Rhodocyclaceae; genus DAOMOP01. The sequence goes on from DAOMOP010000059.1 coordinate 10,907, forward strand.
CGGTGCGTCGACCTCCAGACGTGTCGCCTGCAGCATGATGTAGAGACCACCGGCGGTGGCCAGCGCCGCGCCGATGATCGCCGCGGAGACCCGCGGCCAGAACCAGCGGTTGCCGGGATCGAGTCGCCGCTGGTCGATCAGGGCACGCACCGCGGCAATCCCGGACATGAACATGACGGCGAAGGCGAACGTGGCGTAGTGCTGCGATGAGCTGCGTACGTGCCCGAACAGGGCCAGGGTGACATAGACGGTCAGCAACCCGCCCGCGATTCCGGTGATCCAGCGCAACGCCAGGCTGAGTCTGGCCAAGGGCAGCTCGCGCTCGAGTTGCTCGGTATTCATCGCCCCTCCCGGTGCTCAGTGCGACGCGGCCGCCGCGACGGCTCGCTCATCGCGACCGTCCTGATCGCGCTCGGCGTTTCGGACTCCCGGCCGACAGGCAAACGCGGCATTCGCTTGCCGGCGATGCCGGCTGCCGCAGCCTGCGACCGCGATGGCAAGCTCCCCGAGATCGGTGACGTGAAGATGCACGCGTTGTCTCCTTGTGCTTCATGGGCTGCGGCACCGTTTTTCGACCACGATGGCAGGCCCGAAACGTTGCCTTAATGCGGCAAACATTCCACATACGCGATCACTTTATTTTGATTTGTCTATCGCCTGACCTTTTTGATCATCAAATGATCACTGTTCGAAATTACTTGTCTCTCTCAGCGATATTTCCATATCTGCCCGAGCCTTGCAAGACCAGACTGAACATTTCTTTCCTGCCGAGCCGCGCCACAACAATCGAGCCTGCGTGGGCCATGGACGGCGAACGCAATCTGCCCCGCGCGGCGAAGCGCGCCCGGCGGAAATCCCGGGCATGGCGCGAGAACAGATGGCGCGGCCGCCGGGCACACCGTGCCGACGCCGCACCAGGCCGAGGAGAAACGGATGCTGGCGTCACGCGATCAGGACGCCGAGCGACACGGCTATCATGAGCAGAAGCGTAAACCGGCGGAACTGCAAGTCGCCGAAGCGCGGAAAGAGCCGGTTGCCGACCAGCACCCCGCAATAGAAGGACGGAGCGAGCATCAGCGCGCTGAGCAGGCTCGTCCCATCCAACAGTCCATGGGACCCCAGCATCACTAACGCTGCCCCCGAGGTGACGACGACGTAAAGCGTCAGGTTCGCACGCGTCACGCTGATCGCATCCGGTCCCGACAGCAGATAAAGAATCACCGGCGGCGCTCCGATGCTGGTGGCACCGAGCATTGTGCCGCTCAGCCCGGCGAGTGCCACCGAAGTGACCAGACGCTGCGGACCGTTGTATCGCACCCCGTTAAGCAACAGCAGCGAGAAGATGATGACGATGACCGCAATGGCTCGGCGCAGCACGTCGGGATCGGCCGAGACAAGCAGGTAGCCGCCCAGCGGCACTGTCAGGAAAGCGGCGACGAACATTGGCGTGATCATGCGCCAGCGCGCCCTGATCACCGCTTCGCGCAGCATCGGCGTTGCGGCGAAGGTCTCGAGCAACAGGACCACGGGCACGGCCAGTTTGGGCCCGAAGATCAACGCGAGCGGCGGCGTCATGATCATCGCGCCGCCGAAACCCGTGATTCCACGGATTACCCCGGCCGCAGCGACGATGACTGCGGCCAGCAGCATCAGCGGCGTGAGTAGTTCGTCGGCGCCAGGCATGCTGGTCGAAATGGTTGCGCGGGCCGGATTCGAGCACGCCTATGCGGACAGAGTCATGTCGGTCCCCCCGAACCGCACGCGTATGTAGTCGATGTCCGAACGCGTTGCAACATAGCGCACCAGCTCGCGCAACGGCGAGGTACGAAACTCGTATTGCGGCGCGGGCCTGCGCAGCGGGGCGAGCAGTTCCGGCTCGTAGAACGCGGCCAGCAGCACATCCTCGTCACTTGCCTGCGGCCCGAGCTCCTTGCGCAGCCGCCGCACCCACGGCTCGCTACGTTCAGCCGGACGATCTGTAGCGATATCCTCGGGACGGATATTCGCGCGCTCCAGGAAATCGTCGGCAGGCGGCGCGGCGAGCCGCCCGTAATGGCCCATCGCGTACTTGCGCACCTCGTCCGGAATGGTCTTGTAGCGCTCCCCCTGCACGACGTTCAGCACCGCCTGGGTGATGATGTACTGGGCGAACGGGCTGACGAGAATCGGATAGCCGAGATCGCGACGCACTCGGGCGGCCTCCTCGAGGATCTCGGGAAGGCGGTGCTCCATTTTCATCGTGGCCAATTGCGAACGGAGGTTCGAAATCATCCCGCCCGGAACTTGATGCTCGTAGAGCGCGGGGTCGTACTTCGCCACTTGCCCTCGCGGCTTGCTCTCGCGCTCGGCAACCCATGAAAAATAGCCCGACACCTCGTCGAGCGCAGCGCGATCGATGCCCGTCTCGAAGCCCAGCGCACGGGCGCGCGCGTCGATGTCCTCGGTCGCCGGCAGCGAAGCGCCGTTCGCAAGCGGCTCCGAGGCCGTGTAGCCGAAGCGGAATCCGGTCTCGATCGCCACTTGATACACCTCCGGCGCGAGCCCCGACTGGCAATGTGAATGAAGCTGCAGCGGAACGTTGCCGGCAGCGTTCAGAATGGCCGGAAAGAGCGTACGCCCGCGCTCCGGGGTCAGCAGGCCGGTGGGATCCTTGACCGATATGAAATCGGCCTCGAGCTCGACCAGCTCCTTCGTCCGCTCGACATAGTATTCGTCGGTATGCACGGGGCTCAGCGTGTAGGTCATCATTGCATTGACCTTCATCCCTGCTTCATGCGCGGAGCGGACCGACGACACAATATTTCGGTTGTCGTTCAGCGCGTCGTAGACCGTGAGCACCTTTACGCCCAGCTTGGCCAGGACCTGGGAGTTCAGCACGACGATGTCGTCGGGGAACAGCTCGAACGTATACAGGCTTTGTCCTCGCGTGAGCGCGTCGCACGGTGTTGCAAGCCGGCTGCACAGCAGCTCGACCCGCTGCCACGGATTCTCGTGCAGGTAACGCACCGACACGTCGAACACGGCTCCCCCGAGAATGTTGATGTGCTCATAGCCGACGCGATCGATCGACTCCAGAACGGGTGTCATCATCGCAGTCGTCATGCGCGTGGACCAAAGGCATTGATGCCCGTCACGGAGCGTTACGTCGATTAAGCCGAAACGCTTTTGTCGCACCTTGGCAGTAGTGGTGTCGATCATTTTGCCCCCAGTAAGACTTCTTCGACGAACTTCGTATGCACGTCGCCGCGCCGAAACTGCTCGTGGTGCAACAATCGCCCGTGGAAAGGGATCGTTGTCTTCACACCTTCGATGCGCATTTCAGCTAGCGCGCGCTGCATGCGCGCGATCGCCTCGTCGCGATCGTGTCCCCACGCGATGACCTTGGCCAGAAGCGAGTCGTAGTATGGCGGCACGGTGTATCCGGTGTAGACATGCGAATCGATTCTGATCCCGGGTCCGCCGGGCAGATGAACATGCTGCAGCAGGCCCGGGCACGGCGTGAACCCGTGATCTGCATCCTCGGCGTTGATTCGGCATTCGATCGCATGCCCGGCAAGGCGCACGTCACCTTGCCGAATATCGAGCCGCTCGCCCCTGGCGATGCGAATCTGTTCCTTGACGATGTCGATGCCGGTGACGAGCTCGGTGACCGGATGCTCGACCTGCACGCGGGTATTCATCTCCATGAAATAGAATTCGCCGCTCGCCGGGTCGAGTATGCACTCGACAGTGCCCGCGCTACGGTAGCCGACATGGCGGCACAGCCGCACCGCAGCATCGCCGATCTGTTCGCGCACCGCCGGGTCGAGCGCCGGCGATGGGCTCTCCTCGAGCAGCTTCTGGTTTCGCCGCTGCACCGAGCAGTCGCGCTCGCCCAGGTGCAACACGTTCTCGCCGTCCGACAAGACCTGAATCTCGATGTGACGGATTCGCGTCAGATACTTCTCGACGTAAATGGCATCGTCGCCGAAAGCCGCCTTGGCTTCGCGCGCTGCATGCGTGTACTGCTCGACCAGCTCCGTCACGTCGGCGACGACCCGCATGCCGCGTCCTCCACCGCCTGCAGCGGCCTTGAGGATCACCGGATAGCCCAGACGCTGCGCTACGGCCCTCGCCTCCTCGGCGCCGTTGACCGTTCCCTTCGAGCCCGGGGTGGTCGGCACGCCGGCTTCGTCAGCCATCCGTCGCGCCATCGCCTTGTCCCCCATCATCGAGATCACCCGTGCCGAGGGGCCAATGAACGTGATGCCCTCCTGCTCGCACAGTCCTGCGAAATTGGCGTTCTCGGACAGGAAACCGTAGCCCGGATGAATCGCATCGGCCCCGTGCGTGAGGGCGGCGGAGACGATGAACTCGGCGTTCAAGTAGCTCTGGCCGGTGCGCGGAGGGCCGATACACACGGCGTGATTGGCAAGCCGCACGGCGAGAGATTCCCGGTCGGCCTCCGAGTAGACCTGGACCGTCTCGAGCCCGAGTTCCCTGCAGGCGCGATGAATACGGACCGCGATCTCGCCGCGGTTCGCCACCAGGACCCGCCGGAACGGTCTGGCGCCGCGACAGGTGTCGGCGGTGACCGAATCTGCCAGGGTTTCGTCGCGCACACTCATCGCGGTTCGATCACCATGATGGTCTGACCAAACTCGACGGGCTCGCCATCCTCGAGCAGGATGTGCGTGACCACACCATCCGTGCCCGCCGGAATCGAGTTCATCAGCTTCATGACTTCGACGATGCACACCGTCGTGTCGGCTTCGACCCGCTGACCGACTTCGACGAAAGGCCGCGCGCCCGGCTCGGGTGCGCGATAGAACGAGCCCACCATCGGCGAGCGTATCAGCACTGCCCCTTCCGGGTACGACGCAGGCGCGGCGTGCCGACCGGCCTCTTCGGACCGGACCTCGCCCAGCTCGGGGACGATTTCGCCGCCGCCGACATGGCGCGCGCGCTGGGGATGAGGCGCAGCCGCCGGCTGTGGCGCGGCAGGAGCCGGCGGTGCACCCGGCACCTGGCTCTGTGCTGGTGGCGCCGCGCGCTCCGCCGGCCCGGCTGCGCGCCGGATATCGACCTCGATGTCTCCCGTCTTGAGGCGGAATTCCGAGAAATGCGACGACGATTTGATCAGCTCGACGATCTGGAGCAGATCCTGATAAGTCATGTTCTCATTGCCCATGTGCATCCTCCCGAGACCGTCATGCCGCTTGCGGCATCGGCAGCCCGAGTAGTTGTCTCGCCTCGGCGACCGATGCCGGGTGCCGATCGTAGCGCCCGCACGCGTCGACGATTTTGCGCACCAGCTCGGCATTGCTCGCCGCAAGCCGGGCCGCATCGACCCTCAGGCTGTCCTCGAGCCCGGTGCGGCAGTGGCCGCCCGCTTCGAGGCACCACTGATTGACCTCCCACTGGTGCCGCCCGATGCCCGCGGCAACCCACGTTGCTTCGGGCATCAGCGCCTGGAGCTCCGCCCGCAGAAAGTCGAACACCTGACGGCGCGCCGGCAGCGCGTTCGGCACACCGAGCACGAATTGCACGTGCAACGGAGCGGCGAGCATGCCCTTGCGCACCAGCCCGATCGCGTTGTAGAGCATCGCCGCATCGAACACCTCGATCTCGGGCTTGACGTCGAACTGGCGCATCGCTTTCGCCAGCCCTTCGACGAAGTCCGGCGGATTTTCGTAGATGCCGTTCGGAAAATTGACCGAACCGGTCGCGAGCGAGGCCATGTCCGGGCGCAAGCCCAGCATCGCCCCGCGCGCGGACTGCTCCCTGCCACGGCCACCGGTCGAGAACTGGATGATCATGCCGGGACAATGCTTGCGCACGCCTTCCTGAACCTCCGCAAACAGCTCCGGCGCGGAGCTCGGCGATTCGTCCGGATTGCGGACGTGAATGTGCACGAGTGACGCACCGGCCTCAAACGCCTCGTGCGTCGACTCGATCTGCTCCTGCGGCGTGATCGGTACGGCCGGATTGTCCTTCTTGCGCGGCAATGCGCCGGTGATCGCCGCGGTAATGATGACGGGAGTGGTCACGGTTTGCTCCATTGGCACGAGTGGCGGGCGAGCGCGCCCAATGCTCGTCGCGTTATTAGAGGCTTGATTTCGTTTGCCGAAACGTACAATTTCATTATTTCAGTATTTCGCACGCCGTGCAATAATTTCTGTGAGCGAAATGTTTACCTGGCTTGTAACGAAATTACCGCGTAGTTGTGCCGCCGGCAATACCGTGGCCGCACGACCTGGCCCACAACGGTCCGGCGGCATCGGGGCGGACCTTGGATGCTTGGACTTCGCCCGGCGCCGATGCATCGACGCGGCCGGGTACGCACGGCGTGCATGTTATGATGCATTGCACGATCAGCATTGGCGGAACAGGCGCGAGACATGGCGGGCAGCAATGACGAAAGCGTGAAGAGGACCGTGAGCAAGACCGAGGCGCAGGCCGCCGCAAAGCGACGCGGCAAGGCACCGACCGAATCGATCGCGCTGCGCGCGTTCTCCGTGCTCGAAGAGATCGTGCGTTGCGGCGATCCGATGTCGCTCGACGAGCTCACGCAGGCCCTCGATCTGCCCAAGCCAACAGCGTTCAGAATCCTGAATCTGCTGCAGTCGGCCGATCTGCTGCACCGCGACGCACTGACGCGGCGTTACGCAATCGGCCCGCGGTTGACCGCGTTCGCGCTCGACCTTTGGCGCCAGTCGACGCTACGCGCCCAATGGCACAGCGCCCTGCAGGAAGTCGTCGACGAGCTCGACGAGAGCTGCAATCTGACGATCCTCGAAGGCAACGAGGTGCTTTACCTCGATCGCGTCGAGACACAAAAGCCGCTACGACTGCATCTCGCACCAGGGACGCGCGTACCGCTGCACTGTACCGCCAGCGGCAAGCTGTTCCTGAGCCAGATGAGCCGCGCACAACGTACGAAGCTGCTTGGGCCGGGTCCGCTGAAGCGCTATACGCACCGCACGATCACGGACATCGACACGCTCGAGAAAGAGCTCGAGATCATCCGCATCACGCAGGTCGGCACCCACGACAGCGAGCTCTTCGAAGACTCGGTCGCCATTGCGGTGCCCGTCATCGATCCGGCAGGCCGCATTTATGCCGCGGTGGCCGTACACGCACCCTCGACGCGCGCAAGCATCGAGGGCTGCATGCAGCACCTGCCCGCGCTGCGGCGTGCAGCGGAGCGGATCGCAGCCACTTTGCTCGGCAGTGCCGACGACCGCGCGGAGACCGGCGGCGCTCAGACGCCGAAGCGGCGATCGACTGCACCGCGAAATGAAACGCGGCCCGTGGCTCGTTCGGCAAAGCGCTCCGCCAGCACGAAATGAGCCGTCCGGCGCTGTTGGCGCGAGCGCGCCGCTCACCGGACCGCTCGCGCATCGCCCCCCACCGTCGAAACGGGCGCGCGGTCGCGACGCGCGCGCGCCCGTCGCGCTCAGCCGCCCCGGCTACGGCGCTCGTGCTGCCGGGCCTCGAAGGCCTGCACGGCCTCGCCGATCCGCCCGGATGCGAGCAGCAGCGCGTTCAGGTTCTTGCCATAGTTCAGCGCCGCCGCGAGCGGCATCTGCCGCGCGGCCATGAAGGCCTCTCGGCCGAGGCGCAGCGCATCGACGTCGCGGGACGCGAGCGCCGCCGCGAGCTCGCGGGCGGCCGCCATCAGCGCACCGGCATCGGCGACGATGCGGTTCACGAGCCCCAGCTCGCCGAGCCGCTGCGCCGCAATCGACTCTCCGGTGAGCAGCCATTCGAGCACCACGCGCGGCGCTCCCAGATGCGCCAGCAAGGCGGTGTTCATCGCCGCGGGAAAACCGTTCTGCATTTCCATCGCGCCGAACCGCGCCGACTCGGTCGCGACGACGAAGTCGCAGCCCATCGCGAGCGTGAAACCGCCGGCGACCGCGTAGCCGTCGACCGCGGCGATCGACGGTTTCTGCAGCGCCTGCAGACGCGAGAAGATCGCGCCGTAGGCGTCGTCGTAGGCGAGCACCGACGGCAGCGTCGCGTCGAGCGGGACGCCGAGCTCACGGCCCGAGCAGAAGTGGCCGCCGCTGCCGGTGACGATCACGCAGCGGCACGCCGGATCGTCGTACGCGCGCGCGAGCGCGTCGCCGATGCCGGCAATCATTTCGACGCTCAGCGCGTTGCGCCGCTCGGGCCGCGCGAGCCGGATCGTCGCGATGCCGTCGCCGGTCTCGTACTCGATCATCGGGCACCTCCGGCGACGCAGTCGGCCG
>DAOMOP010000060.1:0-19092 GCA_035444405.1 Rhodocyclaceae bacterium
TGCCCTTGCCGGTGGCGCCGTGCGACACCGCGTCCGCGCCGGTCGCGCGCGCGATCTCGATCTGGCGCTTGGCGATCAGCGGCCGCGCGATCGACGTGCCGAGCAGGTACTCGCCCTCATAGACGGTATTGCAGCGGAACATCGGGAAGACGAAATCCCGCACGAACTCCTCGCGCAAATCGTCGATGAAGATGTTCTCGGGCTTGATGCCGAACTTCAGCGCTTTCTGGCGCGCCGGCTCGAGCTCCTCGCCCTGGCCGAGATCGGCGGTGAAGGTCACCACCTCGCAGTGGTACGTGTCCTGCAGCCACTTCAGGATCACCGAAGTATCCAGGCCGCCCGAGTAGGCGAGCACGACTTTTTTCACGTCACTCATAATCGCTTCCGGTTCAGTATGCGCGCCCCGGCGAGGCCGGGAACTCCAAATCGGGCGCCTTGTGGGCGCCCACGAAAAACTGTGTCGAGGCTGTCGACGCGATCGGCTCCACCACCGGGGGCGGGCATCCGCGAAGCCGTCCGTCAGGCCGCGGGCGCCTCGACCTTGTCGAGCAGCAGGTATTCCATCAGGGCCTTTTGCGCGTGCAGCCGATTCTCCGCCTCGTCCCAGACCACCGACTGCGGGCCGTCGATCACCTCGGCGGTGACCTCTTCGCCGCGGTGTGCCGGCAGGCAGTGCATGAACAGCGCTTCGGGCCTGGCCTGCGCCATCATCTCGGCATCGACGCACCATTCGGCGAAGGCCTTCATGCGCGCCTCGTTCTCGGCCTCGAAGCCCATCGAGGTCCACACGTCGGTGGTGACCAGATCGGCGCCCCGGCAGGCATCCATCGGGTCGGCGAACTCCTCGAAGTGGTCGGTGCCGTACAGCCCCGCCCGCTCGGGCTCGACCTCGTAGCCCGGCGGCGTCGAGACGTGCACGTTGAAGTCGAGCACCTCGGCCGCCTGCAGCCACGTGTTGCACATGTTGTTCGAGTCGCCGATCCACGCCACGGTCTTGCCCTTGATCGGCCCGCGGTGCTCGATGAAGGTGAAGATGTCGGCGAGAATCTGGCACGGGTGGTATTCGTTGGTGAGCCCGTTGATGACCGGCACGCGCGAGTTCGCGGCGAAACGCTCGATGATCTCCTGCTCGAAGGTGCGGATCATCACCAGGTCGCACATGCGCGACATCACCTGCGCGGCGTCCTCGACCGGTTCGCCGCGGCCCAGCTGCGAATCGCGTGTGTTCAGATAGATCGCCGCCCCACCGAGCTGATGCATGCCGGCCTCGAACGACAGGCGCGTGCGCGTGCTCGCCTTCTCGAAGATCATCACCAGCGTGCGGTCGAACAGCGGGTGATAGGGCTGATAGCGCTTGAACTTGTCCTTGATCCAGCGTGCGCGCGCGAACAGGTGCTCGTAGTCGGCGGCGCTGAAGTCCTTGAACTGCAGATAGTGTCTGAGTGTGATCATCGCACGCCCCTCATCACTGAAGATGCTTGCGCACCAGCGGCGCGAGCAGGCTGACGAGCTTGTCGGCATCCTGCTCGCCGAAGATCAGCGGCGGCAGCAGGCGGATCACGCGTTCGGCCGTGACGTTGACCAGCAGCCCCGCCTCGAGCGCCTGGCCGACCAGCTCGCCACACGGGCGGGCAAGCTCGATGCCGATCATCAGACCGCGACCACGGATGTCGACGACGCCCGATACCCCGTGCAAGGCTTCGCGCAGGCCGTCACGGATCGCCTCGCCCACCTTCAACGCGTTGGACATCAACGCGTCGTCCTCGATCGTCGCCAGCGTCTCGAGCGCCGCCGCGCATGCGAGCGGATTGCCGCCGAAGGTCGAGCCGTGGTTGCCGGGGCCGAACAGCCCCGCCGCCGGCCCCGAGGTCAGGCATGCGCCGATCGGCACGCCCGAACCCAGCCCTTTTGCCAGTGTCATGACGTCCGGCTTGATGCCGGACTGCTGGAAGCCGAACCAGTGGCCGGTACGCCCGAGCCCGCACTGCACCTCGTCGCAGATCAGCAGCCAGCCGCGCTCGTCGCAGACTCCGCGCAATTCGCGCTGGAAGGCGTCGTCGGCGATGTTGATGCCGCCTTCGCCCTGAATCATCTCGAGCATCACGGCAACCACGTTGGCATTGTGCTCGGCGACCCTGCGGATCGCCTCGATGTCCTTGTAGGGCACGCGCACGAAGCCCGACACCAGCGGCTCGAAACCCGCTTGCGTCTTGCGGTTTCCGGTTGCGGACAGGGTCGCCATGGTCCGTCCATGGAAGGCGTTTTCCATCACGATGATGGTGGGCTGGTCGATCCCCTTGCGATGTCCGTAGAAGCGCGCGAGCTTGATCGCGGCCTCGTTCGCCTCGCATCCGGAGTTGCAGAAGAACACCTCGTCCAGCCCCGACAGCTCGGCGAGCCGGTCGGCGAGCTCTTCCTGCAGCGGGATACGGTACAGATTGGATGTGTGCAGCACGCACGCAGCCTGCTGCGCGATCGCCCGCACCAGGCGCGGATGGTTGTGGCCGAGGGTCGAGACCGCAATGCCGGACAGGGCGTCCAGATAGCGCTTGCCCGTTTCGTCGAAGAGCCATACCCCGTCGCCATGCGAAAATGCCACTGGCAATCTGGCGTAGGTGTTCATGAGATGCGACATGAAAAGCCCCGATCAAGAGGATCCACAAAACGCACACGGCGGCTGGCGCCGCCGTGACTGGTAACGGGCAATCTTAAGCGAAAGGTCGACGAATGTATATATGGCGCCACGCCTGCCATCGAGCCGCATACGGGCCGTGCCTCGCGGCACCCGACATGCGGACACGATTGCCGCCGCGGGCCCGGTGCGGAGAAGCTCGCGTCGGATTTCTGATAGAATCCGCCCTCGTTGTGCAGCGCAGAAGACCCGTCCGCATCGATGGGCCACGCGCACCCGGAACGAGTCTCATCGCAGCCCTGACGGCGTGACACATGAATCAGAACATCGAAAGCTTCGTCATCATCGGCATAACGCGGGCTGGAAAGAAATTTCGCCCCAGCGACTGGGCAGACAGATTGTGCGGCATCATGTCGGCCTTCGGCTCGGACCACCGCATGACCTATTCGCCGTACGTGCGTCCCGGTTGCACCCTGACCGGCGAAAAGACGGTGCTGGTCGACGGCCGCCTCTACGACATCGAGCCGCTCGCGTACAAGTTTCTGGTCAATTTCGCCAACGACAACGAACTGCAGGTCGAGCCCATGCCGCCCGAGCAGTCGCGCACCTGAAACGACTCGCCCGCGACCGCCGCCGCGCTCGGGGGTAAGCCGCCCGCGTCCCGACGACGCTGTTCCAGACGACGATCCGCCGCCGCGCACCCGCCTGTGCTCCGGCGAAGCTGCCGGATGTCGCACCGGCCACAAAAAAGGCGGCCGAAGCCGCCATTCTTGTACGAGCCAGGCCTTTTTCAGGCGGCCATCGACTTGATCGCTGCCGACAGGCGGCTCTTGTGGCGAGCCGCCTTGTTCTTGTGGATGATCTTCTTGTCGGCGATGCTGTCGATGGTGCTCATCGAGGTCCGAAAAACCGCCTGCGCGGCGGTCTTGTCGCCACCTACGATAGCCTTTCGCACGGCCTTGATTGCGGTACGCAGGCGGGAACGCAGGCTGGCGTTGTGGGCGCGGGCCTTGACCGCCTGACGAGCGCGCTTGCGGGCTTGTGCCGAATTGGCCATAGATGTTCTTCCGTTCGTGGGTTCTATAAAGCGCGCCAGTGTACCGCGCGACCTGGCCAGACGCAACAGTTTCGACGCCACCCAGCTTGCCGCGCGCATGCGCGACCCCCCCGTCGCGCGCCCGGCGCGCCCGACATGCGCGAGGTGTCGGTGAAAACGGTTCGAGCCGTTATGATGTCGCTTTTTTTCGCCCGCCCCGATGAACCTGCTGCGCGCTCTGGCCACCGTGAGCGGACTGACGCTGGTGTCCCGCATCCTCGGCTTCGTCCGCGATTTCGTGATCGCGCGCACGTTCGGCGCCGGCGTGGCGACGGACGCCTTCTTCGTGGCGTTCCGACTCCCCAACCTGCTGCGGCGGATGTTCGCCGAAGGCGCGTTCTCGCAGGCCTTCGTGCCGATTCTCGCCGAATACAAGAATCGCCAGGGCGACGAGGCGGCTCGGCAGCTGCTGAACCGCGTCGCCACCGTGCTGAGCCTGGTCGTCGCGGCGGTCTCGCTGCTCGGCATCGTCGCCGCACCGCTGATCATCTACGTGTCGGCGCCCGGCTTCTCGGCCGACCCCGACAAGTTCGCCCTCACCGTCGAGCTCACACGCATCACGTTTCCGTACATCCTCTTCATGTCGCTGGTCGCGCTCGCCGGCGGAATACTGAACACCTGGAGCCGTTTCGCGATCCCGGCCGTGACGCCGGTACTGCTCAACCTCGCCTTCATCGCGATGGCGCTGTTCGCGGCGCCGTATTTCGATCCGCCCGTGCTCGCGCTCGCGTGGGCGGTGTTCATCGGCGGGGTGCTGCAGGTGCTGCTGCAGCTGCGCCCGCTCGCGCGCATCGGGATGCTGCCGCGCTTCGACCTGAAGCCCTCCGACCCGGGCGTGCGGCGGGTCGTGACGCTGATGCTGCCGGCGATGCTGGGGGTGTCGGTCGCGCAGCTGTCGCTGGTCATCAACACCATTTTCGCGTCGTTTCTCGAAAGCGGCAGCGTGTCGTGGCTCTACTATGCCGACCGCCTGATGGAGTTCCCCGCCGGTCTGCTCGGCGTCGCGCTCGGCACCATCCTGCTGCCCAGTCTGTCGCGCCTGCATGCGAGCGAACGGCACGAGGAATTCTCGTCGATGCTCGACTGGGGGCTGCGCCTGACGCTGATGCTGACGCTGCCGGCCGCGCTGGCGCTGGCGCTGCTCGCAGTCCCGTTGATCGCGACGCTGTTCTACCATGGTGCCTTCACCGGCGAGGACGTGATGCAGACGCGCCTCGCACTGATCGCCTACAGCGTCGGCCTGACCGGGCTGATCCTGGTGAAGATCCTGGCACCGGGCTTTTATGCCCGCCAGGACATCCGTACGCCGGTCCGCTTCGCGGTGATCACGCTCGTCGCAACGCAGCTGATGAATCTCGCCTTCATCGTGCCGTTCAAGCACGCCGGCCTCGCGCTGGCGATCGGCCTCGCGTCGCTGCTCAACGCCGGCCTGCTCTATCGCGGACTGCGCCTGCGCGGCGTCTATCGGCCGCAAGCGGGCTGGACCGGTTTTGCCTGGCGGCTCGCCGTCGCGCTGGTCGTTCTTGCGGCGGTGCTGTGGATCGGCATGGGCAGCGCGCAGTGGTGGCTCGCGCAAGGTCCGCTCGACCGGGCACTGCGCCTCGCCTGGCTGGTGCTCGGCGGTGTGGCGGCGTATTTTGCGACGCTCCTCGCGCTGGGCTTCCGGATTCGCGATTTCGTCAAGCGCGCGGCGGAATGACGGCTGCAGATCGCCGTCAGTCCTGCCAGAATCGCAGTTCGTTCAATCGACCACGAGGAGAGCGTCACGATGAAGCTGACCAGCCGGAGCTTTGCCGACCATGCACCGATCCCCGGTGAGTTCGCGTTCTGCATCCCCGCAGCCGAAGGCCACGTCTGCCTCGGCAAGAACCTGAACCCGCAGCTGGCCTGGCAGGACGTGCCCGCCGGCACGCGATCGTTCGTGCTGATCTGTCACGACCCGGACGTACCGAGCAAGGGCGACGATGTGAACCAGGAAGGGCGCAGCGTGCCGGCCGGGCTGCCGCGCGTCGACTTCTTCCACTGGGTGCTCGTCGATGTGCCGGCCGATGTGCGCGAGATCGCAGCCGGCAGCTTTTCCAGCGAGGTCACACCGACCGGCAAGCCGGGGCCCGATGCGCCGCTCGGCGCACGCCAGGGCATCAACGACTACACCGCCTGGTTTGCCGGCGATGCGTCGATGGCCGGCGACTACTACGGCTATGACGGCCCGTGCCCGCCGTGGAACGACGAGCTGCTCCACCACTACGTGTTCACGCTGTATGCGCTCGACGTCGAGCGCTGCCCGGTCGACGGCCGCTTCGGCGGCGCCGACGTGCGCAGCGCGATCGCGGGGCACGTCCTCGCCGAGGCCACGCTGACCGGCACCTACGGCCTGAACCCGGCAGTGAAGACCTGAGCGCGGCCTTGTCGCGCGCAGCCGCGGTTCGCGGCCTGCGCGCGACATACCGGCCGCGGCGCATGCCGCACGAGGCGCCACGCCGGCCGCTCGCGCCGAATCAGCGCACGAGGCCGCTCATCGTCTGCGCCGGGGGCGGCAGGCGCCGCGCCATCGGCTGCAGCGCAAAACGCGGATAGTGCGGCACGCCGGCACGATACGGCGGCACCATCTCGCCTTCGATGAGGGGCTGCAGATACGCCCTCGCCTGCGCGGTCACGTGCAGGCCGTCGGCGCGTATGAAATGGCCGGGCACCCGCCGCTCGCGGTTCGCGATCCCGGCGACCGGGACCGGCTCGACGGTCCATGCGTACGGCTGGTCCGACCGCCTGCGTATCGCCGCCATCACGCCGTCGCGACCATCGACGGCGAATGCGACCGCGGCCCGCCCGACCGCGCGTGCATGCGCGTGGTCGGTGGCCGACACCAGATGGCCGGCCGCGCGCTGCAGGTAGTCGGGAATCGCCCAGTGGTGCTTGTAGCCGAGCCGGGCGTGGATGGTGCGCGCAATGCACTGACCGGCGCCGCCGAGCTGCACGTGCCCCTTGCGGTCGTGCGACTGCTCCATCACCAGCGTGCCGTCGGCGCGGCGGATGCCTTCGGACACCGTGATCGCGCAATAGCCGAGCCGCTCGACGGTGCGCTGCACGCAATCGAGGAAGCGGGCCTCGTCGAACGGCACTTCGGGCATCAGGATGATGTGTGGCGGCGCATCGTCGTCGGTCGCGGCCAGAGCGGTCGCCGCGGCCAGCCAGCCGGCATTGCGGCCCATCACTTCCATCACGAACACCCGCCCGACGCGGCTCGCCATCGCATCGAGGTCGAGGCCGGCCTCGAGCATCGCCGTCGCGACATACTTCGCGGCCGAGCCGAAGCCGGGCGAGCAGTCGGTGCCTTCGAGGTCGTTGTCAACCGTCTTCGGAACACCGATGCACACCAGCGGATAGCCGCGCTCGCGCGCGGCCTGTGACAGCTTGGCAACGGTGTCCATCGAGCCGTTGCCGCCGTTGTAGAGGAAGTAGCCGACCTCGTGCGCCGCCAGGACATCGAACAGCCGGTCGTACTGCGCCGGATTGGCACTCGGTGCGTCGAGGTCGAAACGGCACGAGCCGAACACCCCGCCGGGCACGTGCGCCAGCACGCGCAGCTCGTCCTCACCGAACGTTGCGGTGTCGATCAGCACCTCGTCGAGCACGCCCAGGATGCCGTGGCGGGCGGCCAGCACCGCGCCGATCGCATCATTGTGCAGGCGCGCGGCCTTGATGACGCTCGCTGCCGTGGCGTTGATCACCGCGGTGACGCCGCCCGACTGCGCGTAAAGTAGATTGGCCCTGCTCATCGGCATCACGATTCAGGCACTGCTGCCGTGCGGCAAACGGCGGCCGCCACGGCGCGCATCGCCGCGGGGCCGCAGCGGTGGCTTACTTGAGCGCGTCGAATACGCGCTTGGTGATCTCGTCGACCGAGCCCAGCCCCGAGATCTTGCACACCTTCGGCGCGCCTGGGGCGCCGGATTCGGCCCACCGGGTGTAGTAGTCGACCAGCGGCTTGGTCTGCGCATGGTAGACCTCGAGGCGCTTTCTGACCGTCTCCTCGCGATCGTCGTCGCGCTGGATCAGCTCCTCGCCGGTCACGTCGTCCTTGCCTGCCACCTTGGGCGGGTTGTGCTTGATGTGGTAGGTGCGGCCCGATGCCAGGTGCACGCGGCGCCCGCTCATGCGCTCGATGATCTGCGCATCGGGCACGTCGATCTCGAGCACGTAGTCGATCGGCACGCCGGCATCCTTCATCGCGTCGGCCTGCGGGATCGTGCGCGGAAAGCCGTCGAACATGTAGCCGCTCTTGCAGTCGTCCTGCTGCAGACGGTCCTTCACCAGGCCGATGATGATGTCGTCGGAGACGAGCTGGCCCGCGTCCATGACCTTCTTGGCCTCGATACCGAGCGGCGTACCGGCCTTGACCGCGGCGCGCAGCATGTCGCCGGTCGAGATCTGCGGGATGCCGAACTTGTCCTTGATGAAGTTCGCTTGCGTGCCCTTGCCGGCGCCCGGCGGTCCCAAAAGAATCAGTCGCATACAACCCTCCCTTTCCGTGAACCGCTCGGGGCGGCATCCATTGAGTAGATAAGACTACGAAGAAAACTGGCTCGCACACGCGAGCTCGCCGAAGATCCGCCGCACCCGCTCGAGGTCCTCCACGGTATCCACTCCGGCGGCCGGCGCATGCGCGATCGCGGCGACGACGATGCCATAGCCGTGCCACAGCGCCCGCAACTGTTCCAGAGCCTCCCAGCCCTCGAGCGGTGCCGGTTCGAGCTCGGCATAGCGCCGCAGGAACGACGCGCGATAGGCGTAAATGCCGATGTGGCGCTGCGCAACGAACCCGGCCGGCAGTGCGCCCTGCCCGGACGCGAAGGCGTCACGCGGCCACGGAATCGGCGCACGCGAGAAATACAGCGCGCGGCCATGCGCATCGCACACCACCTTGACGGCGTTGGGATTGAGGAACTCGGCGCTGCTGGCGAGCGGATGAGCGGCCGTCGCGATCGACGCCTCGGGGCTCGCCGCAAGCGTTCGCGCGACCGCGGCGATCAGCTCCGGTTCGATCAGCGGCTCGTCGCCCTGGACGTTGACGACGATCTCGTCGTCGTGCCAAGCGAGCGCATCCACGACTTCGGCCAGCCGGTCGGTGCCGCTCGCATGATCGGTGCGCGTGATCAAGACGTCCCCGCCGGCCGCGACGACCGCGTCATGCACCGCCTCGTGGTCGGTGGCAACCCACACCGCTTCGGCCCCCGAACGCTGCGCCCGCTCGAGCACGCGCACGACCATCGGTTTGCCGGCGATGTCGGCGAGCGGCTTGCCGGGCAGGCGGGTCGACGCGTGGCGAGCCGGGATCACCACCTTGAAGTCGGTCATTTGGCGCGCAGGGCCTCGACCTCTTCGGCGCTCACCTGCCGCGCCTCGTCCTCGAGCATGACCGGAATGCCGTCGCGGATCGGAAAGGCGAGCCGATCGGCCTTGCACACCAGCTCCTGGCGATCACGCACGAAATCCAGCCGGCCCTTGCAGAGCGGGCAGACGAGAATTTCAAGCAGCCTGGCGTCCATGCGTCAGTTTCTCCAATATTCGTTCGATCGCTCCGTCACCGATGCGGGCCGTGACCGGGAACTCCCACGTATCGGCAGAGGCGAAAAACCGGCATTTTACCGCATCCTTGGCGGTCAGTATTTTCGGCTCACCGGGCGCGATGTCGAGGTCGGCCGGCGCAAAGCGGTAATGATCGGGAAAGGCGTGCGGCACGACGTCGAGCCCGTGCGCCGCGAGCTGGGCAAAGAAGCGCTGCGGCTGACCGATTCCGGCAATCGCGTGCACGCGCCGGCCGGCGAACTCGGCCAGTCTCCGGGACTGCACGGGGGTTCGGAGCGAACGCACGCAGTCGCCGTCGAGCCTCATCGGAAACACCGCCCGGTCGCCCAGCCGATCGCGCACCGCCGCCGACAGGCTCCCGTGCGCGATCACGACGTCGGCGCGGCGCAAGCGCCCCAACCCTTCGCGCAACGGCCCGGCCGGCAACAACCAGCGGTTGCCGAGCGCGGCCTCGTCGACCACCGCGACCTCGACGTCGCGATGCAGCCGGTAGTGCTGCAGGCCGTCGTCGCACACGATCACGTCGCACTCGGGGTGCGCCGCGAGCAGGCGCCGTGCCGCGTCCGCACGCTCCGCACCGACCGCCACCGGACAGGCGGCGAGCTGGGCGAGCAGCACCGGCTCGTCGCCGCACTCTTGCGGATCATCGTCGGCGCCGACCAGTGCGACATCGCGGATGCGGCCACCGTAACCGCGACTGACGATGGCCGGCGTGTAACCGGCCTCGCGCAGGCGCTCGACCAGCCAGGCCACCACCGGTGTCTTGCCGCTGCCGCCGACCGCGATGTTGCCGACCACGACGACCGGCACCGGCACGCGCCGCACCGCCAGCGCACCGATGCGAAACAGGACGCGTCGCGCCGTCGCGAGCAGCCAGAAAACGCCCGACAGCGGCAGCAGCGCCCACGCCAGCGGGGCGCGGGATCGCCAGAAAACGGGGGCCTTGGCTGGCATCGCCTCAGCGTCGCGGCGGCGGCGCGTCCGTCGCGAGACGTGCCTTCACGACTCCGGCGCCTGGATTGCGAACGTGATCTGCGGCAAGCCGGCGCGCTGCGCGGCCTGCATCACGTCGATGACGCTCTGGTGGGCCGCCTGTGCATCGGCGTTGATCACGACGACCGGCTCGCGCCCCTCGGCCGGGGCCGCCCGGCCCAGCGCGGCGGCGATGGCGTTGATCTCGCGCGAGCCGACCGGCACGCCGTTGACGATGATGTCGCCTGCGGCCGTCACCGCCACCGCGATCTCTTCGGGTGTCGCCTCGCGCTGCTCGACTTCCGCGGTGGGAAGCGTGATCTCGAGTCCGGACACCTTCGAGAAGGTGGTCGTGAGCATCAGGAAGATGATGATCACGAGCACGACGTCGATGAGCGGAATCAGATTGACCTCGGGGGCCTCATGGCGCCCCCCGCGCTGGAAGTTCATCGCCGTCCTCGCACGTACGCCTCACGCCGCTGAGCCGCAGATTCGCCCCACCTCGCCCGCGGCAGCCGGGCCGCCTGCCGGTCAGTTGCGCCGTTCGCCATGGACGACCTCGACGAGCTTGATCGCCTGCTGCTCCATGTCGATCACCAGCGTGTCGACCTGGGCGCGAAAATGACGCCAGAAGATCGTCGCCGGGATCGCGATGATCAGCCCGAGCCCGGTCGTGTTCAGTGCGATCGCGATGCCCTGCGCCAGCTGCTGCGGATTCGCGCCTCCGACGCCCTGCGAGGCGAAGATGTCGATCATGCCGACGATGGTGCCGAACAGGCCGAGCAGCGGACTGATCGCGGCAATCGTGCCGAGCGTGGTCATGTAGCGCTCGAGCTCGTGGGCAACGGCGCGGCCGGTCTCCTCGATCGCCTCCTTCATGACTTCGCGCGAGCTGCTCACATTGCGCAAGCCGGCCGCGAGCACGCGCCCGAGCGGCGAATGCGCCGCCACGCGATTGGCCATGTCGGCGGTCACACCGTGCTGTCGCAGGTCGGCGAGCACCTCGTCGAGCAACCGGGCCGGAACCACTCTCGATCGGCGCAGGCTGATCGACCGTTCGATGATCAGCGCAACGGCGATGACGGACGCGAGCAGCAGCGGCCAGATCGGCCAGCCCGATGCTTCGATGAGCGCAAACACGCGAGGTGTCTCCCGGAAACAGAAACCTGGAACTCTAGCGCCCGCCCCCCTTCAGGGCAAGCGCCGGCTCACCCACCAGTTGCCCGCCAGCACGACGACGAGGACGGCGAATCCGACGACCTCGACGACGAAGTTCGGGTAGAAGATCGCGACCGTCGCGGGCACGATCAGCACACGCGACGCCACGCCCATGCGCACGAACAGGTAGCCTTCCAGCGCGGCGGCAAATGCGGCCAGTGCGATGATCGCGATCACGACGTTCCAGGCGACGACGGGCAGCGGGCCGCCGAGGATGAGCTCCTGATTGAACACCATGAACACCGGGATCAGGTACAGCCCCTTGGCGAACTTCCAGGCCTGCATGCTGGTCTCCATCGGCTTCGCGCCGGCGATCGCCGCCCCGGCGAAGCCCGCCAGCGCGACCGGCGGCGTCACGTTCGAATCCTGCGAGTACCAGAACACGACGAGGTGCGCGATCAGCAGCGGAATTCCGAACTCGTTGGTCAGCGCCGGGCCGACCAGCACGATCAGCACGATGTAGGCCGCCGTCACCGGCAGCCCCATTCCGAGCACCAGGCTGGCGATGATCACCAGCAACAGCGCGAGCACGATGTTGCCCCCCGAGAACGCCATCATCATCGACGAGAACTTCAGCCCGAGGCCGGTCAGACCGACGACGCCGACGATGATGCCGGCGACCGCGCACGCCATGCTCACCGGCACGGCGTTGCGCGCGCCGAGCGACAAGCCCTCGATCAGCAGGCGTACGCCGGTCCTCAGCATCTCGCGAATGCGCTGCCACTCGACCGGATGGCCCTCGCGCGGGGCGAACACGAAGAACCACGCCAGGTAGCGCAGCACCGCCACCGCGACGACCGAAACCACCGCATAGAAGCCGACGCGCATCGGCGACATGTGCATCACCAGCAGGTAGATCAGCACCACCAGCGGCACCAGGAAGTGCCAGCCTTCGCGCATCACCTGCCGCACCGACGGCAGTTCGGAGGCCGGCATGCCCTGCATGCCCTGCTTGAGCGCGATGATGTGCACGAACAGGTACACCGTGCCGAAATACAGCAGCGCCGGAATCACGCTGACCTTGACGATCTCGAGATAGGGCACGCCCGTGTATTCGGCGATCAGAAAGGCGCCCGCGCCCATCAGCGGCGGCATGATCTGCCCGCCCGTGCTCGCCGCCGCCTCGATGCCGCCGGCCTGGGCAGGGCGGTAGCCGAGCCGCTTCATCAGCGGAATCGTGAAGGCACCGGTGGTCACGACGTTGGCGATGGCGCTGCCGGAGATCGAGCCCATGCCGGCCGACGCCAGCACCGCCGCCTTGGCCGGTCCACCGCGCTGCCGGCCGGTCGCCGCATAGGCGAGATCGATGAAGAACTTGCCGGCTCCCGTCACTTCGAGAAAGGCGCCGAACAGCACGAAGACGAAGATGAAGGTCGCGGCCACGCCGAGCGGCAGGCCGAACAGTCCCTCCTGGCCGAGGTAGAGCTGCCCCACCAGTCGATCGAGCGTATAGCCGCGATGCGCGAGAATGCCCGGCAGCAGATCGGCCAGCCACGGCAATCCGCCGCGTGGCCCGGCGAGCGCGTAGACGATCGCGAGCGCTCCGATGACCGTCAGCCCGAGCCCGACGGCCCGACGGCACGCCTCGAGCACCGTCACGATCGCGATGCAGCCGACGACGATGTCGGTGCGATTCCAGAAACCGGCGCGTGCGATGATGTCGTCCAGATAGAACGCCATGTAGAAGCCGGTCAGGACCGCACCGCCGAAGAACAGCGTGTCGACGAGGCCGCCGACGAGCCCGCGCCGGCGCCCGGCACCGAACACCGGGTACACGGTGAAGCACAGCATCATGATCAGCGCGAGGTGGATGCTGCGCTGATAGAAGAGGCCCAACTGCTGGATTCCGGCGGTGTAGAGCTGGAAGAGCGACAGGGCGACCCCGATCAGGGTGATCAGCCACAGCAGCAGCCGCGGCTCGCGTGCGCGCAGGCCGAACACGGTTTCGGAATCCTTGTCCTGATCACTCATGCACGCCTCTCCCGACCGGCATCTCGATTAATCCGGCGCCGCACCGAACGTGGCGCAGTGGCGCTCAGCCGCCATCACAGCGACGGGATGGCCGCGCCAGCCCCCGCCCGCCGTGCGAGACACGCATCACCAGCCGCTCGCCGGCAGCGAGCTCGCTCAACGACACCGCCTCGGCACCGGGAAACTCGACGCGATGGTTCACGCGCGGCGATCCGACCCGTAGCGCCAGCTCGTTGCCCGCCACCGGCGCGGCGATGTCAACGATCCGATAGCCTCCGTCGGCGTCGCTGCGCAGCTCGCCGCGGCCCGGCACGTGGCCGAGGCCGGCGGCGAAATCGGGCTGATGACTCTCGTCGAGGATCATCGCCGGAGGACGGTAGACGAAGCAGTCGCGCACCGCGAATCCGGCGACCGAATGGTTCCATACGAGGCACCAGCGATCCTGCGGCTCGAGCGTACATGCGAGCAGCGCGCGGCCCTCGGCATCGGCGAACTCCAGCGTGGCGGCTGCGGCGGCGCCTGCCCAGGCAAGCGCCGCCGCCAGGGCGCAGCGGCGAACGCCGACGCGCGTGGTCACGCGACGAGTCTCACGCGACGCCGCGGGCCGGGCGAACCGTTCAGGGCTTCAGGTGATCGGGCACCGTCCGGCCGATTTCCTCGTAGTAGCGGATCGCACCCGGATGCAGGGGCACCGGCGTCGACTCGAGGCTGAAGTCCACCGTGGTGTCCCGCGCGGCCGGATGAATCGCGATCAGCTCGTCGGTCTTCTCGAACAGGACCTTGGTGATCGCGTAGGCCAGATCGTCCGGCATGTCGGCATTGACGGCGAGCACGTTCGGGATGCTGATCGTCGGAACGTCGACGTCGACCTTGTCGTAGGTGCCGGCACGCAGGATGTAGCGGGCAAAGACCGGCTCGACCTTGCGCGCATTGGCGATCTCCTCGGCGCTGATCGGGACGATGGCGATCTCGCGCGTCACCGCGAGGTTCAGAATCGAGCTCGTCGGCGGCCCCACGCTCCAGAAGCCGGCGTCGATGTCGCCGTCGCGCAGCGCATCGGCGGTCTCGTTGAAGTTCAGACGCTGCTCGTCGATGTCGTCGTACGTGAGTCCGTTGGCCTCGAGCAAGGCCTGGGCATTGACCTCGGTGCCGCTGCCGGGCGCTCCGACCGACACGCGCTTGCCCTTGAGGTCCTGCAGCGACGTGATTCCCGAACCCTTCAGGGTCACGATCTGCACCGCATTCGGATAGATGGACGCGAGCGCGCGCACCTTCTCGATGCGGCGCCCCTCGAAGCGACCGGTGCCGCTGTAGGCCTGATAGACGGTATCGGCAAGCGCGAGCGCGAGATCGGAATCCCGGCGGGCGATGAGCCCCATGTTCTCGACCGACGCTCCGGTCACCTCGGCGACCGCGGCGTAGCCGTCGATGTACTTGTTGATGAGTTCGGCCAGTCCACCGCCGTAGGGATAATAGACACCACCGGTGCCGCCCGTGGCGATCGACAGTTGCTGCTGCGCTGCCGCATACGGCACGGCAAGCACCAGCGCCCACGCACAAACCAGTTTCGTCCAACGCATTGCAGGGTCTCCTGTGAAGCTTTGTCGAATTTGTCGTTGTACGCGCCGGCCATGACAACCGGTGCTCCGGACGCCGCAAGCGCACATCCGGACCCTCCGATGGAGCTGCAACCGGCGGGCCCTATGCAGGCTGGATGAATACGTCCGGCGTCGGAAAGAGTAGCACAGCTGATGCATCGACAAGCAATCATGTCGCTCCGACGATGCCGGCCGCCATCGGCTCACGCGCCCTTTCGTCGGCAGCCCGCGGCGCCCGGCGCGGCATCCGCCCCGGCACGCGCCGGCGAGCGCGGCACGCGCGCCGGCGCACGCGGTCGCCGCGAGCTATCCACAAAACATGTGGATAACTTTGTGGATGACGCGTCGATTCTTGCCGCAAAGCCAGTGACGTCGAGCCTTCGGACACATCGCCGTAATATTGCGCAACATCTTTGTCTCGGCAAATCAGTTGCTTACGCATATACCCTTGAATTTCAAGCACTATCACAGTGCATGTTGACCGGCGTCGCCCGCTGTGGATTTCTTCGTTCGGCCGCGCTCCACCCGCATGGCATCGCACCGCCCCACCTGCGACGCAGCGATTTCCGGTGCCGCGGGCAGCGCCAGCTGCGGCCATCCAGCCCGAGCTCGGCCGCGCTAGAATGCGCGGATGCCCCTCACCTCTCCCCAGTTCGACGAACGAAGTCACCCGCGCCCCGACCCTGCCGCGGTACTGAGCGTGTCCGCACTCAATCGCCTGGCCAGGGCGACGCTCGAGAAGAACTTTCCATTGCTGCGCGTGGCCGGCGAGATCTCGAATCTGACTCGCGCACCGTCCGGGCATGTCTACTTCACGCTCAAGGACGACCAGGCGCAGGTGCGCTGCACGATGTGGCGCAACCGTGCGCAGCTGCTGCCGTTTCGGCCCGACAACGGCATGCAGGTGGAGGCGCGCGCGCTGGTGACGCTGTACGAGGCGCGCGGCGATTTCCAGCTGAACGTCGAGGGTTTGCGCCAGGCGGGCACCGGCAGCCTGTACGAGGCTTTCGTGCGGCTGCGCGACAAGCTCGAAGCCGAAGGGCTGTTCGACCCCAGCCGCAAGCGCCCGCTGCCGCGATTTCCGCGTCGCGTGGGGGTCGTGACCTCGCCGTCGGCCGCGGCGTTCCAGGACGTGCTCGCGGCCTTGCGGCGCCGCGCGCCGCATCTCGAGGTGGCGCTCTATCCGGCACCGGTGCAGGGCGAGGGCGCCGCGCAGCGGCTGCGCGAAGCGCTCGTGCGCGCCTCGGCGCGTTCGGCCAGCGACGGCATCGACGTGCTGCTTCTGGTGCGCGGCGGCGGCAGCCTCGAGGACTTGTGGGCGTTCAACGACGAAGCGCTGGCACGTGCGATCGGCGCATGCACGGTGCCGGTGGTGTGCGGCGTCGGCCACGAGACCGACGTGACGATTGCCGATTTCGCCGCCGACGTGCGTGCGGCCACGCCTACCGGGGCGGCCGAGCTCGTCAGCGCCGGCTTTCACGAGGCGGCGCAGCGCCTGACCACTCTCGGCCAGGCACTCTCGGCGAACCTGCGCCGGCGCATCGACGCACTCGCGCAGCGCCTCGATCGTGCCAGCCTGCGGGTCAAGCATCCGCGCGAACGCCTCGCGCTGTCACGCGATACTGCCGTGCGCCTGCGGCAGGACCTGGCCGCGGCGATGCGGCGACGGCTGGAGCGTGCCACCATGCACACCCAGGTACTCGGCCTGCGGCTCAGGAGCGCGCGGCCCGACCTGCGCCGCGCCACGGAACGCCAGGCGCGCTGCGCCGACCGCTTGGCCGCACTGGGCGCGCGAATCGTCGCAGCACGCGCCGAACGCCTCGACGCGCTGGCTGCCCACCTCGAGCATCTCGGCCCGCCCGGCGTGCTTGCCCGCGGCTACAGCATCACGCGCGATGCCGACGGCAAGGTGGTGCGCGCGGCAACCGAAGTCGCCCCCGGCAGCGCGCTGTCGATCGAGCTGGCCCACGGCCGGCTCGGCGCCACCGTCACGCGCAGCGAACCGTGACGCCTCGTCATCGACGCGGGGTGCTCGGCTGCATCGAGATGCCGAATGCGCCGAGATGCGGAATTGTCACCG
Organism: Rhodocyclaceae bacterium; assembly: GCA_035444405.1. GTDB lineage: Bacteria > Pseudomonadota > Gammaproteobacteria > Burkholderiales > Rhodocyclaceae > DAOMOP01. The sequence continues at coordinate 17,154 of DAOMOP010000060.1, forward strand.
GCGACGATTCCTGCCTAGAATGAAAAGGGTGTTCAATAACGCAAAAATCGACACAGGAGAGACGCATGGAACATACCCTTCCCGAACTTCCCTACGCCAAGGATGCCCTTGCCCCGCACATCTCGGCTGAAACCATGGAATATCACTATGGCAAGCATCATCAGGCCTACGTGACCAACCTGAACAACCTGATCAAGGGCACCGAATACGAGAACCTCGATCTCGAGGCCATCATCAAGAAGGCCCCGGCGGGCGGCATCTACAACAATTCGGCTCAGGTGTGGAACCACACCTTCTTCTGGAACAGCATGAAGCCCGGCGGCGGCGGCGAGCCGAACGGCGCACTCGGCGACGCGATCAAGGCGCGCTGGGGTTCGTTCGAGGATTTCAAGAAGGCCTTCACGGCCTCGGCAGTGGGCAATTTCGGCTCCGGCTGGACCTGGCTGGTCAAGAAGCCCGACGGTTCGGTCGACATCGTGAACATGGGACCGGCCGGCACGCCGCTGACGACCGGCGACAAGGCGCTGATCTGTATCGATGTCTGGGAGCATGCCTATTACATCGACTATCGCAATCGTCGCCCGGATTTCGTCGCGGCCTTCCTCAACAGCCTCGCCAACTGGGATTTCGCAGCGGCCAACCTGGCCGGCTGAGGCCCTTGGTGGCGAGGCCCCTCGCCGCCCCCACTACAGCCCCGCGCGATACGCGGGGCCGATTTCTTTGCGGTGCCCACGCGGCCGATGCGGGCCCGGCGCCCGGCCGGCACGCCGGGTCCGCGCTTCGCGTTACCGCACCGACGCCGAACGACCCCATGATCGATCTCTATACCGCCGCGACGCCGAATGGCCACAAAGTCTCGATCGCGCTCGAAGAGCTGTCGCTGCCCTACACGATGCACACGCTCGATCTGTCGCGACGCCAGCAGAAGCAGGACTGGTTCCTGAAGATCAATCCGAACGGCCGCATACCGGCCATCGTCGATCGCGACGAGGGCGACTTCGCCGTGTTCGAGTCCGGCGCGATCCTGATCTACCTCGCCGAGAAAACCGGCCGCCTGATGCCGACCGATGCAAAAGGACGCTCGCGCGTGCTGCAGTGGCTGATGTTCCAGATGGGCGGCATCGGGCCGATGATGGGCCAGGCCAACGTCTTTTTCCGCTACTTCCCGGAGAAGATCCAGCCCGCCATCGACCGCTACCAGGGCGAGACGCGGCGCCTGTTCCGGGTGCTCGACCACCACCTCGCCGACCACGAGTTCCTCGCCGGCGACTACTCGATCGCCGACATCGCCAACTGGGCCTGGGTGCGCACGCATCGCTGGTCCGGGGTCGGCATCGACGACATGCCGCACCTGAAGCGCTGGCGCGACGAGATCCGGGCCCGCCCGGCCGTTGCGCGCGGAATCGAGCGTCCGCCATCGAAGGTCGAATCGGGCACGGCGAGCGACGAAGAGGCGCGCCGTTTCACGGAAGGAGCCCGACGCATGCTCGAGACCGGCCAGTCGCGCAGCGACGGCCTGTGATCACGCTCGATCGCCCGCTCCGGAACCCGCCATCATGAAACTCTTCGTCGCCCCGCGTGCCCCGAATCCGCGCCGCGTGCGCATGTTCATCGCCGAGAAAGGCCTCGACGGCATCACCGAAGTGCCCGTCGACCTCAACAGCGGCGCCCACAAAGCGGCCGATTTCCGCACCCGCAGCCCGCTCGCCAAGGTGCCGGTGCTCGAGCTCGACGACGGGCGCACACTCGGCGAGACACGCGCGATCTGCACCTATCTCGAAGGCATCGCCCCCGAGCCGAACCTGATGGGGCGCGGCTTCGACGAGCGCGCCTTCATCGAGATGGCCGACCGGCGCATCGAGCTGTACCTGTTCGGCACCATCGCGAACTGCATCCGCCATACCCATCCGGGCCTCGCGCCGCTCGAGCAGCCGCAGTT
>DAOMOP010000061.1:0-18830 GCA_035444405.1 Rhodocyclaceae bacterium
CTGGTCGAGCACGCCGCCGGAGGCGTCGATCATGCCGATGTGGTCGTAGCCGTCGGTGCCGAGCATCGCCCCGGAGCCGCCCTTCAGGCCCATGAAGCCGATGTCGACGTAGGGCTCGTTCTTCTTCGGGTCGGTGCCGGTGGTCAGCGAACACAAGAGGTTGTTCCAGCCGGCGGTGACCCGGTCGGGCATCACCGGCGAGAGCGCGCGCTGGATCGCGTCGGCGTTGGGCGGGCACAGGTGGTTGCCGAAGGTCGTCGCCTTCGGATAGGCGGCGTTGAGGATCGTGCCTTCCGGGATCACGATCTCGATCGGCTGCACCATGCCCTCGTTGTGCGGGATGTCGGGGTTCACCATCTGCAGCAGCGTCAGGATCGTCGCCGACGCGCTCGACGTGAAGGTGCCGTTGACGAAGCCGTTGGTCTGCGCATCGGTGCGCGAGTAGTCGAACTTGATCGACTTGTCGGCGACCTCGATGTCGACGCGGATCGTGAACTTGCTGCCCTCGTGGCGGCCGTCGTAATAGACGTAGCCTTCGCCCGAGTAGCGCCCGTTCGGGATCTTCGCGATCTCGGCTTCCATCATCTTGCGGGTCGCCTCGAACAGCGCCGCCTTGTGCGCGTCGTAGCTCGCCAGCCCATACTTCTTCAGCAGCTCGAGCAGGCGGCGCTCGCCGACCGTGCAAGCGCCCATCTCGGCCTTCATGTCGTGCTGCACGATGTCGAGGCGGATGTTCGCGAAGATCAGGTTCCACACGTCCTTCTTGAGCTTGCCCTTCTCGACGACCTTGACCGGCGGGATGCGCAGCGCCTCCTGCCACACCTCGACCGCGTTCGGGTTGTAGCCGCCGCGCACGTTGCCGCCGATGTCGGCCTGGTGGCCCTTGACCGCGGTCCACGCGACCAGCCGGCCTTCGAAGAAGATCGGCTTGAACACCGCGACGTCGTTGTTCTGGTTGCCGAGGCTGAACACGTCGTTGTGGAAGATCACGTCGCCCGGGTGCAGGTCGTCGCCGAAGTAGTCCTTGATGTACTTGCACACCGGCGCGAGCGAGAACGCGAGGATCGGCAGGTTCTCGGTCTGCTCGAGCATGTTGCCGTCGCCGTCGTAGAGGCCGGTGACGTAGTCCTTGGCCTCGCACAGGATCGGCGAGCGCGTGGTCTGCTCCATCGAGATGCTCATCTCGTCGGTGATCGACTTGAAGGTGCGCGCATAGACGGACAGCAGGATGGGATCGATGTCGGTCGTGCTCATCGTGCACTCTCCCGGTGGTTGAGGGGGGTCGGGGCGGGCGCCGGGGCGGGGCCCGCGGGCAGCGCGGCGGACTTCATGCGGGCACCTCCTGCTCGGCCTCGAGGCTGGATGCGACCAGGTCCTCGCTGCCCTTGCGGAACAGCGCGAACGAGCCGAGCGCATCGACGACGCAGTCGAACGAGGCGCTGACGAAGATCGCGGTGGTTTCCTGCTCGATCATCGCCGGGCCTTCGATGCGGTTGCCGTGGCGCATGCGGTGGCCGTCGTAGACCGGCACCTCCTCGAAACGCGCGCGCTCGGGCACATAGACGGCGCGCCGGCTCTTGAGCGCATGGGCGGCGTCGGCGCCGGCCCACGGCTCGCGGCGCGCCGAGGGCTTGTCGGTGACGCCGATCGCCTGCACGCGCACGTTGATGATCTCGACCGGCGTGCCTTCGTCCTCGAGCGAGTAGCCGTACAGGCGGTTGTGCTCGGCGTGGAAGGCCGCGGCGATGCCGGCGACGTCGCGCGCATCTACAGCCGCCCGCGGCACGACGAAGGACACCTCGTGGTACTGCTTGATGTAGCGGCAGTCGAACTTGACGTCGAAACGGCGCCGCGCGTCGGGGATGCGCTCCTCGTCGAGCTGGGCGGCACCTTCGGCGGCCATCTCGTCGATCATCAAAGCGAGCCGCGCCCAGTCGATGCCGTCCAGCCGCGACACGAAGGTGCGCACGAAGTCGTGGCGCAGCTCGCTCATCAGCATGCCGAACGCGCACAGCACCGACGACTCGCGCGGCACGATCTGCAGCGGGATCTCGAGCTCGCTGCAGATCAGGCACGAGTGCATCGGCCCCGCACCGCCGGCCGGAATCAGCGGAAACTCGCGCGGGTCGAAGCCGCGCCGGATCGTGACCTCGCGCACGCCCTGGGCCATGTTGTTGCACGCGACGCGGTACATGCCGGCGGCGGCCTCCTCGATCGAGAGCCCCATCGGCTGCGCGATGTGCGTGTCGATCGCGCGACGCGCGGCCTCGACGTCGAGCTTCATCCTGCCGCCGGCGAAGAATTCGGGGTCGAGATAGCCGAGCACGACGTTCGCATCGGTCGTGGTCGGCAGCTCGCCGCCCTTGCCGTAGCAGGCCGGGCCGGGATCGGCGCCGGCGCTGGCCGGGCCCATGCGCAGCAGGCCGCCCTCGTCGAGCCAGCCGATCGAGCCGCCGCCGGCGCCGATGGTGTGGATGTCGAGCATCGGCAGCGCGATCTTCAGCCGCGCGATCTCGCCGTCGTTCTTGATCATCGGCGCATCGACCGCGACCGAGGCCTCGAAGCTGGTGCCGCCCATGTCAGTCGTGATGCACTTGTTCTGCCCGTGGGTGCGCACATAGAACAGTCCCGCCCCGGGGCCGCCGGCCGGGCCCGAAAGCAGGGTCAGGGCCGCCTTGTCGCGCGCGAGCTGGGGCGAGATCACGCCGCCGTTGGACTGCATGATGAGCAGCAGCCCGCCGAAGCCTATGCCCTTGAGGCGTCCCACGAGCTGATCGAGATAATGGTTCAGCTTTGGCCCGACATAGGCGTTGAGCACCGTGGTACTGACACGTTCGTAGAAGCGAATCGATGGCAGGAGATCGGTCGACACCGACAGGTAGGCGCCCGGCAGTTCGCGCCGCACCCGTTCTGCCGCAGCCTGCTCGTGAGCGGGGTTGGCGAACGAATTCATGAAGCAGATCGCGACCGCCTCGACACCTTCGCGACGGAAAAGCTCGATCGCCGCACCGACCTCGTCCATATCCAGTGGCGCAAGTTCAGCACCCTCACGGTCGAGACGGCCCTTGACCCCCGCACGCAGGTAGCGTGGCACCAGCGGAGTCACATTGGTGTAGCGATTGTTGTATTGCTCCTCGCGGATCCCCCGGCGCATCTCCAGCGCATCGCGCACCCCCTCGGTGGTGAGCAGGCCGCATTTCGCGCCGGTGCGCGTGAGCGTCGCGTTGGTCGTGACCGTCGTGCCGTGCACGATCGTGTCGATCGTGGCCGCGAACGCCTCCAGAGACATCGGCGGATTCATGCTTGCGGCGATGTCCGTAAGTCCGTTGACCACCGCGATGGACGGATCGGAGGGGGTCGACAGCGACTTGAAGATCGCCGGCTCGGCGCCTTCGCGCGTGACGACGAAGTCGGTGAAGGTGCCGCCGACGTCGATACCGATTTTCAGCGCCATTCGCGCGTCCTCCTGGTCATGTTCATGGGATAACTCATCACCCCGCCACCTCGAAGCCGAACCCCGACACCGCGTGCCGGGCGACGAGCTTGCGCACGTCCTCCTTGCGCACCTTGCCGAGCGCGGTGCGCGGCAGCGCGTCGACGAACACCACCTCCTTGGGGTGCTTGAAGCGCGCGATGCGCCCGTCGAGCAGCGCGATGACCTGCCCGGCGGTGAGCGTGGCGCCTGCCTGCGGCACGATCACCGCGACGACGATCTCGCCCCAGCGCTCGTCGGGCCGGCCGACGATCGCGACCTCGGCGATGTCGGGGCTTTCGATCAGCACGTTCTCGATCTCGGCCGGGTAGATGTTCTCGCCGCCGGAGATGATCAAGTCCTTCTTGCGGCCGTCGACGTACAGGTAGCCCTCGTCATCGAGGTGACCCATGTCGCCGCTGTGGAACCAGCCGTCGATGAGCACTGCGGCGGTCGCCTCCGGTGCGTTCCAGTAGCCGGCCATCAGGTTCGGGCCGCTGACGAGGATCTCGCCGGTCACGCCGGGCGGCACGTCGTGGCCTTGCCCATCGACGATGCGCAGGCGGCAGTGCATCGCCACGCGGCCTGCCGAGCCGGCCTTGCGCCGCGCGTCGCGCGCCTTCAGGTACACCGCGATCGGACAGGTCTCGGTGGAGCCATAGACCTGCACCAGCGGCACGCGCTCGCCCACCTGCTCGATCAGGCGCGCCGACACGATGGTCGAGCCGGTCGTGATCATGCGCAGGCTCGAGAGATCGGCGCTCTCCCAGCGCGGGTGCGCGATCAGCATGTCGAGCTGGGCCGGCACCAGCACGGTCAGCGTGATGCGCTCGCGCTCGATCGCATCGAAGGTCGCGGCGGGGTCGAACTTCGGATGCAGCACCACCGTGCAGCCGGACAGCAGGCCGGGGGTGGTCTGGTTGTTGAGGCCGCCGACGTGGAATAGCGGCAGCGTGTTCAGGATGCGGTCGTCGATGAGCAGGTCGTGCATGTCGACGCTGTTGGCGGCGTTCCACACCAGCGCGTCCTGCGTCAGCACGACCCCCTTGGGGCGGCCGGTCGAGCCGGACGTGTAGCTGATCAGGAGCGGCGTGCGCGGCCCGACCGTCTCGTCGGGCGCGACCGGCGTGCTGCCGGCAGCCACAAAATCGTCCCAGGCGCGCCAGCCGGCCGACACTTCGCCGAAGCCGACCAGCGTCGCCGCGCCGAGATGCGCGCGCAGCGGCTCGGTCTGCGCGACGAAGGGCGGCTCGACGACGAGCACGGTCGGCGGACAGTCCTCGAGCATCTGGCGATGCTCGACGGCGGTCAGCCGCCAGTTGAGCGGCATGAACAGCGCGCCGAGGCGCGCGCACGCAAACAACAGCGCGAGCGCCTCGGGGCTGTTGTAGCCGAGGTATGCGACCGCACGGTCGCGCTTGACGCCGTGCGCGGCGAGCGCAGCGGCGAGCCGGCCGATCAGCGCCGCGAAGTCCGCGTACGTGAGGTCGCGGTCCGCGAAGCGGATCGCCGTGCGCTCGGGTGCACGGCCGGCATGACGGTCTATCCAGGCGGATAAGTCCATCCCACCATCTCCTCCAGTGTCGTGAGTCACGCCGGCCCGAAGGCCGGTGCGTCCTCGCCACGATTCGAGAGCCTGCGGGGCCCGGCGATGCCGGTTCCGCAGACCCCGGCACGCATGCCGGGGGGGTCGCTCTCGACCCTGGTCACGGGCGCTTCATGCGCCTCTGTGTCGGCCCGTCGGCGGGCCGTTCTCTGTCGGAGATGTTTCGTTGTCCGGGCGCTCGGGCGCCTCTGGGTTGCGGGCGCTTCGTGCGCCTCTTGACGTCGGTCGGGACCGGCCATCGGCCGGCTGTCTCCTCCTACCTACGTTCTTGCATCGGTCACTTCGAGCACCACCGCCATCGCGGTGTCACCGGCCGCACAGCCGGCGAAAAGGCCGTAGCCGCCGCCGCGCAGCACGAGCTCCTCGACGAGCTCGATGATCGCGCGGGTGCCCATCGGCGCCTGCGGATGGCCCCACACCAGCGAGCTGCCATAGTTGTTCATCTTCAGCGCGTCCACACCGGTCATGCGTGCGAACACGAGGTCGTTGGCGGCGAACGGGTTGTGCGTCTTGATCGCCGTCATCGCGCCGATGTCGCGGCCGGCCTGTGCGAGCGCACGCTGCGCGGCCGGCGCGGTGGCCTCGGGCATGTGGGCGAGCTCGGCGCGCGCGAGGCCGAAGCCGTGCAGGCGCACCGCGATCGCCGGGTCGCGCGAGAGCTCGCGGGCGCGCTCGCGCGTGGTCACGACGATCGCGGCATTGCCGTCGGCCGGGTGCGTCTGGGCGCCGTAGGTGACGGTGCCACCGGGCATCACCGGCTTCAGCGCCGCGAGCGCCTCGGGCGTGGAGAGCCGCACGCCGTCGTCGGCGGCGAGCAGGCCGACGTTCTTGCGGAAGTCGGGCGAGGGCACGTCGAAAGGCAGGCTCATGAAGCGGCGCAGAAAGGCCGCGTCGTCGGCGAGCGCGGCACGGTACTGGTTCTCGCGGTGCAGCACGAGCTCGTGTTGCGCGCCGGTGTCGATCCCGTGACGGGCGGCGACGTTCTCGGCGGTCTGCAGCATCGAATGGCCGCCGAGCGGGTCACAGCCGAAGTTCTCCATCACCCAGTCCTCGGCCGTGCCGGTACCGCCGGGGCCGCGCGGATTCGGGTAATAGAGGTGCGGGCCGTTCGAGGTGCGGTCGCAGTTGATCGCGAGCGCCGTGTGCGCCATGCCGACCTCGATCTCCTGCACGGCGGCGAGCAGCGTGCGCACGCCGGTCGCGCAGGCCTGCATCATCGTCGGGCCGCCGACGCTGTGCGCGCCGATCATGCCCATCAGCCACGGCAGGCCGTAGAACGCGTTGGGCTGCGGCACCGACAGGCCGAGCACGCCGTAGTCGAACACGGCCGCATCGATGTCGCGGCGCGCGAGCTCGGCCTTCGCGACGTGGGCGGCGAAGCGGATGCTGTGCAGGTTCGCGAAGCTGCCCTGCCAGCGCGCGAACGGGGTGCTCCAGTAGGCGCCGTATGGAATCTCGGCCTTCAGACTCATGTGCTCCTCCCTGTTCTTGCCGGTCCGTTCAGACGCTCGCGCCTGCGGTCTCGGCCATGCCGTCGGCGAACTCGACGGCGGCGATGAAGGCCCGCTTGGCCTCTCCGAGGTGGGCCAGCGTGGCCGCCGCGACCGCCTCGCCGTCGCCGGCGGCGAGCGCCCGGGTGATTTGCGTGAGGCCGTTCAGCACGATCGCGCGCACGCGCGCCTCGCCGAGCGTGACGGTACGGATGTGCTGCATGTGGTCGGAGTACTGCTCGATCACGTGCACCAGCCGGCGGTTCGGCACCAGTGCGAGCCAGGCGGCGCGAAAGCGCACGTTGGCCTCACGGAACGCACCGGTGTCACCAGCCTCGTGGGCGGTGCGTGCGGCGGCGAGTGCCTGCTCGATCGGCGCGCGCACCGCCGCATCCGCGGTCAGCGGCGCGATGCGGCGCATCGCCGCGGGCTCGATCAGGAAGCGGATCTCGTAGATGTCGTCGACGTCGGTGCGCGTGAGTGTGGGCACGACGAAGCTGCGCCCGTCGGACACCAGCAGCCCCTCGCCGGCCAGCCGCGTGAGCGCCTGGCGCACCGGCGTGCGCGACACGCCGAGCTGCTCGGCGAGCGGCGCCTCCTGGAGGGGCTGGCCGACCGCGATGGTGCCGCGGCGCAAATGCGAACGCAGCATCTGATAGACGCGATCCTTGAGGGCGGGCTGGCGTTCGACCGACTCGAGCACGGGGACCAAGGCAACTCTCCGTTACAGTGGGGGATCCGCTTCTGTGGATTCGGGATCCCGGATACGGGATACACTACGCCGAACCCGCGACGAAGTAAAGCGGTTCGAGTGAGGAATCATTCACCAGGCAGCACACTTTGCCCGACATCCGTGGTCGGCCGAGCCAAACTGCGGGGTCGGACAGGCGGTAACGATGAACATGTGCGGAGTGATCCGGCACAAGAAAGGGGTTGGCGCCGCCGGCGCGCAACCGATCTTCCTCACGAACTCCACCGGGAGCTCACATGACGAACAACGACAACAGCGACATCTGGTACGAACACGGCGGCGACGACGGCCCGTTGCTGGTCTTGCTCCACGGCCTCGGCGCAAACGCGGCGGTCTGGGACGGGCTCAAGCCGATCGTCGCCGCTCGCTGGCCGGGGCGCTGGATCATCCCGAGATGCGCCGGCTGGCGGGACTGGGCCACAACCCGCACGTCGAGGATGCACGAACGCTGTGGACCGCGACGGAGCGTTTCATCGCTGCTACGTGAGCACGCTGCGAGCCCGGTCCCGAACCGGCTGCCCTTGCGCGCCAGATCCTGACTGTTTCAGTAATGGGGCCCGAGATCTGCTGGGGATGCTGCGGCGGTGTATAGACGACCTCTCCGGCGCCGTTCTTGAGCGCGGTTCCGGGCAGCTTACGGAACCCGGCGTGGTTGCATTCGAGCGCGACCTGGATCAGCCGCGCAGCTTAGAGCGTCGATTCTTAGTGCGTCGGTTGCATCTCGTTGTTGGGCTCGTCAAACCGTAACCTCTCGACCCCTTCTAAATTCACGGTCTTCCGCGCACACCACAGGTCGTGCATATCCTGCATCGCGAGCCAGCTTTCAGGAGAGCGGCCCAGCACTCGCGAAAGACGCAGCGCCATTTCGGGGCTCACTGCGCTGCGCCCTTGGAGAACTCGCGCTACCGTGGAGGGTGCCACTTGGAGCTTTGCCGCAAGTTGCCGCGAGCTCAAGCCGAACGGCTCAAGGTAGATATCGCGAATGAACTCGCCGGGGTGGGGAGGATTGTGCATAGCCATCAGTGATAGTCCTCGTAATCCAGTACATAAGCGTTACCGTCACAAAACTCGAAGGTGAGCCGCCAGTTGCCATTGACCCATACCGACCACCGGCCTTTCTCGCCCCCCTTCAGCTGGTGCAGACGCAAGCCGGGAATATCCATGTCATCGATACTGGCTGCCGTATCGAGGGCTGCAAGCTGCAACCTTAATCGTTTCGCATGCTGTGGCTGAATCCCAGCCGGACTCCCTGTCTCATAGAAGCGACGAAGCCCCTTGTGTCGGAAGGATTTGATCATGTGCTGACTGTAGCACGTTGCGCAGCACGCAACGATATACAGCATTGTTGACGGAAGCCACTCGCGATGCATGCTCCTTGCTGGCTGCCCCATCCAGCAATGAAGCCACTGGACCGAAGCCCGGCTTGCACAGAGGAACTCGGGCGGCAGGTTTCAGCGACATCATCCTGTGTGTGCATCCGGCCATGACCTGCCGGACGACTTCTCCGACTGAACGTCAGGAGCAGGCTGGTTGCTGCCGTTTCTCAACTCTTCCGTTTACGCCAGGATCCCGGTTTGCGGCGGCAGTGCATGACTGCCACGACAAGGATATGGTCGCGCTCGATCGAGTAGAGCACGGCGTAGGGAAAAACTCTCGTCAGGCAGCGACGGATGTCTCCCTCGATGACGCGGCACGACGTGGGGGCGTCAGCGACATGGGCAACAGCCATTTCAACGGCGTTGACAAAACGCTCACCCAGTGCGGTCTGCCGTTGTTCGTAATACTCGGCTGCAGCGCGGAATTCAACCAAGGCTTCCGGGTGAAACTCGACCCTCATCGGGCAATGACTTGCCGGACTTCCTTGAATGCTGACTCGGCGGAAACCGTCTTGACCGCACCACTCCGCACTTCAGCTACGCGCCGATTTGCTTCCTGCAACCAGAGATCGCGGATATCACCATCTTCGGCCGGATCGAGGCTTTCAACAAGCCGGTCGGCCAACAGGGCACGTGCCTCACTGGGCAGTGCAAGGGCCTCATCAGCTATTTGTTCGACAGTCATGCGCATGGCCGGATCCGAGCTTCATGGTAGTTGCTTCATTGTAGCCGCGACAAACCTGGAGAAGAAGCCGGGGTTCGGAGCGCTACGGTGAAATGCCTCAGTAGGTTGTCGCTGGGAGCCCCACCAGATCTTTTGACCAATGGCTCCTACCGCTGCGCTGCTGAAGTAGGGCTTGGGGAACGCTACTTCAGCTTTGGGTCGGATCCGGCTGTAGGCTGAAGTGACAAGCCGTCATTGACCGCGACCAGCAGACGAACGGCAGGTGACCAGCGCATTGCCGACCGACGCGCGCCGCAGGCTCAATGGCCCCTCAGGCCGATCACTGGACGCTCGGCGACTGCTCCGCGAGCAGCAACCAGCAATTCAACATTCCAGCCCCGTCGACGCGCCATCGTTCCCCAAGTGTCCGCCATCATCGTCTGCCGACGGCGGCCACGTTCGATTCCGGGTTCAATGCCCAGCGCATAGACTGGATCGGCAGCGGCGATCCCGCGGTCGGCTCACCGTCCCGCAGGCCGATATTCGATCTCGGGCAACACCAGCTCCCAACGCGTGCTGCGCAGCCCTTCCTCGCCCGCCCGGGCGGTTCTCACCAGCATGGCGGCGACGCGCACGGCGACGAGCTCGCCGGGCGGTGGCTGGAACTTCGACGACATCCTGCCCACCGGCACCCCGTCCGCGTCGGTCAGCTCCCAGCCCGGCTTGCCGTCGCTGCGCTCTCGGAGCGTGAGCGGGCTGCCGACGTCGAGAGCTGCGAGGGCGCGATGGATGCGCGAGTCGGGCGGGTAGTAGCCCGGCCAGGAAAGGACGATCTTCTCCGGGTCGGCGAGCCAGGTCCGGTTCTCGAGCAGCGGTTCCGGCGCGGGCGCGTCGGGCCGGCTTCGGAGCGCGAGCCCGTTCGTGTCGCGCACGAAGGGGTGGTGGCCGCCGGCCGCTTCGCACAGCGTCAGCGTCTTGCGGGCGCGGGTCATGGCGACGTAGAAGAGGCGGCGCTCGTCGTCGCTGCCCGCTTGCCAGCCGCCGCCGTCGAGGATCAGCACGTGGTCGAACTCCAGGCCCTTGGCGCGGTGCGCCGTCATCAGCACCATGGGGGCGTTGGGGCGGGCCTCGCCGATGCGCTTGCCGCCCGCGCCGAACTCGTAGAGCGCCTCGATCAGGTCGGCGACGACGAGCTCGCAGCCGGGGGCAGCCGATTCGGTTTCGATGATGAATTGCGCCAGCGCGGCGAGGAAGGGGTGCTGGATGAGGCCATCGACCGGCAGGCCGTGGCGGCGGCGGAACCAGCGTCCCAGCGCGCCGGATCGCAGCAGCACGCGCGTGCGCGCAGCGCGCCGCCGGGTGCCGCGCAGCAGGCCCAGCAGCGCGTCGCCCTGGCGGGTGGTGTGCAGGTTGACCTGGTGGTGGTCGCGCAGGAGCTGCACGGGAATGCCGCGCCGGCGGCACAGCGCGGCCATCGGTTCGAGCGCTTCCCAGCGCCGCGCGATGACGGCGAAGCGGCCCCACTGCCCGGCATTCCGGTCGGCGTCCAGCGCGTTCACGCGCTGCAGCTCGGCGAGCGCGAGCTGCACCTCCTGCCGCGCATCGCGCGGGACTTCCAGCACGTGCACGCGGCCGCCGGCCACCGGATCGAGCGCGGCGTACGGGCCGCCGTCGGGCTGCTCGCGCCGGGCGTGGTCGATGCGGATCTCGTCGCCGGCCTTCATGCGCTCGCGCGCGCCGGCGACGACGCGGTTGGCGCAGTGGATGATGTGGCGGGTCGAACGGTAGTTCTCGACGAGGGTGTAGCGGCGCGCCGGGTAGTCCGCCTCGAACTGGCGGATGTAGCGCACGCTCGCGCCGTCGAAGGCGTAGATGTTCTGGTCGTCGTCGCCGACCACCATCAGCGATAGGCGGTCTTCCTCGGTCTGGACGGTGCGCCCGGCCAGCGCGCTGATGAGTGCGTAGTGGTCGCCGTTGATGTCCTGGTATTCATCGACCAGCAGGAAGCGCAGGCCGGCGAGCAGGCGGTCTCGCGCGACGGAGGGGCCGACGCCATCGCCCTGCTCGGCTTCGCGCAGGCGCGCCGTGGCGTGGCGGATCACGGTGCCGAAGTCGATGGTCTCGCCGTGCTCGACGGCGACGGCGTAGCTGGTGCCGGTGAGCCGCATCGCGAGCCCGTGCAGGGTCTGCACCGTGACGCCGGCCGCGTCCGCCCCGACCAGCGCCCACAGGCGGCGGCGGATTTCGCTCGCCGCGGAGCGGTTGTAGGCCAGCACCATGATCTCTTCGGGCAGGACCATGCACTCGCACAGCAGCCACGCCACGCGATGGACGATCACGCGCGTCTTGCCGGCGCCGGGCCCGGCCAGCACGAGGCAGCTGCCGTCCTGGGGCGCGGCGACGATGGCCTGCTGGTCGGGGTTGGCGAGGTCGGTGAGGATGCGGCGGTGGGCGGCCTCGGTGGTGGCCATCTCCAGCACGTCCTTGCGGCCGGCGAAGTGGCGCCGCACGAACTCGGCCCGGTCCAGGCTGAAGTAGTCGACGATGAGCCCCATCGCCGCCTGGATCTTGCGGATGGCGAGCCTGGCGTACTCCGCCATCACGTGCACCTGGACGATCTTGTCCTTGTAGTGCAGGGCGAGCTCGGCGTAGTCGGATCTCTTGAACTGGCGCCGGCGCGCCTCGGCGTTGAGCCGGATGCTCATCGCCGCGCGGAACACCGCCTTGCCGCGCGCGAGATGCAGCACCTCGTTGGTATCGAGGTGGAGCAGGGCGGCAGACAGGGCGACTTCCCAGTCGCGGATGTCGAGCTCGCCGAGCGTCATGTCGGCCTGCAGGGCGGCTTCCAGCTCGCCCTGCTTGCAGGTGACGAGCAGGTTGTTGCCCTGGCGCCGGCCGAGGAAGAAATGCACCAGGGCGCGTGACAGGCGCATGCGCTTCTTGCGGATCGACTCGATGTCCTGCCAGCTTCGCAAGAGCCGGATGTAGCGGTTGTCGATGCCCGCCGGGCGAAGCGCGAAGAAGCCGCGCTGCCCGGCGCCGTCGCCGAAGGGCTCGGCGAAGGATTTCAGCAGGCGGGTGAGCTTTTCCGGGTCGAAAGCGACCCGGGTGTCGCGCCGCAGGGTGTCACACAGGCGCCGCACGTTGAGGATCTGCCAGCTTTCCTGGTCCGCGTCGGGGGCGGCTTCGCGCAGGTTGGCGAGGAGCGCGTCTTCGATGCGCGCGAGGTCTTCGAGCCGCTGCGCCGTGTCCGGTTCGCGATACAGCGTGACGCCGATCTCGGTGTCGTTGGAGAGCAGCCGCCACTGGTCGAGCTCGCGCAGCATCGCACGCAGCGTGCGCGAGTCCTGGCCGGTGGCGAGCATCAGCTCGTCGGTCGACAGGCCCTCGTCGTCGCGGGCCTGGAGCAGCGCCGAGAGGATGCGCAGGTAGGGCTCGACGTCCGCCTCCGCGCCGAGCTTCTTGTGCAGCCGCGCCCGGGCGTCGTCCAGGTTGGTGACGAGCAGGCTGCCGGGGAACACGCGGGTGTGGTTCTCGTGGCGTTCGAGCAGGCGCGCTTCTTCGAGCCACGCGACGGCGATGCGCACCTTGGTGTCGGCGTCGCTCGCGTCGGGGTCGATGCGATGCTTGTCGGGGATCTCGAGCAGGATCTCGCCGCTCGTCACCACCACCTGGCCTTCGCTGCGGTCCTTGCGCTCGATCGCCCGCAGCGCCTTGAGGATGGCGTGGATGTCGTGCTGGGTGAGGCGCGAGTTCTTCAGCAGGCGGAACTGCACCTCGAGGTCGGCATCGTCGTAGAGCAGGATGCAGCGCGCCGGCGCCTGGTCCCGCCCGGCGCGGCCGGCTTCCTGCAGGTAGTTCTCCAGCGATCCGGGCGTATCGAGGTGGATCACCAGCCGCACGTCGGGCTTGTCGACGCCCATGCCGAAGGCGTTGGTGGCGGCGATCACGCGCAGGGTGCCGGCGAGGAAAGCTTCCTGCACCGCGCGCTTGTCGGCCGGCAGCATGCCGCCGTGGAAGTAGCCACAGTCGAGGCCGGCGTCCTTCAGGAAGCTCGCGACCTCCTCCACCGTCTTCTGGCGGGCGCAGAAGACGATCGCGCCGCCCTCCTCGCGCAATGCCTCCTGCAACAGGTGCAAGGCCTCGCCGTACTTGGCCTGGGCGGGTACCGCGCACACCTCGTAGCTCAGGTTGTCGCGGCTCACCCCGCCTTCCAGCCGTTCGAGCGTCACCCCGAGGTGCTTCTCGAAGTGGGCGCAGATGTCCGCCACCACGTCGGGCTTGGCGGTGGCGGTGAAGCAGAACACCGGCGAGGGCGCGTCCTTCTGGCGCTTCTTGATGAAGCGGGAGACGTAGAGGTAGTCGGGACGGAAGTCGTGCCCCCATTTCGACAGGCAATGCGCCTCGTCGAACACCCAGGCGCCGATCTCGCGGTGCGCGAGCGCGTTGGCGAAGGCCGTGCTGCGAAACTGCTCGGGGGCGACGAAGACGAGCCCCAGGTCGCCCAGGCGCAGCTTGTCGAGCATCGCCTTGCGCTCCAAGGGGTTGAGCAGGCTGTTGAGATAGCCGGCGCACGTGATGCCGCGCGCGACGAGGTTGTCCACCTGGTCCTTCATCAGCGACTGGAGCGGCGAGATCACGACCGTGAGGCTGCTATTGCGCTCGTAGCGGGCGAGCGCGGGCAGCTGGAAGCACAGCGACTTGCCGCCGCCGGTGGGCAGGATCGCGAGGGTCGGCGTGCCGGCAAAGCCGTTGGCGACGATGGCCTGCTGCAGCGAGCGGCCATCCGGCGTGGCCGGGGCGCTGCGAAAGCGCGTGATGCCGGGGAAGTAGCGTGGGAGCAGCGTCTGCGGGTGGTGCTGGTCCCGGCACCATTCGCAGGCGGGGTCGCTGCACGGCACGTCGCGCAGCGCGGCGATCACCTCGCGCGTTCTCGGGAAGGCGAGGCCGACCCACGGCGGCAGGACCGAGTTGCCGCCCGCCACGCCCAGCCATGCGAGCGCGTAGGCGAGCGGCTTGTGCCAGGCCGGATCGGGCAGCCACTGCGCCAGCACCTTTCGCTGCCCGCTGATGCAGACCTTTCCCGCCGTGGCGCGCTGCCAGGCGGCGATGGCTTCGGGCAGCGAGGGTTTCAGGGCGCGCCGCAGCGTGGCGAAGAAGTTCGCGGCGCCCTTGCCGTTCTCCGGCGCCAGCAGGAAATGCAGGCACAGCGCCTCATCGGGATGGTGGGCCACGCGCTTCTGCAGCGCATCGCCCTGTTCCAGGAACAGCGTGTAGGCCAGCTCCGCATCCCGCACCGGGTCGTTGCGCGCGGTGGTGCACAGCTTGTAGTCCTTCACCAGCCGGTGATACGGGTTCTGCGGAAAGGCGATCGGCGACAGCTCGAGCGTGCCGATGAGAGGCAGGCGGTGCAGTGCGAGGCCCGGATGCAGCAGTGCCAGCGCGGGCTGGTCGAATGCGACCACGTTGTGGCCGAGGACGAAGGCCGCGCCCTGGGTCAGCGCATCCAGTCGGGGTACCAGGTCCCTGGCCGTGCCGGAAATGCGCAGGCGGGCGTCGAGATCGGGGCGGAATACGCCGAGCTCGCGCAGGATCGTTCGATCCTGGCGAGCGGTTTCGATATCGAGGCAAAGACACCGGGCACGAGGGGTGTCAACCGCCGCGGCCATGCATTGGGCGTCGGGGGCTGGTCATGACGGCGATTCTACCGCCTGCCAATTGCCCCGGGCCCTGCCGACGCGCTGGGAATACGAGTCTTCCCGGGACAGCATCGGAGTAGAGTCAAGGAAACGCAAGATAGTAGAGCCACCGTAATGCGCAAAACCCGTGTAGAGGTGCGTTGTTGATGGCACTTACAATCGACGTCAAAGCCGCGCCAATGCTGGGTCTCGCACGTTTCAGTCTGCGCGCGGCACTACACTGGTCGCGCTGATCGGCCGGGTCATCGAGTGCGAGACCGGCCTGGAAATCCTCGAGGCCCTTGTGCGCTATGATGTGATCGCGACCGAGCGCCTCGACGAAGTGTTCGAAGGGCGATCGCCGCAGCGGTGACGCCCGGCGCGTCAGGTGTAAAAGGAGGCGTTATGGCAACCTACGAGCGGGACATCGTAGCCTGGGCAAACGAACAGGCGCGGCTGCTTCGCGCGCGCCGTTTCGATCTGCTCGACATCGAGCATATCGCCGGGGAGATCGAAGACGTGGGTAAGAGCGAGCAGCGGGAACTTGCA
Organism: Rhodocyclaceae bacterium; assembly: GCA_035444405.1. Taxonomy (GTDB): domain Bacteria; phylum Pseudomonadota; class Gammaproteobacteria; order Burkholderiales; family Rhodocyclaceae; genus DAOMOP01. The sequence goes on from DAOMOP010000061.1 coordinate 15,587, forward strand.
AGCCGCATGGCCGTATTGCTGGCGCACCTGCTGAAGTGGCGCTTCCAGCCCGATCGGCGCGGCGCAAGCTGGGAAAAGACCATTCGCGCACAGCGCAAGGAGATCGGCTACGCGCTGGAAGAATCGCCCAGCCTGACGCCGAAGCTGCAGGAGCCGCGCTGGCTCGACATGGTCTGGGCGCGCGCGGTCGCGCAGGCCGTCACGGAAACCGGGCTCGACTGCTTTCCGGAGGTCTGCCCGTGGCAGATCGACGAGGAAGTGCTGTCGGAGCATTGGCTCCCCGAATAGCGGAATACGCAGTTTCAACGAGCGCGCGGTGGGCGCAAGAAACGTTCGGACCAACCCGAATTTGTGCCTTTCCCGACCTCACCGAAACCACCACCTCGATGCTCGACACTGCCCACGCCCTCGACGCAATCCTCCAGGCCATCCGGCGCCCCGGAGACTTCTATTTCGCGGGAACGAGCGAGATCTTCGCGCCGAACCTGGAAGTGACGGGCGTGGGAACGATCGCGCTACCCCTCCTGCCATCGCAGGCGGAAGAGCTCGTCGCCGTCGCCGAGCGCGCCCCCTACGGCCGCGGCGAGGACACCCTGGTGGACACCGACGTTCGGCGCACCTGGCAGATCGGCCCGGAGCGGATCCGCATCGGCGGCCGCCACTGGAGCCGGAGCCTGTCGGGCATCGTGGAGCGTTGTGCCGCGGGGCTGGGCGTGGCCGAGCCGGTCTCGGCCGAGCTCTACAAGATGCTCATCTACGACACCGGCAGCTTTTTTGTCGAGCACCGCGACACGGAGAAGACACCCGGGATGTTCGCCACCCTCGTGGTCGTCCTGCCGTCCATCTGCACGGGCGGGGAACTGGTCGTCCGCCACCGCGGCCGCGAGGTCTGCCTCGATCTCGCCTGCCCGGAGGCCTCGGAGGCCGCCTTTGCGGCGTTCTACGCGGATTGCGTGCATGAGGTCCGTCCGGTGACCTCCGGCTGCCGATTGGTCCTCGTCTACAACCTCGTTCGCACGGGCGCGCGCCGCCCCGTCGAGCCGCCCGCCTACGATGCGGAGGAAGAGCGGATCGCCGCCTTGCTCCGCCGCTGGGTCGCCGACCGGGCGGCGCCGGGCAAGGATGCGCCCGAGAAGCTGATCTATCCGCTGGAGCACGTGTACACGCCGGCCGAGATCGGCTTCGCGGGCTTGAAGAACGCCGATGCCGCCCGCGCCGCGGTGCTCGTCGCGGCCGCCGGGCGGGCGCAGTGCGAGGTCCATCTGGCCCTCGTCGCGATCGAGGAGAGCGGGATTGCCGAGTATGCCGGGCCGGGGTGGCGCGGTCGGCGCTATTCGGAGCCCATGGACGACGACTTCGAGGCCGGCGAGGTGTGCGAGCGCACGCTGACCCTGTCGGCCTGGCAAAGGCCCGACGGCATCCCGCCGGGGCTGCCCGACATGCCTTTCGCGGACGGCGAGCTGTGCCCGCCGGACGCCTTCGAGGACGTGGAGCCCGACGAGCAGCTCTTTCACGAGGCCACCGGCAACGAGGGCGCGAGCTTCGAGCGCAGCTATCGCCGCGCCGCCCTGGTCCTGTGGCCGCAGGCGGCGCGGCTCGAGGTCATCGCCCGCGCCGGCCTCGCCGTCTCGCTGCCCTACCTCGACTCGCTGACGCAGGCCTGGCTGGAGAACGGCGCGCAATCGGGCTCGCCCGCGTGGCACGAAGCGCACCGGCTCGCCGGGCTGATCCTCGACGCCTGGCCCATGCGCAACGACGAACCAGGCGGCCGGCCGGGCGACGTGGCCCGCTTGCTCGCGAGCTTGACGCGGCTGGGAGACGCGGCGCACATCGCGACCACTGTCGCCGAGGTGTGCGCGAAGGGCCGCTACGACGAAGGCGACAACGACGCCCTGGCCGGCGCCATCGCGCTGCTTCCGCCCGGGCAGGCGGCCGATCTGCTCGACCGGCTGATCGCGCGCAATGCGCCGTGGCGGGCGGCTGCGTGTGCCAGCCTGCTCGCCCGCGTCGCCGTCGATGTCGCCGCGCGGGCCGCCGACGCCGCAGCGCGGCTCGAGCCGGCAGCGGCCGCCTTGCTCGCCGCCTTGCCCGGGGATCCGGCGCGGGGACCGGCCCCGAACGCCTGGCCGCGCCCGGCGCCGGTCACCCCTGCGCTGGTGGTCGAGCTGTTGGCTGCGCTGCACCGCCTCGACGCCCTCGCGATGGCCGAGCGCGCGGTGGCCCACGTGCTCGCCTGGCCGCAGGTCTTTCCGCTCGACGCGATCCTCGTCCCCGCAGCCGTGGACCTTGCCGGCCGGGCCGACGCGCTGCGCACCTGGCCGCCGACGGCGCGGCTGCGTGCCGCGTGCCTGGAGCACCTCGAAAGACGCCTCGCCGAAGAGCTTTCACCGCCGGCCGACTTCGCCCGGCCGAGCGCGCTCCCCTGCAGGTGCCGGGATTGCGCCGAGCTCTCCGCCTTCCTCGCCGATCCGGTCCGCAAGACCTGGGTCTTCAGGGCCGCCGAAGCGCGCCGCCGGCATGTGGCGGACTCGATCCGGCGCGCCGACTGCGACGTGGATGCCGAAACCGACCGCAGCGGGCGCCCCTATGCGCTGGTGTGCGCCAAGAACGCGAAGAGCTACCAGCGGCGCGTCGCGCAGCGCAAAAAGGACCTCACTGATCGGGCGCGGCTGATGCAGACCTAGCCAAGGCGGTAGCGTGGGCGAGCGCCGGTTGCCCGCCCTTTCCGCCCTTGCACACGCTCCGAGTCTCTTGGACCGCTGCACCCCGATCAACGGGTCTTTCGCACGCCATCTCTCGGCCATCGTCATCCGCGACCATTCCCTGCACTCGCGAAGATGGCGGTGCGACGCGCTATGATGAACCGTCAGGCTTCTCCGTGGTCGTCGTGTGATGACTCCTGCCAGCCCCACCCCGCGCTTCCACCCGGCCGTCGCTGCCTGGTTCGCGGAGAGCTTCGCGTCGGCCACCGCCGCGCAGGCACAGGCCTGGCCGGCGATCCAGGACGGCCGCGACGTGCTGATCGCGGCGCCGACCGGCTCGGGCAAGACGCTCGCGGCCTTTCTCGCGGCGATCGACGCGCTCGTGCGCGAGGCGCTCGCGGGCGGTCTGCGCGACGCGACGCAGGTCGTGTATGTGTCGCCGCTCAAGGCCTTGTCGAACGACATCCAGCGCAACCTCGAGCGGCCGCTCGCCGGCATCCGCGCGGCGCTGCAGGCGCAAGGCCTGCCGGACGTCGAGATCC
>DAOMOP010000062.1:0-18543 GCA_035444405.1 Rhodocyclaceae bacterium
ACGAACACGCTCGACAACGACATCGCCGCGGCCGCGAAGATCGGCGACAGCAGCACGCCGGCCGGGGCATAGAGCACGCCGGCCGCGAGCGGAATCAGCGCGGTGTTGTATGCGAACGCCCAGAACAGGTTTTGCGCGATGTTGCGCATCGTCGCGCGCGACAGCGCGACCGCGCGCGGCACGCCGGCGAGATCGCCCGACATCAGCACGACGTCGGCGCTCTCGATCGCGACATCGGTGCCGGTGCCGATCGCGATGCCGACGTCGGCCTCGGCGAGCGCCGGCGCGTCGTTGATGCCGTCGCCGACGAAGGCCACGCGGCGGCCGCCACGGCGCAGCTTCTTGAGCGCCTCGACCTTGCCGTCGGGCAGCACCTCGGCGACGACCTCGTCGATGCCGGCCTGGCGCGCGATCGCGTGCGCGGTGCGCGCGTTGTCGCCGGTGATCATCGCCACCCGCAGCCCCAACGCATGGAGCGCCCGCACCGCCTGCACCGACGTCGGCTTGAGTGGGTCGGCGACCGCGACGATGGCCGCGAGCCGGCCGTCGATCGCCGCGTAGAGCGGCGACTTGCCCTCGTCGCCGAGACGCTCGGCCTGCGCAGCGAAGAGGTCGACGTCGAGACCGAGCCGGCGCATCAGGCGGTCGGCGCCGATCTCGACGGTGCGCCCGGAGACGGTCGCACGCACGCCGTGGCCGGCCGTCGCCTCGAAGCCTTGCGCGTCGGCGAGCTCGAGCCCGCGCGCACGTGCGGCGGCGACGATCGCCTCGGCGATCGGATGCTCGGAACGGCGCTCGACCGCGGCGACGAGCGCGAGCACCTCCTCGTCGGCAAAGCCCTCGGCGGTGACCAGGTCGGTGAGCTCCGGACGGCCGACCGTCAGCGTGCCGGTCTTGTCGAGCGCGACGACGTCGGCCTCGCGCAGCAGCTGCAGCGCATCGCCCTTGCGGAAGAGCACGCCCATCGCCGCGGCGCGCCCGGTCGCGACCATGATCGAGGTCGGCGTCGCCAGCCCCATCGCGCACGGGCAGGCGACGATCAGCACCGCGACCGCGTTGACCAGCGCGAAGGTCAGCGCCGGCTCGGGACCGAACGCAAGCCACACCAGAAAAGTCAGCACCGCGACGCCCATCACCACCGGCACGAACACCATCGTGACCTTGTCGACCAGCGCCTGGATCGGCAGCTTGGCCCCCTGCGCGCTCTCGACCATGCGGATGATCTGCGCGAGCACGGTGTCGGCGCCGACCTTGGTCGCGCGAAAGCTGAACGCGCCGCGCGTGTTGAGCGTGCCGCCGACGACCGCGCTGCCTGCGCTCTTCGCGACCGGCACCGGCTCGCCGGTGATCATCGACTCGTCGACGAAGGACGCTCCCTCGATCACCTCGCCATCGACGGCGATCTTTTCGCCCGGACGCACTTCGAGGATGTCGCCGACGACGACGTCCTCGATCGCGACCTCCTGCGGCTTGCCGTCGCGGACCACCCGCGCGGTACGCGGCTGGATGCGCATCAGACGCTGGATCGCCTCGCTGGTGCGTCCGCGCGCACGTGCCTCGAGCAGTCGGCCGACCAGGATCAGCGTCACGATCACCGCGGCCGCCTCGTAGTAGACGTTCACGGTGCCTTCGGGCAGCAGCCCCGGCATGAAGGTCGCGACGACCGAATAGACCCACGCCGCACCGGTGCCGATCGCAACCAGCGCGTTCATGTCCGGCGCGCCACGCACGAGTGCCGGCACGCCCTTGCGGAAGAAGCGCAGGCCCGGGCCGAACAGCACGACGGTGGTCAGCACGAACTGCAGCCACCAGCTCTGGCGGTGGCCGATGTTCGCCATCACCCACTCGTGCATGCCCGGAATGAAGTGCGAGCCCATCTCGAGCACGAACACCGGCAGCGTCAGCGCCGCGGCGAGCCACACTGCGCGCCGCAGGCTTTGCTCCTCGGCCTGCGCCGTCGCCGTGCGCGCCGATTCGGTGACGTCGCCCGCCGCGCGGGCGCCGAAGCCGGCCTTCTTCACCGCCTCGACCAGCGCCGCGAGCGGCACCGCGCCGGCAGTCTCGACGCGCGCTCGGCGCGCGGCGAGGTTCACGCGCGCATCGATCACGCCGGGCACGCGCTTCAGGACCTTCTCGACACGGCCGACGCAGGCCGCGCAGCTCATCCCTTCGATGTCGAGCGTGAGGTCGTCGCGCGCGACCTCGTAGCCGGCCTTCTTCACCGCGTCGGCAAGCGCGGCGAACGGCACGTCGGGTGCGACCGTCACGGTGGCGGATTCGGTGGCGAGATTGACACTGGCCGAGCGCACGCCCTCGACCTTCGTCAGCGCCTTCTCGACGTGCGCCACGCACGATGCGCAGGTCATCCCGGTGACGTTCAGCGTGCGCACCTCGTCGCGGGCTACGGTTGTCTGGTTCATTGCGGAACTCCGGGCTGTGAATGTGCGATTGCGCGCACTGTAGACCTTGACCACGTGGGAAGGTCAACCGTTCGTCGCATCCGCACGCAGCCGGCACGCGAGCCCCGAACCGCCCGTTGGCGCGATCGCTCCGCCTGTGGGCGGCCCGGCGACTACGCTCCCGGCGCAAGGTCCTCGTCGGCGGCCCGCGTCACCAGCAGCTGGTCGATGCGGAAGTTGTCGATGTCGACGACCTCGAACTTGAAGCCGCGATAGACGACGGCGTCGGTGCGGCGCGGCACCTTGCGCAGCCGGTACATCATGAAGCCGGCGATGGTCTCGTAGTTTTCGCTGCCTTCGAACGACTCGATGCCGAGCGCCTGCATCACGTCCTCGACCGGTGTCAGTCCGTCGATCAGCCACGAGGCTTCGTCGCGCTTGACGATCAGCTCCTCGCTGACCGCGCTGCCGAGCTCGCCCATCACCGTGTTCATGACGTCCTGCAGCGTCAGCAGGCCGACGATCAGCGCATATTCGTTGACGATCAGCGCGAAGTCCTCGCGCGCGGCGCGAAAGCGCTCGAGCGCCTCGAACAGCGTCAGCGTGTCGGGAATCACCAGCGCCTCGCGCATCACCGGGTCGGCGAGCAGCGAGAGCTTCTGGCCGGACAGAATGCGCGCGAACACGTCCTTCGAATCGACGTAGCCGAGCACGTGATCGATGGACCCTTCGCAGACCGGAAACTTGCCGTGCGGATGGTCGGCGAGCTTGGCTCGGATGCTCTCCTCGGCCTCGTCGAGCGTGAAGTACACGACGCTGTCGCGCGCCGTCATCGCCGAGGTGACGGTGCGTGCGTCGAGCTCGAACACGTTGGCGATCAGCTGGTGCTCGTGGCGCAGCAGCACGCCGGCCTGGGCGCCGGCGTCGGCCATCGCGACGATTTCCTCCGAGGTGATGTCCTCGGGACGCACGTTGGGCAGCTTGAACAGCCGAAACAGCCAGTTCGCGAAGCCATCGAACAGCCACACCAGCGGCATGAACAGCGACACGCAGAACTGCATCGGCCGCACGATCACGACCGCGACCTTCTCGGGCGCGGTCATCGCGAGGCGCTTGGGCACCAGGTCGGCGAACAGCACGAACAGCGACGTGACGAGCGCGAACGCGCACGCCGACGCGATCGGGGCGAGCCGCTCGCCGGCATAGACCAGCCCGATCAGCTCGGCGAGGGCCGGTGCCAGCGCCGACTCGCCGACGATACCGCCCATGATCGCCACGGCATTGAGGCCGATCTGCACGACGGTGAAGAAATGGCCGGGGTTGTCCTGAAGGCGCAGCACCTTTTCGGCGGCGGCATTGCCCTGCTGGGCCATCAGCCGCAGCTTGATCTTGCGCGAGGCCGCCAGCGAGATCTCCGAGATCGACAGCCAGGCCGACAGCGCGATGAGCACGAATATGATGAAGAACTGACTTGCGACGTCCACGATGACACTCCAGTGCCCGCCGCGGCACCAGGCCCGGCTTTCGCGGCTATTCTATCGCCTTCGGCAGGCCGTCATGACGTCGCTATCAGCCTTTGGCCGCCCGGACTGGCGCCGCCGCAACGCGTCGCGAGGCATCCGTACGGCCGGGACATCGCACGCGCACGCGAGGACGTGTCCGCCAGCCACCGCACAGGAGCGCGCTTCATGACAGACATCCGCAAGGTCATCATCCTCGGCGCCGCCGGGCGCGATTTCCACAACTTCAACACCTGCTACCGCGACGACTCGCGCTTCGCGGTGGTCGCCTTCACCGCGGCGCAGATCCCCGACATCGCCGGACGCCGCTATCCGCCCGAGCTCGCCGGCCCGCTCTACCCCGGCGGGATTCCGATCCATCCCGAAAGCGCGCTGCCGCGCCTGATCCGCGAGCACGGCATCGATGTCTGCATGTTCGCGTACAGCGACGTGCCCTATGCCAAGGTGATGGAGACGGGCGCCGTCGTCAACGCGGCCGGCGCCGACTTCGTGCTGGCCGGCCCGCGCGCGACGATGCTCGCGAGCACCAGGCCGGTCGTCGCCGTGGTCGCCACGCGTACCGGCGCCGGCAAGAGCCAGACCTGCCGGCGCATCGTCGCCGACCTCGCGGCCCGCGGCCTTCGCGTCGTCACCGTCCGCCACCCGATGCCGTACGGCGATCTCGCCGCGCAGCGCGTGCAGCGCTTCGCGACGCTCGACGATCTCGTCCGCGAGCGCTGCACGGTCGAGGAGATGGAGGAATACGAGCCGCACATCGAGCGCGGCAATGTCGTCTATGCCGGCGTCGACTACGAGGCGGTGCTGCGCGCGGCCGAGACCGATCCGGCCGGCTGCGACGTGATCGTGTGGGACGGCGGCAACAACGACTATCCGTTCTTCCGCCCCGACCTCACCATCACCGTCGCTGACCCGCATCGTGCCGGCCACGAGCTCTCGTATTACGCCGGCGAGCTCAACCTGCGGCTTGCCGACGTGGTCGTGATCAACAAGATCGACACGGCTCCCGAGGGCGGCGTCGAGACCGTGCGCGACAGCGTCGCGCGCGTCAATCCGGGCGCCCGCGTGGTCCTCGCGGCCTCACCGCTCACGCTCGACCGGCCGCAGCACGTGGCCGGCAAGCGCGTGCTCGTGGTCGAGGACGGACCGACCCTGACCCACGGCGGGATGCGCATCGGCGCCGGAACGCTGGCCGCACGCCGCTTCGGTGCCGATGCGATCATCGATCCGCGCCCGTTTGCGGTCGGCCGCATCGCGACGACCTATGCGAGCTGGCCCGACATCGGCGCGGTCCTGCCGGCGATGGGCTACGGCGCGCAGCAGCTCGCCGACCTCGAGGCCACCATCGATGCCTGCCCGTGCGACGCAGTGGTGATCGGCACGCCCGTCGATCTGACCCGCGTGATTCCGATTGCGAAGCCGACCGCCCGCGTGCACTACGAACTCGAGGAGATCGGCCATCCGGACCTGCACGACGTGCTCGACGCATTCGTTCGCGAGCATGGGCTCACCTGATTGGTGATGGGCTAGGCGGGTGCGCACCGGTGCGCATCGCGCCCGCGCGGTCGCCCCCTGCCATACGACCGCGAAGGCGGGCCCGATCGCCGCGAGCCGCGCGGTTGGCCGTGACGCGAACACGCCCGTGCTCACTCCCGGCGCAGCGTCACCGGCTCGACCAGCACGGTGGCCTGTCCGTTGGTGATCCACACCTGGCCGTCCTGCACCGTCACCTGCAGCCGCATGCCGCGGTCGGTCAGCTCGGCCAGCGCAGGCGCGGCATCCGGCGGCAGGTTCAGCACGGTCAGATTGGCGAGGCGTGTGAGCTTGTTGCGAACGCCGTTCCACCACACGTCGGCGGCACGCCCGTAGCTGACCACGACGACATGGGCGGCCCGTGCGGCGGCCTTGCGAATCCATTTTTCGTCGGGCTGGCCGACGTCGATCCAGCGTTCGATCGCACCGGTCAGGTCGCGCTGCCACAGGTCCGGCTCGTCATCGACGCACAGCCCCTTGCCGAAGGCGAGCGCGGGATCGGCGTACAGCGCGAACGCGACCAGCCGCACCATCATGCGCTCGTCGGTTTCTGACGGGTGGCGCGCAATCGTGAGCTGGTGCTCGCCGTAATAGCCGCGATCCATGTCCGCGATGCCGAGCTCGGCCTTGTAGATGGTTGCCTTGAGTGCCATGAAAACCGCCCCGCTCAGTGCACACTGCCCGAGGCCGGGCGCCTGGCCTGCTGCCAGGCCAGCACGGACCGGCGCGCCAGCCCCATCACGAGCTCGCGCTGCTCGGCCGGCAGCTGGGTGGCCAGCGCTGCGAACAGGGCCTCGGTCGCGTCGCGCGCCAGACCGTCGGCGGCGAAGCCTTCGGAGAGGCACTGGATCTGGATGTGTGCGACCGCGTCGGCGACCAGGCGCCAGCCGAGCTCGGGCATCAGCCGGACCAGGCCGCACATCATGCCGCCAAGCTGCGTGACGATCGCCATGGCCTGGTCGCGGTCGTCGCTGGCGATCAGCGCGTGCCACAGTGCGAGGTGGATGCCCCGGCGCAAGGCGATCTTGAAGTCGATTGCATTGCCCTCGTGCGCATCGATTGCCGCGAACATCTGCTGGAAGCACGCCTCGGCCTGCGGATCGAGCGCGGTGCGCAACGCACCGACGAGCTCGGTGAGGCCGGGGATCGCCTGCAGGCCGAAAGCACGGCTGTAGGCGAGTCCCCACTGGTCCAGCCCCACCATCAGCATCGCCAGGCGCAGGCTGCGCGCCTCGTCGGTCGGCGCGGCGGAGGACCACTTCTGCAACGCGTCGGCGAGCTGCGCGACGCCGCGTGCACGACCGGCGTCGTCCTCGCCGACGGTGAGCCGGAACACCTGCGCGAAGGCGTCCTGGGCCATGCGCGCCGCCACGGTCTGAATGTCGGGCGGAGCGAGCTCGGCGAGCGCATCGATGGGAATCGCGCGCGCTGCGGGATCTTCGTGATCCTGATTCATGCGGGAGGTCCAGCGGAAAAAGGCGCCATTGTGAGGCCCGCCGCGAGTGCGGGCAATGCCGGATTGCCCGCCCGCCCTCCGCGTCGCGCGCACCGAAGGTATCTGGCCGCGCGGCCCATTCCCTGACACAATGAACCGACCGCGCCGTGACGGCGCACTGCCCCGACGTACCGATGAGCCGTACACCCTTTTCCGACCTCACCCCGGAGCTGATCCTCGATGCGGTCGAGAGCGTGGGCCTCGCGCCCGACGGACGCATGCTCGCGCTCAACAGCTACGAGAACCGCGTCTATCAGATCGGTCTCGCAGACGGCCCGATGATGGTCGCGAAGTTCTATCGGCCGGAGCGCTGGTCCGACGCGGCGATCGCCGAAGAGCACGCCTTCGTCACCGAGCTGGCCGCCCGCGAACTGCCGGTCGTCGCCCCGGTCGCGTTCGGCGGCGCGAGCCTGCATCATCACTGTGGCATGCGATTCGCGCTTTTCCCGCGCATCGGCGGACGCGCGCCGGAGCTCGGCGACGATGCGACGCTCGAGTGGATGGGCCGCTTCATCGGGCGCATCCATGCCGTCGGCGCGCTCGAGCCGTACCGCGCACGCCCGGCCATCGATGTCGCGAGCTTCGGCGAGGAGCCGCGCGACTGGCTGCTCGCGCACGGTTTCATCCCCGACGACCTGCTGCCGGCGTGGACCACCACCGTCGCGCAGGCGCTCGACGGCGTGCGCCGGGCCTTCGACCGCGCCGGCGACGTCGCGCAGATCCGCCTGCATGGCGACTGCCACGGGGGCAACGTGCTGTGGGGCGACACACGCGGCGGCGACGGCGGGCCGCATTTCGTCGATTTCGACGACAGCCGCATGGGTCCGGCGATGCAGGACCTGTGGATGCTGCTGTCGGGCGAGCGCCACGAAATGAGCGCGCAGCTCGCCGCGGTGCTCGCCGGCTACGAGGATTTCCACGACTTCGCGCCGCGCGAGCTTCATCTGGTCGAGGCCCTGCGCACGCTGCGGCTGATCCACTATTCGGCCTGGCTCGCACGGCGCTGGGACGACCCGGCCTTCCCTGCCGCCTTCTCGTGGTTCAACACGCAGCGCTACTGGCAGGACCGCATCCTCGAGCTGCGCGAGCAGATCGCGCTGATGGACGAGCCGCCGCTGTGGGCGGTCTGACGGTGCACGCCCGGGGCGGCACCACCGTGGAGCCATCCGCACGCGAGCCGCTTCGGGTTCAGAAGCCGATCTTGCGCTTCTTGCCGGCGCGCAGGCTGTCGAGGTCGTCCGGCTCGAGGTGGTCACGGCCGGCGAGCTTGGCGGTGCCGAACGCGGCCATCAGCGCACGGCGCTGCTCGCGCGGCGGCAGCGCGGCCAGCCGTTCCATGACGGCGAAGGGCGGATCGTCCGGAAAGCCCCAGTCGTGCGCACCGACGATCTCGCGGTAGAGGCTGCACGCGATCGCGAACGACTCGTCGGCGTCCGGCCGCGGCACCTCGTAGACGTTCATGCGGTTCAGGATCGGCTCGGGAATGCTGCGCTCGTCGTTTGCGGTGGTGATCCACAGGATGTGGCTCGCATCGATCTCGACATCGACGTACTCGTCGCGAAAACGCCGTGCGGTGTCATGCTCGAATAGCTCGTACAGCGCGCCCATCGGATCGTAGCGCGCATCACCGCCGGCCTTGTCGACCTCGTCGAGCACGATCAGCGGGTTGGCCACGTCGCCGGCCACCAGCGCCTGCGCGACCTTGCCGGGCTTGCTGTGATTCCACTGCGCAGCCGCCCCGGACAGAATCCAGCCGGCCGTCAGCGAGCTCATCGACACGAAGTGATAACCGGTGCCCAGCCGTTCGGCCAGTGCGCGGGCGAAGTGCGTCTTGCCGATGCCCGGCTCGCCGAGCAGCAGGATGGGCGCGAACGAGACCGGCTCGTTGCCGGACACGGCGAGCGCCAGCGACTTGCGGATGTCGTCGATGACCTCGTCGAAGTTCGGGCAGCGCTCGTAGAGCGGGTCGAGCCCGTCGGCGCGGCTCGGCTTGACGACGAAGCGCGTTCCGCCCAGGCGCTTCATCCGTTCGTAGAACGCGGCGAGCGCCTCGTTGCGCGAGGGCGCGCTCTCCTCGATCGCACGATCAACGTCCTCGACCCGGTAGATCTGCCGGGCGTCGGCGAGCGGGATGCAGATATCGGTCGTGGCCATCGGGTCCTCCCCTGGTATTGCACGATTCGTGGGCGGCGCCGACCTCGGCGGCGGGGCGCATCACCGAATTTGACAAGCAGAAGCCGTGCCGGGTTTTCATTGCACGTGCTCGGCCGGGCGCCGCACGGTGATTGCGACGCTCACCGATGAGTCGCCGAATCGCCGGCGGCGGTTCAGTCCGCACCGTACGAGGGCTATCATTGGGGCGAGACGTCCCGCAGGCAAGTCCATGACCCAAGACCACACTCATGATCACGACCACGCACCGCGCATCGAAGGGGCCATCGGCATCCCGCGCGCGGGCGAGTTCGACCCGGCCGCCTTCGAGCGTGCCGTCACCGCCCTGCTCGAAGCCTGCGGCATCGCGCCGCAAGGCGCGCACACCGGCAAGACGGCCCGGCGCGTGCGCGAGCTGTGGCAGCGGCGGCTGCTGGGCGGCTACGAGCTGGATCCGGCCGAGGCCCTCGGCGACGGTTTCGACGATGCCCGCGACGACATGGTGGTGATCCGCGGCATCGCCGTGCACGGCGTCTGCCCGCACCATCTGGTGCCGTTTCGCGGCGTCGCCCACGTCGCCTACCTGCCGGGCGGACGCCTGCACGGCTTCGGGCGCATCGCGCGCATGGTCGACGCGATCGGCCACCGCTTCACGTATCAGGAGTGGATGACGCGCGACATCGCCGACGCGCTGATGCGCCATGGCCGCGCACGCGGCGCGGCCTGCGTGATCGAGGCCGAGCAGCTGTGCCTGCTGCTCGGCGAGGACCGCCGCGGCGACGAGCGCGTGGTCACGCAGGCATTCAGCGGTGCGTTTCGCGAGTCGGCGCAGCTGCGCAACGAGTTCCTGCACAGCTTCGACCACCGCCTCTAGCCGGCGGCCCGAACACGCCGCTACTCACGCAGCGCCCACGTCCCGGGTTCGTGCGCGCGGTGCGCGCTGACGTCGAGCATCGTCACCTCCTTGCCGACCAGCATGACCGAACCGCGAAAGCGATCATTGCCCGAACCCGAGTACTCGAAATCGTAGACGCGACGCAGCGCGACGCGCCCGTTCTCGTCGCGGGCAAGCCGCGTCGAGCGGCACACCACGGTCTCGTCGAGCAGTTGAACGCCCTCGCGCGCGCAGCTCGCGCGCGCGGCCGTCATGCCGATCTCGCGCGCCTTGATCGCGTCGAACCAGATCCAGGCGACCCCAGCGAGCGCGATCAGCGCATAGAGTTCGAATGCGATCATGTCTGCCGATGCGTGCCGGCGTCAGTCGATCAGCATGCCCTTGATGGTGAAGAAGAGCAGTGCCGCCATCAGTGCCGAGGCGGGCACCGTGACCACCCAGGCGGCGACGATGCGCAGCAGCTGCGAGCGCTTGACGAGTTCCTGACGATACACCTTGCGCAAACCCTTGCGCTCGGTCTTGGAGAAATGCGCCGGATCGAGGTGCTTCTTGGAGCGCTGCTTGAGATCGCGCAGCATCGCGCCCTTCTCGTCGATGGTCGCCGCGGTGAAGCGCTCGAGGAAGGCATCGATCGCCTCCTGGTCCCCTTCGGGGTGGTGCGCCTTGATCTCGTCGAGCATGCGCGCGTAGCTGCTCTTCAGATACTCGCGCAGGAAACCGACGCCGAACACCGCCCCGACCGCGACGTGCGTCGTGCTGATCGGAAGGCCCAGCTGGCTCGCGATGATGACGGTGATGGTCGCGGCCATCGCGATGCAATAGGCGCGCATCTGGTCGAGCTCGGTGATCTCGGAGCCGACCGTGCGGATCACACGCGGCCCGAACAGGCCCAGACCGATCGCCAGCCCGAACGCGCCGACGATCATCACCCAGGTCGGGATCGGTGCCGCGCGGGCAATTTCACCGGTGCCCGAACTGACCACCTCGACGATGGCCGCGAGCGGCCCGACCGCATTGGCGACGTCGTTCGATCCATGCGCGAAACTCAACAGCGCCGCGGCGAAGATCAACGGCACCGTGAACAGCTGGTTGACCCCGGCCTTGGTGTTGGCGATGGCCTGCGCACGCTGCGCAACCAGCGGTCTGACCACCACGAGGACCACCCCCGCGACGACGAAACCGATCAGAAGCGCCTGCAGCATGCCGACCTTCCAGATGCGGCTCAGGCCCTTGAGCATCAGATAGGTCCCGAACGCGAAGGCCATCACCGCGACGAGATACGGCACGGCCTTGCGCGCCGCGGCGACGAGATCGGTCTGGTAGGTGATGCTGCGCTTGATCACGTACAGAAAGAACGCCGCGATGATGCCGCCCATCGCCGGCGAGATCACCCAGCTCGCGACGATGCGGCCGACCGTATCCCAGTTCGCGATCGCAAAACCGCTCGAGGCGATCCCTGCGCCGAGCACCGCACCGACGATCGAATGCGTCGTCGACACCGGTGCTCCCAGCACCGTGGCGATGTTGAGCCACATCGCCGCGGCCAGCAGCGCGGCCATCATCACCCACAGGAAGGTGTTCGCATCGGGGATCTGGCTCGGGTCGATGATGCCGCTGCGGATCGTGCCGACCACTTCGCCGCCGGCGATGATCGCCCCGGCCGCCTCGAAGATCGCGGCAATCACCAGCGCCCCGCCGAGCGTGAGCGCCTTCGAGCCGACCGCCGGTCCGACGTTGTTGGCGACGTCGTTGGCGCCGATGTTCATCGCCATGTAGCCGCCGATCATCGCCGCGATGACGATGTAGAGGCTGCCCTGCGCCTCGCCGCGCACAATGGTGTAGAGCATGACCCCGATGATGAACAGCAAGGCCATGCCGAGACGGAAGAGCTCGACCCGGCCTTTTCTGGTGGCCTTTTCAAGCTCGCTGATGTGAGTGAGTTCCACGCCCGACTTTCCGAAAGGTCAAAGGCGATATTGTTTCAGAAATATTGCCGCAGCCCAATGAGCTTGCGCATGGCCAGGCGTGCGTCGGTCACAGTCGATCGTATTTCGTCGCCCGTCCACGCGCCTTTTCGGCCGGATAGCGTTCGGCGTTGAGAACCAGCTTGCGCTGCGCCGCGTCGGCCAGATCGATCTGCATCACGTCGGCCAGGCGCACGAGATAGAACAGCACGTCGGCAAGTTCGAGGGCCACCGCGGCGCGCTCGGGCTCGGGCAGCGCGAGCGACTCCTCGGCGCTGAGCCACTGGAAATGCTCGATCACCTCGCCGGCCTCGCCGGCCAGCGCCATGGCCAGATTCTTGGGCGTGTGGAAGCGCTCCCAGTCGCGTTCGGCGGCGAAGCGCCGGAGCGCGTCGCGGATGACGCGCAGCGTGTCGTCGTCGTTCATTCGATGTGGTGCTCCAGATCGTATCCGCCATGCCCGTCGATTGCGAGCGTTCCGGCGAGCCACGGCATCACGGCTTCGAGCAGCTGCGGCAGCGTCCAGGGCGGATTGACGATGTACAGGCCGCTGCCGAACATGCCGAAACCGTCGCGCGCCGGCTTGCGCACCGCCATGCGCAGGTCGAGCCAGCTCTCGGCCGCCAGCGCGGCCAGCCGCTCGGGCAGCTGCCGCGCCTCGCTGCGCGCGAGCATCGGATACCAGACGGCATAGGTACCACCGGGAAAGCGCCGCATCGCGTCACGCACGACCTCGACCACTCTTCGATAGTCGTCCTTGACCTCGTAAGGCGGATCGATCAGCACGAGGGCGCGTCGCGTCGGCGGCGGCAACAGCGCGCGCAGCGCGGCGAAACCGTCGGCCTTGCGGATCTGCACGCGGTCGCCGTCACGCACGAAGGTCTGTTCGAGCGACGCGCAGTCGGCCGGATGCAGCTCGAACAGGCGCATGCGGTCGTTTGCGCGCAGCTGCGTCATCGCCAGGGCCGGCGAGCCGGGATAAAAACTCAGCCCGCCATGTGGATTGAACTGCCGCACCGCGTCGACATAGGGCTGCAACGCGACCGGCAGATCGTCGCGCTGCCACAGCCGGCCGATGCCCTCGACGTGCTCGGAAATCTTGTCGGCGTAGCCGCCCTCGAGCGCATAGCAGCCCGCGCCGGCGTGCGTGTCGACGTACCACCATGGCTTGTCCTTGCGGTTGTAATAGCGCAACAGCTCGAGGAGCACGAAGTGCTTCAGTACATCGGCATGATTGCCGGCATGGAAGGCGTGGCGGTAACTGAGCATGGCGGATGCCGGAGAGGCGAAGGCCTTCATCGTACCATCGCGCGGCGCAGCCACGCTGGCGCACACGTGCCGCGATGCACCGTCGAAGTACGCGGTTTGCTATGATTGCGCCGCACTGCGGCAGAGTGGCTGCCGACCCCGATGGAGACCAAAAGAATGGCGATATACGCCCTTGGTGACCGTGAGCCCCGGTTCGGAGCGGGTTGCTGGGTCGCCGACAACGCGACCGTGATCGGCCTCGTCGAAGCCGGCGAGAACGTGAACATCTGGTACAACGTCGTGATCCGCGGCGACAACGACCCGATCCTGATCGGCGACAACACCAACATCCAGGACGGCTCGATTCTGCACAACGACGACGGCGTGCCGCTGACGATCGGGCGCAACGTCACCGTGGGCCACATGGCCATGCTGCACGGCTGCACGGTGGGCGACGGCACGCTGATCGGCATCAATGCGGTCGTACTCAACCACGCGGTCATCGGCAAGGACTGCATCGTCGGTGCCAATGCCCTGATCCCCGAAGGCAAGGTCATTCCCGACCGCTCCCTGGTGGTCGGCTCGCCCGGGCGCATCATCCGTGAACTGTCCGACGAGGACATCGCCGGCCTGCACGCGAACGCCGCGCAGTACGTCGAAAATGCGCGCCTCTATGCAACCCACGCCCGTCATATCGATCCGCTGGTGCGCGCCAAATAGGGCCGTCGCCGGGCGGCGGATCACGGAAGCCATCGTCGCCCGCCCGCTTACCCCGGCTTACAAGCGGCAGCCCCCCGCGGGCGCAATCACGTTACACTGCAGGCGTTCGCGACGATTCTTCCACTCAGCTCGACATCCATGACTGGTCCTGCCCGCAGATTTGTCGTCGGCGCCGCCTGCGCGCTCGCCGTCTTCCCCCCATCATCCATCGTGTTCGCCCAGCAATACGGCGAGGGGCCGAAGATCGAACTGACCGCCGAAGCGAGCCGCCGCGCAGCGAACGATCTCGCCATCGCGATGGCCTATTACGAAGCCACCGACGCCGATCCGGCAGCGCTATCGCGCCGCGTCAACGCCGCCATCGCCGCCGCATTCGAACTGGGCAAGGCGTACGACGGCGTGCAGGTCAGTAGCGCCGGCGTCAGCACCTGGCCGGTGCACACCAAGGACGGCCGCAGCATCCAGGCGTGGCGCATGCGCTCGACGATCCGGCTCGAAAGCCGCGACATTCCAGCGCTGTCCGAGCTCCTGGGCAAGCTGCAGGAGACGCTCGCGGTGTCCAGCCTCGCCATGCAGCCGGCGCCCGAGACGCGCATGAGCACCGCCGATCTTGCGGCGATCGACGCGATCCGCGCCTTCCAGGCGCGCGCGAAGACGATCGCCGACACCTTCGACAGGGCCTACCGCATCCGCAACCTTTCGATCAATTACGGCGGCATGCCGCCTCCGGTCGTCCCGATGATGCGCGCCGGCGCATTCGCTGCCGAAGCTGCGCCCGCACCGCTGGAAGGCGGCGAGAGCGACGTCGTCGTCGGCGTGACCGGAACCATCGAACTGACCGACTGACAGCCGTCCGCCATGACGAATACCACAATGCTGCGTGCCGGGTTGCGCTGGCCACGCCTGGGCGTCGGGCTGGCGATCGCAACCGTCGCCGCCCTTGCAACGACTGCCTACACGCGCGATGCATCGCAAACGGTCGGTTTCCGCTGCGAGGGCGGTGAGCGTTTCGTCGTCGAGTTCCGCCCCGAATACGTGCGTCTGCGCGACGGCACGGGCAGTTTTTCACTCGCCCGCGCAGCACGTCACGCGCCGTCCGCCACGACGACGGCAGCGACCTATACCGACGGCGAACTGGTGCTGCGCATCGACGGCAAGCGGGCGAGCCTGCAGCGCGCCGGCACGGTGTCCGCGGCGCGCTGCCTCGCCGACGCCCGCCGAGCGTGATAGCACTGATCCAGCGCGTCACCTCGGCGCGGGTAGACGTCGCCGGCGAGACCATCGGAAGCATCGGCGCCGGCATGCTCGCGCTGATCGGCGTGCAGCGCGAGGACGGCGAATGCAATGTCGAACGCATGGTCGAGCGCCTGCTCGGCTACCGCATCTTCCAGGATGCCGAAGACCGCATGAACCTGTCGCTGCGCGACGTCTGCGGCGGGCTGCTGCTGGTGCCACAGTTCACGCTCGCTGCCGACACGCGAAAAGGCACGCGCGCGGGCTTCTCGACCGCGGCGCCGCCCGAACGGGCGCAGCAGCTCTTTCTCGCCTTGGTCGCGCTCGCCCGCAGCCGCCACCCGGTGGTCGAGACCGGCCGCTTCGGCGCCGAGATGTCGGTGGCGCTCGTCAATCACGGTCCGGTGACATTCTGGCTGGACGCCTGAGGGGATAATCGAATATCTTTCCGGGACTCGCACGCGAGGTTCCCGATGATGACATGCCGTTTCCGGAGCGTCCCGCTGGCATGGCTGCTGCTGCTCGTTGCCATGCTGAGCGGTTGCGGCACGCGGCCGCCGGCCGCACTCACCGCGCATGCGCCGGCGACGAACGCCGCGCGCGCCGATAACGGCCCATACTTCGAGATCGACGACCGGCTCGCCGCCGAGGAGATCGTCCTCTACGCCCTCGGCCTGCTCGGCACCGGCTATCGCTTCGGCGGCCGCAACCCCGAGGCCGGCATGGACTGCAGCGGCATGGTCAGCTACATCGTCGAGCAGGTGAGCGGTCACCGCCTGCCGCACAATGCCGCACGAATCGCGCAGATCACGCGGCCGATCGGGATGTCCGAGCTGCAACCGGGCGATCTGGTATTCTTCAACACGCTCGACCGCCGCCATTCTCACATGGGCATCTACCTGGGCGGCCGACGCTTTGTGCACGCACCGTCGAGCCGGGGCGTGATTCGCATCGAGAATCTCGACAACAACTATTTCGGGCCGCGTATCGACGGCGCACGCCGGCTGATTGCGTCGAACTGACTTCCCCCACCTAGAGGAGACATTGGAGCATGACGACACGCAAGATCTCGGCGGTGATCGATGGCCGCCCCACCCTCATCGCCGAGGCGGACATCAGCGTCCGCGAAGCCGCGCACCGGATGGTGGCCGCACACGTGGGCTCGATAATGATCGTCGACGACGGCCTGCTCGTCGGCATTTTCACCGAGCGCGACGTGCTGACGCGGGTCCTCGCCTGCGATCTCGATCCGGCCGCGACCCGTGTCGGCGACGTGATGACGCCCGAGCCGCAGACGGTGACCGCCGACCGTCCGCTCGGGCACGCATTGCACCTGATGCACGACGGCGGTTTCCGCCACATGCCGGTGGTGCGCGACGGCCGTCCGGTGGGGATGATTTCGGTGCGTGATGCGCTGGGCGGCGAGATGCTCGAATTCGAGCACGAGCTCGAGCAGCGCGACCAGATTACCGAGGTGCTCTGAACGACGGCCACCTGCAGGCCGCCTGCGCGCGCGGGCCGCAGCGCGTGCGCCCGGCACACGCCGGCGGCGGCATCGACGCCCCAGCCGCCGTCAACGTTCGTCGGGCGTGTGCACGAAGATCTCACCGGGCCGGGTGAGCCCGAGGTCGAAACGCGCGCGCTCCTCGATCGCCTCATTGCCCGACTTCAGGTCGCCAACCTCGGCCTCGAGCGCCGCATTGCGCTGCTCGAGCTGGCGGTTGGTGGCGCGCTGCGCGCGCAGCTGCGCATCGACTTCCCAGACCCGCAGCCATCCGCCCTTGCCGAACCACAGCGGATACTGGAGTGCGACGACCAGCACGACGAGAATGATCACGGGCCAGCGCATGTCGTCAGGTCTATCGATGATCGCGCCGCGGCCGGCAGCTCAGCCGCCGGCCTCTTCGCATGAAAGGAGGAAGTGCATGGACGCCGCAACGCGGCGTTCGCTCACCGCACCCGCAGGTTGTAGAAGGCGCGCTTGCCCGGGTAGCCGACCGCGTCGCCGAGATCCTCCTCGATGCGCAGCAGCTGGTTGTACTTGGCGACGCGGTCCGAGCGGGAGAGCGAACCGGTCTTGATCTGCATCGCGTTCAGTCCCACCGCGATGTCGGCGATCGTCGAATCCTCGGTCTCGCCCGAGCGGTGCGAGATCACCGCGGTGTAGCCGGCGCGCTTGGCCATCTCGACCGCCGCGAAGGTCTCCGACAGCGTGCCGATCTGGTTGATCTTGATCAGGATCGAGTTCGCGATGCCCTGCTCGATGCCCTGCGACAGGATCTCGGTGTTGGTCACGAACAGGTCGTCGCCGACCAGCTGGATCCTGCCGCCCAGCTTGTCGGTCAGCGTCTTCCAGCCGGCCCAGTCGTTCTCGGCCATGCCGTCCTCGATCGAGATGATCGGGAAGCGGTCGGCGAGCGTGGCGAGGTAGTCGGCGAAGCCTTCGGAGGACAGCGTCAGCCCTTCGCCGGCGAGCACGTACTGGCCGTCCTTGTAGAACTCGGAGGCCGCGCAGTCGAGCGCCAGCACGACGTCGGTACCGGGCTCGTAGCCGGCGGCGCTAATCGCCTCCTGGATCAGGTTCAAGGCCTCTTCGGTGCCGCTGACGTTGGGCGCGAAGCCGCCCTCGTCGCCGACGGTGGTCGGGAAGCCGCGCTTGTCGGTGAGTTTCTTCAGGTGATGGAAGATCTCCGCCCCGCAGCGCAGCGCCTCGCGGAAGCTCTTCATCGACACCGGCATGATCATGCATTCCTGGATGTCGAGACTGTTGTTCGCGTGTGCGCCGCCGTTGATCACGTTCATCATCGGCACCGGCATCGTCATCGGACCCGAGCCGCCGAAATAGCGGTACAGCGGCAGCCCCGCCTCCTCGGCCGCGGCCTTCGCGACCGCCATCGACACCGCGAGCATCGCGTTGGCGCCGAGACGCGACTTGTTCTCGGTGCCGTCGAGCTCGATCAGCGTGCGGTCGATGAAGGTCTGCTCCTCGGCGTCGAGGCCGACCAGCGCTTCGGAGATCTCGGTATTCACATGCTCGACGGCCTTCTGCACGCCCTTGCCGAGATAGCGGCCGGCATCACCGTCGCGCAGCTCGATCGCCTCGCGCGAGCCGGTGGAGGCGCCCGACGGCACCGCCGCCCGGCCCATCACGCCGGACTCGAGCAGCACGTCCGCCTCGACGGTGGGATTGCCGCGCGAGTCGAGGATCTCGCGGCCGATGATGTCAACGATGGAGGACATGGATGGTTCTTGTGGAGGATGAATTCAGGGGCGCGGCATGCCTTCGACCAGCACCATGTTGAAGTACTCGGTGGTGCCGGTGCGCTTGTCGCGCGCCGCGGCGTAGAGCTCGCTCGCGTACCACGCACGCGCCTGCTCCATCGACGGG
>DAOMOP010000063.1:0-18535 GCA_035444405.1 Rhodocyclaceae bacterium
CATGCGCGTCGCAAACTCCTGCTCGCTCCACGCGAACAGCTCCACCAGCCCGGCGGCATCGAGCCCGTGCCGTGGCGCGAAATCCGCCTCGGCCGTGAGCTGCGCGAAGCGATTCCACGGACAGGCGAGCTGGCAGTCGTCGCAGCCATAGACGCGGTTGCCGATGAGCGGTCGCAGCGGCTCCGGAATCGCCCCCTTGAGCTCGATCGTCAGGTAGGAGATGCAGCGTCGCGCATCCAACTTGTACGGCGCGACGATGGCGCCGGTCGGGCAGGCATCGATACAGGCGCGACAGCTGCCGCAGTGGCCGGACACCGGCCGGTCGACCGGCAGCGGCAAGTCGGTGAAGATCTCGCCGAGGAAGAACAGCGAGCCGGCGTCGCGATCGAGCAGCAGCGTGTGCTTGCCACGCCAGCCCAGCCCGGCGCGGCTGGCGAGCTCGACCTCCAGCACCGGCGCCGAATCGACGAAAACGCGGAAGCCGTGTGGCGCCTTCCCGGCGATGCGGTCGGCAAGTTTCTGCAGACGCGCACGCATCAGTTTGTGATAATCGCGGCCCAGCGCGTAGCGCGACACGTAGGCCTTGCCGCCGTCGGCGAGCACGGCCTCGGCTTGCGTGGCCGCGGGCAGGTAGTTCATGCGTGCACTGATGACGCGTATCGTGCCCGGCAGCAGTTCGGCCGGCTGCGCCCGTTTCATGCCGTGGCGCGCCATATAATCCATCTCGCCGTGAAATCCGCTGGCGAGCCAGGCGGCCAGCCCGGCCTCGGCGCTGGCAAGATCGGCATCGGCGATCGCGACGGCATCGAAACCGAGCGCCTTGCCCCAGGAGCGAATCTCGGCCGCCAGCGCCGAATAGTCGTCGCCGCGCGCAGCCTCGACGGAGCCACAGACATGATTGAGCTTATCCACGGTGCGGATGATACCGGCAGCGGCTTTGCCGCGCATCTCGACGACGCACCCGACACCGAGGCGGCCGGCGCCGCGCTCGCCTCGGCGCTCGTGCCCGGCCTGGTGATCTACCTGGTCGGCGACCTCGGCGCAGGCAAGACGACGCTGGTACGCGGCGTGCTGCGCGCGCTCGGTCACGCGGGCAAGGTGAAAAGTCCGACATACACCTTGATTGAACCTTACATCGTTTCTAGATTACACTTATATCACTTTGATTTTTATCGCTTCGCCGTTCCAGAAGAATACCTCGAAGCGGGACTTGACGAATACTTCGCCGGAAAGGGAGTCTGCCTCGTCGAATGGCCCGACAAGGCCAGCCCTTACGTCGCGTCACCCGACCTCGAAATCGGTCTGACGGTGAGCGGTTCGGGCAGGCGAATCGAGGTATCTCCCCGCACGGAGGCCGGACGATCATGCGCACAGAAGACGCACGCGGTTCTGAAACAACGACAGACATGAGCACTCCGGCCGCGATGAGTCGCCGCCACCTTCTCAAGTTCGCCGGAGCGTCGCTCGCGCTGCTGGTCAGTCCGGTCGGCTTCGCCTCGGCCACCAGTCTGGTGGCGGTGCGCGTATGGCCGGCGACGGCATATTCGCGCATCACGCTCGAAAGCACGGCCGAGATCCGCTTCACCCACATGATCGTGAAGGATCCGGAACGGCTGGTCGTCGATCTCGAGGGCATCGAATTCAACAGCGTGCTGCAGTCGCTGCCGTCGCGCGTGCTCGAGGCCGATCCGGTGATCAAGCTGATCCGAGCCGGCCGCAACCGGCCCGGCGTCGTGCGCGTGGTGGTCGAGCTGAAGAGCGAGATCGACCCGCAGGTATTCACGCTGAAGCCGATCGCCAGCTACGGCCACCGCCTGGTCCTCGACCTGTACCCGAGCGAACCGTACGATCCGCTGCTCGCACTGATCCAGAAATCGACGCCGATGGAGGCGGCCAGCGGAGACAGCGGGCCGGGCAGCACCGGCCGACACGAAACCCAGGCGGTGGCGCGCCGGCCGGCGCAGCCGTCGGCGCCGGAGGCCAACCGGCTCATCACCGTCGTGCTCGATGCCGGTCACGGCGGCGAGGATCCCGGCGCGATCGGGCGGCGCGGCTCGTACGAGAAGAACGTCACGCTGTCGATCGCACGGCGGCTGAAACGCAAGATCGACGCCCAGCCCAACATGCGCGCGGTGATGACGCGCAATGGCGACTACTTCGTGCCGCTGCGCGAGCGCGTGCGCATGGCGCGCAAGGTAGAGGCGGACCTGTTCGTATCCGTCCATGCCGACGCCTTCGTCCGCCCGGAGGCACGCGGCAGCTCGGTGTACGTGCTGTCCGAGCGCGGCGCCACCAGTTCGGCCGCAAACTGGCTGGCGCAGCGCGAGAACGAGGCCGACCTGATCGGCGGCGTGAATCTCGCCCAGCAGGACGGCCATCTCGCGCGCACGCTTCTCGATCTGTCCCAGACCGCGACGATCAACGACAGCCTGAAGCTCGGCACGGCGGTGCTGAGCGAGCTGGGTGGCGTGAACAAGCTGCACAAGCCGCAGGTCGAACAGGCCGGCTTCGCCGTGCTGCGCGCGCCGGACATCCCTTCGATCCTGGTCGAGACGGCCTTCATCAGCAATCCGGAAGAAGAGCGCCGCTTGAACGACAACGGCTACCAGGAGAAGATGGCCGAAGCGATCCTGCGCGGCGTGAGCCGCTATTTCGACGCGAATCCGCCGCTGCATCGCAGTACCGTCGCACGCCTGGGCTGACCCCCGCCCGCGCCGAAACACCTGCGCGAGCCGTTCGGGAGGCCCCTGCGCGACGCGCGGCGCTCGCGCGCCACCGCCGACCGAGCGCGGCCCGATCGCGTCCGGTCCGGCTTGCCGGTATAATTGCGGCTTTTTTCAGGCGGTCATGCAGGTTCTTCGCGGGATTCCCGAGCACGCCGCACAGCCCTCGGTGCTCACGATCGGCAATTTCGATGGTGTGCACCTCGGCCACAAGGCACTGCTGCAGATGCTCGTCGACGAGGCACGGTCACAGGAAGTCCCTGCGACCGTGATGACGTTCGAGCCGCATCCGCGCGAGTACTTCTCGCCCGCCGATGCGCCGGCGCGGCTCGCGTCGTTGCGCGAGAAGCTGTTGCTGCTCGCCGCCCACGGTGTCGATCGCGTCCATGTGTGCCACTTCGATGCACGCTTTGCAGCGGTGAGCGCCGAGCGCTTCATCGAGGACATCCTGATCCGCGGCCTCGCGGTGCGCCACCTGATCATCGGCGACGATTTTCGCTTCGGCGCCCGACGGCAAGGCGATTTCGCGTTGCTGCAGGCAGCCGGCGAGCGTCACGGCTTCGGCGTCGAGGCGATGCACACGGTCGACATCGACGGCGAGCGCGTGTCGAGCTCGGCCGTGCGCGATGCACTGGCGAGCGGCGACATGGCCCGCGCGGCACGCCTGCTCGGCCGCCCCTACAGCATCGCCGGACGCGTCATCATGGGCAACCGCCTCGGCCGCACGATCGGGTTCCGCACCGCCAACATCCAGATGAAGCATCGCAAGCCGCCTCTTTCCGGCGTCTTCGCGGTCACCGTCGAGGGGCTTGCGGCGCGACGCATACCGGGGGTCGCCAACGTCGGCATCCGGCCGACCATCGGTGGCGGCACGCGGCCGCTGCTCGAGGTGCACCTGTTCGACTGGAACGCGGACTGCTACGGTGCGCACATCCGCGTGCATTTCCTGCACAAGCAGCGCGACGAGCAGAAGTACGCATCGCTCGAGGCCCTGACCGCCCAGATCGCCCGGGACGCGGACGCAGCGCGCGCCTGGCTGAAGGACAACCCGATTGAAGAGTGAGGCCGCAACGCATCATGGCTGACTACCGCAAGACGCTGAATCTGACCGACACCCCGTTCCCGATGCGGGGCAACCTGCCCAAGCGCGAGCCGGGCTGGATCGCCGACTGGCAGAACCGCCAGCTCTACAAGAAGATTCGCGCGGCCGCGGCGGGCCGGCCCAAGTTCGTGCTGCACGACGGCCCGCCCTATGCGAACGGCGACATCCACATCGGCCACGCGGTCAACAAGATCCTCAAGGACATCATCGTCCGCTCGAAGACGCTGGCCGGCTTCGACGCGCCCTACGTGCCGGGCTGGGACTGCCACGGCCTGCCGATCGAGCATCAGATCGAGAAGCAGCACGGCAAGCACCTGCCCGCCGAGCGCGCGCGCGAGCTGTGCCGCGACTACGCCGACACCCAGGTCGAGCGCCAGAAGCGCGACTTCATCCGCCTTGGCGTGCTCGGCGACTGGGACAACCCCTACCGTACCATGCAGTTCTCGAACGAGGCCGACGAGATCCGCGCGCTCGCCGAGCTGTATCGCAAGGGTTTTCTGTTCAAGGGCCTGAAGCCGGTCAACTGGTGCTTCGACTGTGGTTCGGCGCTCGCCGAGGCCGAGGTCGAGTACCAGGACAAAAAGTCTCCGGCGATCGACGTCGGCTTTCCGCTCGATGCGGCCGACCGCGGCAAGCTCGCCTATGCATTCGGCCTCGATGCGCTGCCCGATGCGCCGGTCTTTGCGGTGATCTGGACGACGACGCCGTGGACGATTCCGTCCAACCAGGCGCTCAACGTGCATCCGGAGATCGTCTACGAGCTCATCGAGACCGCGCGCGGGCTCATCGTCGTCGCCGCCGAGCTGCGCGCGAGCGTGCTCGAGCGCTACGGCCTCGACGGCCGCGTGCTTGCCGCGGCGCAGGGCATCGCACTCGACCGCATCAACTTCCGCCATCCGTTCTACGACCGCGCCTCACCGGTGCTGCTCGGCGACTACGTCGCCACCGATGCGGGTACCGGCATCGTGCACAGCGCACCAGCCTACGGTCTGGACGACTTCGTCTCGTGCACGCGCTACGGCATGCGCAACGACGAGATCCTCACTCCGGTGCAGGGCGACGGCACCTTTGTCGACAGCCTGCCCTTTTTCGGCGGCCTGTCGGTGTGGGACGCGAACCCGAAGATCGTCGCGAAACTCGCCGAGGTCGGCTGCCTGTTCGCGTCGGGCACGATCACGCACAGCTACATGCACTGCTGGCGCCACAAGACGCCGGTGATCTACCGCGCGACCACGCAGTGGTTCGTCGGCATGGACCGCCTGCCCGCCCGCGAGGGCAACGGCACGGAGGCGCCGACGTTGCGCGAGCTCGCGCTGAAGGCGGTCGACGACACGCGCTTCTATCCCGCCTGGGGCAAGGCGCGCCTGCACGCGATGATCGCCAACCGCCCCGACTGGTGCGTGTCGCGCCAGCGCAATTGGGGCGTGCCGATTCCGTTCTTCCTGCACAGGGAAACGGGCGAGCCGCACCCGCGCACGCTCGAGCTGATCGAGCAGGTCGCGCAGCGTGTCGAGCACGCGGGCATCGAAGCGTGGTTCCGCCTCGATGCGGCCGAGCTGCTCGGCGACGACGCCGCCCACTACGACAAGATGCGCGACACGCTCGACGTGTGGTTCGACTCCGGCACGACGCACTGGACCGTGCTGCGCGGCTCGCATCGGGACGACGCGCGCTGGCCGGCCGATCTCTACCTGGAGGGCTCGGACCAGCACCGCGGCTGGTTCCACTCGTCGCTGCTGACCGGCTGTGCGCTGGACGCGCGCGCGCCGTACCAGGCCCTGCTCACGCACGGCTTCGTCGTCGACGGCCAGGGCAAGAAGATGTCGAAGTCGAAGGGCAACGTGGTCGCGCCGCAGGAAGTCTCCGACCGCCTCGGCGCCGAGATCCTGCGCCTGTGGGTGGCCGCGACCGACTACTCGGGCGAGCTGACGATCTCGAACGAGATCTTGGAGCGCGTCGTCGAGGTCTATCGACGGCTGCGCAACACGCTGCGCTTCCTGCTCGCGAACACTTCGGACTTCGACATCGCGCGCGACGGCGTGACACCCACCGAGTGGCTGGACATCGACCGCTGCGCGCTCGCGCTGACGCGCCGCCTGCAGGCGCAGGTGACCGCCGACTACGAGCGCTTCGAGTTCCACAAGGTCGTACAGGCGCTGCAGAATTTCGCCGCCGAGGATCTGGGCGCGTTCTACCTCGACATCCTCAAGGACCGTCTGTATACGACGCGCGCCGACTCGCACGCGCGCCGCGCGGCGCAGAGCGCGCTGTGGCACATCACGCAGGCGCTCACGCGCATGATGGCGCCGATCCTGAGCTTCACCGCCGAGGAGATCTGGCAGATCGTCGGCGGCGAGGCCGACGACAGCGTGATGCTGCACACCTGGCACGAGCTGCCGGCGCTCGACGGCGAGGAAGCGCTGCTCGCGCGCTGGGACCTCATCCGCGCCACGCGCGCCGAGGTGCAGAAAGTGCTCGAAGAGCTGCGCAGCGCCGGCCGCATCGGCGCATCGCTGCAGGCCGAAGTGCGCCTGCGCGCGGCCGGCGAGCGCTTCGACGCGCTGGCGAGTCTGGGGGCGGATTTGCACTTCGTGATGATCACCTCGCGCGCCGAGCTCGTGCGGGTGACCGATGCGGCCGACGAAGGCATCGATGCGGCGGCCTCGGCACATGCGAAATGCGAGCGCTGCTGGCACTACCGCGAGGACGTCGGCACGCGCGCGGAGCACCCGACGCTGTGCGGACGCTGCCACGACAACCTGTTCGGCCAGGGCGAGACGCGCACGCATGCGTGATCGGCACGAAAAGCCGGGCGCGGCGGCCGGACGCCGCGACATCGTGCGACTGCGACGGCCCGGCGCCTCGCGCAGCCGGATCGAACGTCCCGCATGAACAACCGTCTGTGGAGCTGGCTGGGGGTATCGGCGGCCGTGCTGCTGCTCGACCAGATCACGAAGTGGGTCGTGCTGGCAACCATGCATGCGGGCGACGCGATCACGGTGACGCCGTTCTTCAAGCTCGTGCTGCTGTACAACCCCGGCGCCGCGTTCAGCTTTCTCGCCACCCAGCCCGGCTGGCAGCGCTGGTTCTTCGTGATCCTGGCGCTGGCGATCTGCGCCTGGCTGTTCGTGATGCTGCGCCAGCACCAGCACGAGCGCGCCTTGCCGCTTGCGTTCAGCCTGATCATCGGCGGCGCGCTCGGCAACGTGATCGACCGCCTCGTGCATGGGGCGGTCGTCGATTTCCTGTTCTTCCACATCGGTCGCTACGGCTGGCCGGCCTTCAATCTTGCCGACTCGGCGATTACCATCGGTGTCGTGCTGATGCTGTGGACACAGTTCCGTCCCGCATCGAAGACACCGCCCACGGAGAACCCATCGTGACCGACATCGTCCAACCCGACAGCCTCGTGACGCTGCACTATCGCATCGCCCTCCAAAACGGCCAGCCGCTGATCAGCACCTTCGAGGGCACGCCGGCGACGCTGCAGCTCGGCGCCGGCGAGCTGCTGCCGAATCTGGAGCGCCTGCTCGCCGGACTGGCCGTCGGCACGCGGCGGCTGTTCACGCTCGCCCCGGCCGAAGCGTTCGGCGAGCACAAGACCGAGCTCGTCGAGCGTGTGCGCCGCGAGCACATGCCCGAAGAGGACATCGAGGCGATGAGCATCATGGAGTTCACCGCGCCCGACGGCTCGCGCTATTCCGGCCTGGTGCGCGAGATCGACGAAGCCTCGGCGCTGATCGACTTCAATCATCCGCTCGCCGGCAAGACCATCCGCTTCGAGGTCGAAGTCATCGGCGTCGTGTGACACACGAGCTACAAGCGCGACAGAGAGAGAACATGAACGACAAGAGAGTCCTGCTGGCCAACCCGCGCGGCTTTTGCGCCGGCGTCGAGCGTGCGATCGAGATCGTCGAGCGTGCGCTCGCGCGTTTCGGCGCGCCGATCTACGTGCGCCACGAAGTCGTCCACAACAGGTTCGTCGTCGACGGGCTGCGCGCCAAGGGCGCGATCTTCGTCGACGAGCTCGACGAGGTGCCGGCCGGCCAGACCGTCATCTTCAGCGCGCACGGCGTGTCGCAGGCGGTGCGCGCCGAGGCCGAGCGGCGCGGCCTGCGCGTGTTCGACGCGACCTGCCCGCTGGTCACCAAGGTGCACCTGGAGGTCGCGCGCATGCACGACCAGGGACGCGAGATCGTCATGATCGGCCACCGCGGCCATCCCGAAGTCGAGGGCACGATGGGCCAGATCGGCGGCGGCATCCACCTCGTCGAGTCGGTCGCGGACGTCGCCACGCTTGAAGTCGCCGATGCCGACCGGCTCGCCTACGTGACGCAGACGACGCTGTCGATGGACGATGCCGCGGGCATCATCGCGGCGCTGCGCGAGCGGTTTCCGAACATTCTCGCACCGAAGAAGGACGACATCTGCTACGCGACCCAGAACCGCCAGGACGCGGTCAAGGCGATGACGCCGCAGGTCGATGCGGTGCTGGTGGTCGGCTCGCCGAACAGCTCCAACTCGAATCGCCTGCGCGAGGTCGCGGCGCTGCGCGGCGTGCCGGCCTGGCTGGTCGACAACGCGGACGCGATCGATGCGCAATGGCTCGAGGGCAAGCATGCGATCGGCGTCACGGCCGGTGCGTCGGCGCCCGAGGTGCTGGTTCGCGCGGTGGTCGAACGCCTGCGCGAGCTCGGCGCTCGCGACATCGAGACGCTCGAGGGGGTGCCCGAGCGAGTGACCTTTCCGCTGCCCCGCGAGCTGCAGAAGGCGGGTTGAAGCACCGACCGCGATGCAAAGCGGCGGGCACTCCGTCCCTTCGCATCGCGCTGAGCCCCGCCGTTACAGATGGGGCTCCATGATGCGGCGGTAGAACTCATGGAAGTGCTGCATGCCGTCCTCGAAAGGCGACTGGTACGGGCCGACCTCGTTGCGCCCTTCCGTGAACAGCGCCAGGCGCCCGCGGTCCATGCGCTCGGCGATGTCGTCGTCCTCGACCGCGGTCTCCATGTAGGCGGCCTGCTCGGCCTCGACGAACTCGCGCTCGAACTCGAAGATCTCCTCGGGATAATAGAACTCGACCACATTGGTGGTGCGATCGACGCCCTTAGGGATCAGGGTGCTCACGACCAGCACGTGCGGATACCACTCGACCATCACGTTGGGGAAGTAGGTGAGCCAGATCGCGCCGTGCGCAGGACGCTCACCGCCGTAGAAGTCCAGCACCGCCTGGTGCCATGTCTGATAGGTCGCCGTGCCGGGCCTGGCGAGCGAGGTGATGCCGACGCGCTGCACCGAATACCAGTCGCCGAACTGCCAGCTCAGGTCGTCGCAGGTGACGAAGTTGCCGAGTCCGGGATGAAACGGAACGACGTGGTAATCCTCCAGATAAACCTCGATGAAGGTCTTCCAGTTGTAGTTGCACTCGTGAATGTGGACGCGGTCGAGCTTGTAGCCGGAAAAGTCGAAATCGCGCGCGACGGTCATGCCGGCAAGATCGGCGGCGGGCGAGCGCGGCCCCTTGAACAGCAGCCCGTTCCAGCTTTCGAGCGCATCGCGCCGCAGGTTCAGGCACGGCTTGTCGGCAAAATGTGGCGCGCCGAGCAACGCACCCTGCGTGTCGTAGGTCCAGCGATGAATCGGGCACACGATGTGCTCGGTACTGCCCGCGCCCTGCAGCATGATGGCCTGACGGTGGCGGCACACGTTCGAGAGCTGGTGCACGCCGTCGGCACTGCGAATCAACAGCTTGGCATGGTCGAGCCACTCGAGGGAGCGGTAGTTGCCGACTTCGGGTACCATCAGCTCGTGCCCGACGTACCCCGGCCCGGCATCGAAGAGGAGGCGTTTCTCCAGCTCGAAGACCTTTTCGTCGAAGTACATGGAAACGGGAAGCTGTGAAACCCCCGGGCTCAGCTGAGCCCTGGATGCGATGTCGGACATGCCCGAACCTCCACCTGATGCCGAGAAATCCGGAAAAAACGACCTTTGATTCTATGCGAAAAGCCGTTTGACCACTAGTTGCGCGATCGGTTATGTTCCGTGCTTTCGATCGCCCATTCCTGACCATGGCCAAGACGGTCGGTTCGCCGAAATCATTCGAATCCGCAATTTCCGAGCTCGAGAGCATCGTCCAGGAAATGGAAGCCGGCACCTTGCCGCTCGAGCAGGCGCTCGAACGCTACCAGCGCGGGGTCGGGTTGCTCAAATACTGCCGCACCACCCTCGATGCAGCCGAACAACGGGTGCGCCAGCTCGAGAACGACGAGCTCGTGCCGCTAGAGAACAACAACGACCGGGAGAGCGCGGCGTGAGCGACAGCGATTTCCGTGCCTGGATGGGCCGTATCCAGCAGCGCAGCGAGGCATGCCTCGCTGCGCTGCTGCCCGAAGCCGACATCGCACCCGAGCGCCTGCACGATGCGATGCGCTATGCCGTGCTCGGCGGCGGCAAACGCGTGCGCGCCCTGCTCGCGCACGCCGCCGGCGCGCTCACCGACGCTCCTGCCGAACGCGTCGATCGCGTCGCGTGCGCGATCGAGCTGATCCACGCCTACTCGCTCGTACACGACGACATGCCGTGCATGGACGACGACGTATTGCGGCGCGGCAAGCCGACCGTGCATGTCGAGTACGACGAGGCGACTGCGCTGCTGACCGGTGACGCGCTGCAATCGCTTGCCTTCCAGGTGCTCGCCGACGAGCCGCTCGCCGACTCGCCATCCGATCAGCTCGCGATGATCGCACTGCTCGCGCGCGCGTCGGGGTCGCGCGGCATGGCAGGCGGCCAGGCGATCGATCTGGCCGCGGTCGGCAGGCAGATCAGCCGCGCCGAGCTCGAATTCATGCACATCCACAAGACCGGCGCACTGATCCGCGCGTCGGTGCTGCTCGGCGCACGCTGCGGCTCTCGTACCGATGCCGCAGTGATGGACGCGCTCGATCGCTACGCGAAGCTGGTCGGACTGCTGTTCCAGGTCGTCGACGACATCCTCGACACCCAGGCCGACACCGCCACACTGGGCAAGACCGCCGGCAAGGACGCCGACAACAACAAGCCCACCTACGTCACCCTGCTCGGTCTGGCCGAGGCACGCCAGCTGGCCGACACCCTGCTCGCCGACGCCACGCACGCGCTGCGGCCCTTGGGCGCGGCGGCTTCCCGGCTGAACGAGCTGGCGAACTTCATCGTCCACCGCAGGTATTGATCCTCTCCAGCCGGCCCCTCCGATGTCCAACTACCCGTTGCTGACCTGCATCGACTCGCCCGCCGATCTGCGCAGACTCGAGCGCTGCGAGCTGCCCAGGCTCGCCGACGAGTTGCGCGCCTTCCTGATCGAGTCGGTATCGAAAACCGGCGGACACTTGTCGTCGAATCTGGGCACCGTCGAACTGACGATCGCGCTGCACTACATTTTCGAGACACCCGCGGACCGCCTCGTCTGGGACGTCGGCCATCAGACCTACGGCCACAAGATCCTCACCGGCCGGCGCGAAGCGATGAGCGGGCTGCGCCACTTCGGCGGCATCTCCGGTTTTCCGCGCCGCTGCGAGAGCGAGTACGACACCTTCGGCACGGCGCACTCGTCGACGTCGATCTCGGCCGCGCTCGGCATGGCGGTGGCCGCCCGCGACAAGGGTGAGGACCGGCGCACGGTCGCCGTGATCGGCGACGGCGCGATGTCGGCCGGGATGGCCTTCGAGGCGCTCAACAACGCCGGCGACACGCGCGACGCGAACCTGCTCGTCATCCTCAACGACAACGAGATGTCGATCTCGCCGCCGGTCGGGGCGCTCACGCGAATCCTCGCGCGCATGCTGTCGGGGCGCACCTACAACGCGGCGCGCCGCGCCGGCGAGAAGGTGCTCGGGATCGCGCCGCCGGTGCTCGACTTCGC
Source organism: Rhodocyclaceae bacterium (assembly GCA_035444405.1). Classification (GTDB taxonomy): domain Bacteria; phylum Pseudomonadota; class Gammaproteobacteria; order Burkholderiales; family Rhodocyclaceae; genus DAOMOP01. The sequence continues at coordinate 11,723 of DAOMOP010000063.1, forward strand.
ACGCAAGGTCGAGGAGCACGTGAAGGGTCTGATCACACCCGGCACGCTGTTCGAGGAGTTCGGCTTCCACTACTACGGACCGATCGACGGCCATGATCTCGACGCGCTGATCCCGACACTTCAGAATCTGAAGGCACTGCGCGGACCGCATTTCCTGCACGTGATCACGCGCAAGGGCCAGGGCTACAAGCTCGCCGAAGCGGACCCGATCCTCTATCACGGGGTGTCGAAGTTCGACCACACCGCCGGCATCGAGGCGACCCCGAAGCCGGCGAGGCTGTCCTACACCGACGTCTTCGGCGAGTGGCTGTGCGACATGGCCGCACGCGACGACAAGCTCGTCGCGATCACGCCCGCGATGCGCGAGGGCTCGGGGATGGTGCGGTTCGCCGGCGAGTTCCCGGAGCGCTTCCACGATGTCGGCATCGCCGAGCAGCATGCGCTGACGTTCGCGGCAGGCCTCGCCTGCGAGGGACTGAAGCCCGTCGTCGCGATCTACTCGACCTTTCTGCAGCGCGCCTACGACCAGCTCATCCACGACGTCGCGCTGCAGAACCTGCCGGTGATGTTCGCCATCGACCGCGCCGGACTGGTCGGCGCCGACGGCGCGACCCACCACGGCGCATTCGACCTGTCCTACCTGCTGTGCGTCCCCAATCTGGTCGTGATGACGCCGGCGGACGAAGACGAATGCCGCCAGATGCTCTACACCGCCTACCTGCACGACGGCCCGGCTGCGGTGCGCTACCCGCGCGGCAGCGGCATGAACGTCAAGCCGCAGGCGCAGATGACGGCCCTGCCGGTCGGCAAGGCCGAGCTGCGCCGGCGCGGCAAGCGCGTCGCCCTGCTCGCGTTCGGCAGTCTGCTCGCTCCCGCGCTCGAGGCGGCCGAACGGCTCGACGCCACGGTGGTCAATATGCGCTTTGCCAAGCCGCTCGACGAGGCCTGCATCGCCGAGGTCGCGGCCAGTCATGCGCTGCTCGTGACGCTCGAGGAAAATGCCGTGATCGGCGGCGCCGGTGCCGAGGTCGCACGGGTGCTCGACCGGTTCGCCGAACGGCCGCGGCTGCTGCGGCTCGGCCTGCCGGACCGCTTCATCGACCACGGGGATCAGGCCTTGCTGCTGTCCACGGTCGGACTCGACAGTCAAGGCATTATTGGCGCGATTGAAAAACTTGATAACGCCAATAGTTGAGCAAATTTGTCGGGCTTGTTAGCATGCCCGGCAACCCCCGAGAGTGATCAGAGAGAACCGCAACATGAAACCGGTCGAAGCCCACGCGATGCCCGATGTCCAGGGCGCCCAGGACAGCCGTCAGCTGGCCATCAACAAGGTCGGCATCAAGTCGATCCGCCATCCGGCTCGCGTGCGCGACCGCAGCGGCGGGGTGCAGCACACGGTCGCCCTCTTCAACATGTACGTCGGCCTGCCGCACAACTTCAAGGGCACGCACATGTCGCGCTTCATCGAGATCCTGAACGGTCCCGAGCGCGAGATCTCGGTCGAATCGTTCGAGCCGATGCTGCGCGAGATGGTCGAGCGCCTCGAGGCCGAGACCGGCCACGTCGAGATGACTTTTCCGTACTTCATCAACAAGTCGGCACCGGTGTCCGGCGTGCAGAGCCTGATGGACTACGAGGTCACTTTCGCCGGCGAGATCCGCGAGGGCGGCGAGTACGAGTTCAACATGAAGGTGATCGTGCCGGTCACCAGCCTGTGCCCGTGCTCGAAGAAGATTTCGGCCTACGGTGCGCACAACCAGCGCTCGCACGTGACCGTCACCGCGACGCTGAACGACCACCTGTGGATCGAGGAGCTCGTGCAGCTCGTCGAGGGCCAGGCTTCCTGTGAACTGTACGGCCTGCTCAAGCGCCCCGACGAGAAGTACGTCACCGAGCGCGCCTACGACAACCCGAAGTTCGTCGAGGACATGGTGCGCGACGTCGCCGGCCTGCTCAACGCCGAGCCGCGCATCAGTGCATTCGCGGTCGAATCCGAGAATTTCGAGTCGATCCACAACCACTCGGCCTACGCCATCATCGAGCGCGACAAGCGCCTCGCCTGATCGCGTCCGGCTCGCCGCCTGCGGCCCCGGGTAACGGTCAGCGCCGCTGCTCCGGGCCGCGATACGACGCCTGTTCGATCAGCCAGGCGCGCGCCGCCGACGGCCGGCGCGCGCCGCCGGCGGCAAGATAGCGCGCCAGATGACCAGACAGGTGGGCACAGCCCAGACTCGCCCCACCGCCGGTCGCACTGCCGTCGAGCGGCCGCACGTGTGCACCGAAGTCGGCCTGGCGGGTATCCAGATGCGAGAGCTCGGCACGCGCGCAGCGGGCGTCGCCGGTCATCCGGAACACGCCCGGGTAGGCCGCCGGATACACCGCTTCGCCCCGTGCCGGCGCCGCGGCACACAGCAGCACGCCCGCCCGCAGCGCCCGCTCGCACGCTTCGCGCAGCAGCTCGCGGTCCCGACTCAGGCCGAGGCTCAGGTTGATCAACCCCACACGCTGCGCGACCAGCCAGTCGATCGCCGCGGCGACCTGAGCGGCGGTGGTCGTCGGCCGCTCGTGAAACACCTGCGCGACGACGAAGCAAACGCCCGGAGCGAGCGCCGCGATGACGTCGATCAGCGCACTGCCGTGCCCCAGACGATCCGGGCCCGCGTCGCGTCGCACCACCCTGCCCTCGACGAGATCGAACGCCGCGCAGGCGCCGATCCACGAGGCCTGTTCCGGTCCGGCTCCGCTATCGACGACGCCGACGAGCGGAGTCTCACTGCGCATCGGCCGTCTCCCCCAGCGGTTCGGCCATGACGGCGAATTTTCCCCCGCGCAGCACCAGGCGCTGTTCGCAGCCGGCCAGCGTCGAGGCGCGGTGGCTGATGAGGATGCGCGTGCGGCCCGCGAACAGCCGGCCGACGGCCGCAATCACCTGTGCCTCGGTGGGCTCGTCGACGGCCGAGGTCGCTTCGTCGAGCACCAGCACGGCCGGATCCTGAAGCAGCGCCCGCGCAATCGCCAGGCGCTGGCGCTGGCCGCCCGAGAGCCGCTGGCCGCGCTCGCCGACGATGGTGTCGATGCCGTCCGGCAGCGTGTCGAGCCACGGGCCGAGCTGTGCGGCCACGATCGCTTCGCGCACCGCCTCGTCGCTGGCGTCGGGGGCGGCGTAGCGGACATTGTCGGCCAGCGTGCCGCGAAACAACACGATGTCCTGGCTGACGACGGCGATCGCGCGCCGCAGCGCGGCCGGCGCGAGCTGCCGCAGGTCGATGCCGTCGAGACGGATCGCCCCGGCCTCGGGGTCGTAGTGGCGATGCAGCAGATCGACCAGTGTGGACTTGCCGGCGCCCGACGGCCCGCTCAGTGCGAGGCGGCATCCGGGCGCGATGCGCACGCTCACGCCGTCAAGCACCGGCCGCGCGCTGCCCGGATAGCGGAACACCACCCCAACGAGCTCGATGTCGCCGCGCACATCCGTCGGCAGCGCCACAGGCTGCATGGGCGCAACGACTTCGGCCCGCGCCTGGCGCAGCTCGCTGACGCGCGTGAGGCTCACGCTCATGCGCTGGATCGCGACGTAAAGGCCGAGCAGGCTGTTGACCGGCCCGACCGCCATGCCCAGATAGGTCGAGAACGCGATCAGCGCGCCGAGTTGCCATTGCCCTTCGATCACCCACCAGCCGCCGACCAGGAATGCCGTTGCACGCGTGAGCGAGGTCAGCGTGCCGGGCACCGCCTGGGTGAAGAACTCGGTGACCTGCAGCCGCAGCAGGTCGGACAGATAGCGGTCGCTGAGGCCGGAAAGGCGACCGGCCTCGCGGCGCTCCTGCCCGCTCGCCTGCACGAACTTCATCGCCGGCAGCGTCTCGACGAGAAAGCTCGACAGATCGGCCGAACGCTCGCGCAGGCGGCGCGTGCGCGTCTCGACCTTGCGGCGCATCCAGCGCAGCCAGAGGAATTCCAGCGGGATCAGGATCAGCACCAGCAGCGAAAGCTGCCACGAAAGCGCGACCAGCAACGCCAGCGCGCCGACCAGGCCGATCACGCTGCTGACCGCGGAGAACAGCGAATCGACGGCAAAGCGCTGGATCTCGGCGACGTCGCCATCGATGCGCGAGAGCAGGTCGCCGGTGCGCCGCCGACCATAGAAGGCCGGCGACAGGGTTTGCAGATGCTCGTACACGTCGCTGCGCAGCGCGAACAGGATGCGCCCCGACAGACGCGTGTGCAGGTAGCGATTGACCCCGCCGAGCAGCGTGCCGCACACGCCCACGACGATCATCGCCGCGGCGATCGCGACGAGGGCGCCGTAGTCCTTCGCCAGCAGGCCGTCGTCGATCAACAGCTTGGTCAGCCACGGCTGCAGCAGCACCAGCGCCGAGGCGAACAGCGACAGCACCAGCAGCCCGGCAATGGCGCGCCGCTGCGGGCGCACGAAACCATACAGCCACGAGAAGCCTTCACGCAGCGACTCGCGCTCGCCGCCGTGAATCGCCCGCACCAGCCAGTTCAGCATTCGGATTGCGCCCGCATTCGGAGTCACCGCCATTGTGACGCAAAACGGGGAGGGGCCGTCGTCCGGCCACCTCCCCGCTCACGGACTCAGGTTCTCAGTTGCGGATTCTCGCGATGCGCAGATCCGACGTCGACATGTCGCCCGGCAGCTCGATGCTGCCGATCTTGGCGAGCGTGGCCGCATCGTGCACCGAAATATCGCTCGAGGCACCGCCGACGAAGATCGTCCGCCCGTCACCCGAGATGTTCAGGTTGTAGTAGGTGTGGTCGAGATCCTGTACCGCGAGCGTCTCCTTCTTGGCGATGTCGTGCTTGGACAGCGTGTTGAAGGAGCCGTACAGGATGTTCGGATCCTGCGGATCGGTGATGAAGTTGAACACGATGAACTCGAACGGGAAGATCTCCATCTGCTCGGCCTCGCCGGTCGCCAGATCGACGCGGCTCATGCCCCACCACCATTCGGCGGTGTCGAAGTTCCACTCCTCGCTGTCGAACTTGGCGGTCACGTACGGCATGATGTATTCATTGACGTGCTCGCCCTGCGAGTGCATCGCGAAGGCATCGGGCGGCAGCCACAGCGGCCCGCGTTCCCAGTTCGCAAGTGCGGTGACGACGCGGGTCGCACCGGTGCGCGGGTCGACCGCCTCGACGTCGGCGCCGCCGAGGATGACCTCTCCGGTCGCGGTCGCGGCGATCTTGGTGATGCGCCGCTTCACCGGAAAGGTGCGCACGGCCTTCGCGTCGAGCCCGTCGGCGATGTTGAACACCGCCAGGCGCGGCTCCAGCACCTCGAGCCGGTCCGGGAGATGGCGTACCGGGTTCTGCACGGTGTAGAGCTCCTTGCCGTCGGTGCTGACGGCGAGCGACTGGAAGCTCTTGACCTTGATGTCGCCCGCGGACTGCCTGGCCGAGAACACGATCTCGCAGTTGCGCACGTCGAAGCCGTACACGTCCTCCCACATGTTGCTGAGCACGTACGCGACCCGTCCGTCCGGCGCCACCGTCATCGCCCCCGAGCCGAACTTGCCGGGGATGTCGCAGCTGCGCACGATCGCGCGCGTATCGACGTCGATCACATGCAGCTGCCCGGGCCGCGTGACCGTCAGCAGATACTCCTCGGCCGCCGCAACACTCGCTCCGGGCGTCGTCGCACAGCCGCTCGTCAGCGCGGCGATGCTCACCGCGCCCGCCAGACCGGCGGTCCCGATCAGTCTCCTCACATTCATCTAGGCCGCTCCCTGTCAGTCGTTGTCTTCGAAGATGCCGTCCAGCTTGCGCCAGTCCTGGTCGGCCTTGTCCACGCCCTGCCCCCAGTCCGGATAGCTGCTCATCGTGTCGGGCACCTGCGCCGGCCACCAGCAAGCGTCCGCGCAGCCGTAGAGGTCGGCCTCCATCGGCTGGCAAAGCGAGCCGAGGCCGCCGAACGGATCGATTTCCCAACCCGGGTCCACCGTCGCCGTGCACCCGACGACGGTCTGCATGGCCACGACCTCTTCGACTTCGGCGGGGCTGACCGCCGCGTCGATCATCCGGGCCTTCTTGTTCATAGACTTTAGGTGTTTCATTCAGGCACTCCTCCTCGGAGAAACATGTGCTGCGAAGAACGCAGGGTTCTCGGTGATGATGCGCGAATAGACCTCGATCCCGAAGTCGATCCAGTCACGCAGCAGCTCGCAGTAGTGATAGGACGGATGCGTCGCGTCGCCGTATTTCGCATAGCTCTCGTGATAACAGCCGCCCGAGCAGATGTTGCGGATGCGGCAGGTGTTGCAGCCGGTATCGCTGCGGTCGAGGCGTTTTTCGATGAACGCGGCCAGGCGGGGGCGGTCGATGCCGCGCTCGACGTCGCCGAAGGTCGGCATCGTCGAGCCGGTGAAGCGATGGCACAGGTTCAGGCCGCCATCGCGATCGACCGCGAGCAGCCCGACGCCCGCACCGCAGGGCAGCTGTTTCTTGTTGCCGTCGTGCAGGTCGCTCATCAGCTGATGCATGTTGCCGAAGCCCATGTTGCGACCGGCCAGCGCCTGCTCCAGATAGCGCCGCCCGAGACGCTTGAGCCCGACAAAGACCTCGGCCAGCTCGTCCGGCGTCAGATTGAACGCCGCGATGTCGCCCGAGGTCACCGGACCGAAGCCGACTTCGTGGAAACCCAGCTCGCCGTACAAATGGTCGAAGATGCGCTCGACGTCGGTGACGCCCTGCGTGAGCGTCACGCGACAACCGACCGGACGCGCCCTGTAGCGGGCAAGCAGCATCTCGACCTTGCGCCGGACGACGTCATACGTGCCCTGGCCGCCG
>DAOMOP010000064.1:0-17965 GCA_035444405.1 Rhodocyclaceae bacterium
CGGCGCAGATCCGTGCGAGCACCGCGGTGCAGGAGGCCTACCTGGGCGAGCATGCCGTCGGCGAGGAGCCCCTCCATGTCTGAAATCCTGCTCGAGGCGCGTGGGCTGCACACCTACTACGGCAGCAGCCACATCCTGCACGGGGTCGATTTCCGCATCGGCCGCGGCGAGGCGCTCGGGCTGATGGGGCGCAACGGCATGGGCAAGACGACGCTGATCCGCTCGATGCTGGGGCTGGTGACGCCGCGCGCGGGCACGGTCAGCGTGCGCGGCCAACCGATGAACGGCGCGCCGACGCACCGCATCGCGCGCGCCGGCATCGCCTACGTGCCCGAAGGGCGCGGCATCTTCCCGAACCTGTCGGTGAAGGAGAACCTGGTGATGGCCGCACGGGCTGGCGTCGACGGGCGGCGCGAGTGGACCTTCGAGCGGGTGATGGAGACTTTTCCGCGGCTCGCCGAGCGCATCGGGCACGGCGGCGGGCAGCTCTCCGGCGGCGAGCAGCAGATGCTCACGATCGGCCGCGCGCTGATGACCAACCCCGATCTGCTGATCCTCGACGAGGCCACCGAGGGGCTCGCGCCGCTGATCGTGCGCGAGATCTGGCGCGTGATCGCGACGATCCGCGACAGCGGCATCGCCACGGTGGTGGTCGACAAGAACCACGCCGCGGTGACCGCGCTGACCGACCGCTCGATGATCCTCGTCAAGGGCCGCGTCGTGTTCGACGGACCGAGCGAAGAGGTCCGCAACGATCAGGAACTGATCAAGCGCCATCTGGGGGTGTGAATTGAAACGGGTCGCCGTGAATGGCGTGCACATCGAGTACGTGCGCCTGCCGTCGGCACATCCGCGCACGGGCGTGCCGTCCATCGTGTTCCTGCACGAGGGGCTCGGCTCGCTGGCGATGTGGAAGGACTTTCCGCAGCGCGTCGCCGACGCGACCGGCTGCGAGGCGGTCGTCTACTCGCGCGCAGGATACGGCCGCTCGGATGCCGCGCGACTGCCGCGCACAGTGCGCTACATGCACGACGAGGGGCTCGAAGTGCTGCCGGTCTTTCTCGACGCGCTCGGCATCGTGCGGCCGATCCTGCTCGGCCATTCGGATGGCGGCTCGATCGCGCTGATCTGCGCCGGCGGCACGCCGACGCCGCTCACCGCGCTGATCCTGATGGCCCCGCACGTGCTCGTCGAGGACTTGTCGGTCGCGAGCATCGCCGAGGCCAAGGTGGCGTGGGAGAGCTCCGACCTGCCACAGCGTCTCGGCAAGTACCACGCCGACGCCGAGGCGGCGTTCCGCGGCTGGAACGACATCTGGCTGCACCCGGATTTTCGCGCGTGGAACATCGAGGAATATCTGCCGAACATCCGCTGCCCGATTCTCGCGATCCAGGGCGAGGACGACCAGTACGGCACGATGGACCAGATCGAGCGCATCGCCGCGCAGGCTGCCGACGTCGATCTGCTCAAGCTCGCCGACTGCCGCCACTCGCCGCACAAGGACCAGCCCGAGGCGGTGATCGAGGCGGTGCAGAACTTCGTCGCACGCATCCTCGACTATTGATTACGACTGCGGGGCGGTGCGTCACGATCGGCGCCGTCGCACGACAAAAGCTGCTACGATGCTTTGGATCCAATCCAAACCATGCATGCGCAATCATCATGATCTTCGAACGCAAGAAACTGATCCGCTTTCATCACTGCGACCCGGCCGGCATCGTCTTCTACCCGCAGTACCTGGTGCTGTGCAACGAGCTCGTCGAGGACTGGTTCGACGAGGGCCTGGGCATCAACTTCTACACGCTGCACGCCGAACAGAAGCGCGGCGTGCCGATGCGCCACATGGAGGCGGATTTTCTTGCGCCGAGCATGCATGGCGACGAACTCACGTTCAGCCTTGCCGTCGAGCATATCGGCGGCACGTCGATGCGCTTTCTGATCAAGGCCGAAAAGGACGGCGCGGTGCGCTTCCAGGCGCGCCAGACCGTCGTGTGGGCCGACCTCGAAGGGGCGCCGCGCCCGGCGCGCATCGACGGCGAGTGGCGCCGTCGCTTCGAGCTCTATCTGCAGCCGTGACAGGCGTGCGGGCGGTCCCGGCGCGTCCCGGGCGTGTCCGCGGCGCGCCGACTGCTCTTGCCGGTAGCCGCGCCGCCGTGACGGTTCCGCCGGCGTAGCGGCGAGCGCGTCGCGGCCCACCTCGGGCATGACGGGGGCGAGACGTTGTCGCCGGCACACCGGTGAGCGTCCCGTCGCGGCAGCCGCGGCGTCAGGCGGTCGGTGTCGGCACGAAGCCGAAGCGCGCCGGCACGTCGGCGCGTGCGATGGGGCGCACGGGCAGCCCGCGCCAGGTCAGCACGGCATCGCCACCCATTGCGGCCGCGATCGCCTCGGCGGTCGCGGCCGCACCGGCCGCATCGCGGCAGTCCGCGACGAAGGCCGACAGATCCCGGTCGTCGAGCAGGCCGGGCCCGGCCGCGGTTTCCAGCAGCACGTTGCCATCTTCGTCGAGATGCACGCCGGTAGTGCCGGTGAGGGTGTCACCGGTATGCGTGCGCAGGCCGCCGTCGATCTCGAGCCGCAGGATCCACGGCGTATACTCGAGCTCGACGAACACCTGCTGCGGGCCGTTGGCGACGAACCAGCGGCCGCCTGCGTCGCTGCGGTAATGCCGGTCGATGAAGGTGCGCAGTCCCGCGTGCGAGATCGGCGCGCCCTGCAGGCGCCAGCGCCCGCGGCGGTCGAGCGACAGCCAGCCGTAGCAGGCCGGTACGTCGGGCCAGCGGGGAGGGGGCGAGTGTTCGTCGGCAGACATGGGGTCAGCTGCGGGTTTGGAGCGGCTCTCCACATCGGGGCGTGCCGGCCCGCGCTCGGTGCCAGGGCGGGCGCCACCCCCGTAGCGCGATTGTAGCGCCGCCGCGCACGAGGCGATACGAGGCGCCAGCGCGGTCGACGCGAAGGCTGGAGTCGACATGCAACGCTATGCTCTGGCGATTCACGGCGGCGCCGGTGCAATCACCATCGCCGACGGGCGGGAGGCCGACGCACGCCACGAGGCGTTGCGCACCGTGCTCGAAGCGGGGCGGTCCCTGCTCGCGCGCGGCGGCACCGCCGTCGATGCGGTCGCTCTCGCGGTGAGCCTGCTCGAGGACTGTCCCTTGTTCAATGCCGGCCGCGGCGCCGTGCTCAATGCCGATGCCGAGCACGAGCTCGAGGCGAGCATCATGGATGGCGCCACCGGCGGGGCCGCCGGGTTGATCGGCGTGCGCCGCATCCGCAATCCGGTGCTCGGCGCGCGGGCGCTGATGCAGGCCGGTCACGCGGTGCTGCTGTTCGGCGCCGCGGCCGAACGCTTTGCGATCGCTGCCGGGCTCGAGGTGGTCGATGTCACCTGGTTCACGACGCCCGAGCGCGTCGCGCAGTTGCGCCGCGCGCAGGCACTGTCGCAGGGGGCGGTGCTCGATCACGACGCTGCGACGTTGGCTGCGCGTGACGACGAAGACATGGCGTGCGGAACCGTCGGTGCGGTCGCGTGCGATGCGCGCGGCAATCTCGCCGCGGCCACTTCGACCGGCGGTCTCACGAACAAGCCGGCAGGGCGCATCGGCGACTCGCCGATCATCGGCGCCGGCTGCTACGCCGACAACCGCAGTGTCGCGGTGTCGGCGACCGGCACCGGCGAGCACCTGCTGCGCATCGTGGCGGCCCACGCCGTCGCCGCGCGGGTCGAGTACGGCGGAGCGAGCGTGCAGCAGGCAGCCGAGCGCGTCGTGAACGAAAGGCTGGCCCGGAGCGGGGGACGGGGCGGCCTGATCGCGATCGATTCCCACGGGCAGATCGCGTTCGCGTTCAACACGGCGGGCATGTACCGCGGGTGGGTTTCCGCCGGCCAGGCAGCGCAGACCTTCATTCTGGGTTGAGCGAGGCGTGTGGTGCCGCACGTGGGCTCGGTCCGGACGCAGTCCGGTCGGGAAGGGTCGACGGGCAGTGGTGGAGCATATTGCCGCAGCGCAGCGCAGCGCACCGCAGCGCACCGCACCGCAGCGCACCGCACCGCACCGCACCGCAGCGGGATCGTCCCGGACGGACTTCCCGGTAGCGATCTCCTGTGCGCTTCCGCGATCCTTTGCGTGTTCCCATCGACAAGTTGACGCCGCCTGCAAAATGAGTGACCATTCATTCAACGCCATGACGGGCCGGCAGGAAGCGCGTCGGGCGGCGCCGAGCGCTCGGCCTGTATCGGGCGCATCGGACGGCGTGTGACAACGGAGGACGGAGCATGAGCAGCGGGCGCGGACTGTCTGGCAGGCACGCAGTGATCACCGGCGGCGGGCGCGGCATCGGCGCCGCGATCGCGCAGCAATTGGCCGAGCTCGGCGCGCAGGTCACGCTGATGGGACGCAGCCGCGACAGCCTCGAAGCGCAGGCACGGGTGCTGCGCCCGCTCGCCGACGTCCATTGCGAAGCGGTCGACATCGCGGACGCGGCATCGGTCGCGGCGGCCTTTGCCGGTGCGGCGCGCGTGTTCGGGCCGGTCGCGATCCTCGTCAGCAACGCCGGCCAGGCCGTCAGCGCGCCGTTCGGCAAGACCGATCCGGCGCTGTGGCAGCGCATGCTCGACGTCAATCTGACCGGCACCTATCTGGGCGCGCGTGCGGTGCTGCCCGACATGCTCGCGGCCGGCTGGGGGCGCATCGTCAATGTCGCCAGCACCGCCGGTCAGAAAGGCTACCCGTACGTGTCCGCCTATTGCGCCGCCAAGCACGGCGTGATCGGGCTCACGCGCGCGCTCGCACTCGAACTGACGCACAAGGGCATCACCGTCAATGCGGTGTGCCCCGGCTATACGGATACCGACATCGTGCGCGACGCGGTCGCGAACATCTGCGCGAAGACCGGCCGCAGCGAAGCCGAGGCGCGCCAGGAGCTCGCCCGGCACAACCCGCAAGGCCGCCTCGTGCTTCCGCAGGAAGTCGCCAACGCGGTCGCGTGGCTGTGCCTGCCGGGCTCGGAGGCGATGACCGGGCAGTCGATCTCGGTGTCCGGTGGCGAAGTGATGTGATCAGACCCGGGACGCACCGGGCACAGGCACGCGTGGCGGGGCGAGCGGCAGACGCCGCGGTCCGCGCGCAGCACGAGACGACGAAGCGGGCAGGCCCTGCCCGCCTTCGGGCTGGAGGAGACGACGACAATGAGTGACCGAAGCTATCTGGAGTGGCCGTTTTTCGACGAGCGCCACCGCCGCATGCAGGCGGACATCGAGGCGTGGGCAGCCGCGCACGCGCAGGTGCCGCACGACGACCTCGATGCCGCGTGCCGTACCCTGGTCGCCCGCCTGGGCGCGGACGGCTGGCTGCGCTATGCGGTGGGCGGCACGGCCTACGGCGGTCGCGCCGACACCATCGATACCCGCGCGATCTGCCTGCTGCGCGAGTCGCTGGCGCGCCATTCGGCGCTCGCGGACTTCGCGTTCGGCATGCAGGGGCTGGGTTCGGGGGCGATCACGCTGCACGGCACGGACGCGCAAAAGCGCGACTACCTCGCGCCGGTGGCGAGCGGCGCGGCGATTCCGGCCTTCGCGCTGTCCGAACCGGGCTCCGGCTCGGATGTCGCGGCGATGCGCTGCGCCGCGCGCGACGATGGTGATGCCTACGTGCTCGACGGCGAGAAGACGTGGATCTCGAACGGCGGCATCGCCGACTTCTACGTGGTGTTCGCGCGCACCGGCGAGGCGCCGGGCGCGCGCGGGCTGTCCGCCTTCATCATCGATGCCGGCGCGCCCGGCTTCGAGGTCGCCGAGCGCATCGACGTGATCGCGCCGCATCCGCTCGCGCGCCTGCGCTTCGACGGCTGCCGCGTGCCGAAGTCGAACCTGCTCGGGGCGCCGGGGCAGGGCTTCAAGGTCGCGATGCAGACGCTCGACATCTTCCGCACCTCGGTCGCCGCCGCCGCGCTCGGCTTCGCGCGCCGCGCCCTCGACGAGGCGCTCGCACGCGCGACGACGCGCGACATGTTCGGCCAGAAGCTCGTCGATTTCCAGATCACGCAGGCGAAGCTCGCGCAGATGGCGACCGGCATCGACACGGCGGCACTGCTGACCTATCGCGCCGCATGGCAGCGCGACCGCGGCGAGAGCATCACGCGTGCCGCGGCGATGGCCAAGCTCACCGCCACCGAGACGGCCCAGCAGGTGATCGACGCGGCGGTGCAGATCTGGGGCGGCTGCGGCGTGGTCAGCGACCATCCGGTCGAGCGGCTGTACCGCGAGATCCGCGCGCTGCGCATCTACGAGGGGGCGAGCGAAGTCCAGCAGCTCATCATCGCCCGCCAGACGCTCGCCGCGTACGCGGCCGAGCAGACGGCGGCGCACTGAGTGCACGCCATGGCATGCGACGAGCGACGCGCCGGCGCCGAGCATCACGCGCGGCGGCGGGTCGTGCGGCGCGCCGTTATCTGACGACGGTCAATTCCGGTCTTCGCGGCCGGTGTCACGGGCATATGGGCGACCGTCAAATGACTGAGCGTTCATGCAGTCAGACGCGCAGAGGAGGAAACCGAAGATGTGTGCAAGCCTGGTGAGCGTGGCGGCGACCGATGCGGTCGGCCGCCGCCACGGCGGCAAGCGAGTCATGCGGCGCGCCGCGACGAACGAATCCGTCCCGTCCGCTGCAGCACTCGCAATTGCCGAATCCGTCGCGACCACCCGCGCCGGCGGGACTTCGCTATCCGCCGCGACCGCGATCAGCGGGACCGGCGCGAGGGCCGCCACGGTCGCGACCCGGGTGGCCCCGGCATCCGCCGCGACCACGCCACCCGTGGCGACCGGCGTGGGATCGTCGGTCGTGCGCGATGCGGACGCGCCGGATGCTCCGGACGAGGTGCGGCGCCTGCGCTACGGCCCGTTCGGCCGGCGCCTGCATGCGCTGAGCAAGATGTTTGCGCTCGCCGGCGGCGTGCTGTTCATCGCGCTGATCGCGATGTCGCTGGTGTCGATCGTCGGTCGCAAGCTGTTCTCGCTGCCGGTGCCGGGCGACTTCGAGGTGCTGCAGATGGGGGCGGCAGTCGCGACCGCGAGCTTCTTCGCGTACTGCCAGATGACCGACTCGCACCTGCGCGTCGACTTCTTCACGACCTGGATGCCGCCGCGCGTGCGCGCCGCCCTCGACGGGCTCGCGGCGCTGATGATGGCAGCCGTCGCGGTGCTGCTCGCGTGGCGCACCGCCGCGGCTGCGCTGTCGTCGCACGCGTCGGGCGAGGTGTCGCTGATGCTGGGCTGGCCGGGCTGGATCGCGATCGCGCTGATCGTGCCCAGCCTCGTCCTGTTCGCGCTCACCAGCAGCTACATCGCTGCGCGGCGCCTCGCTCTGGCCGCAGGAGTGGAACGATGAGCGGAATCACGATCGGTGTGGTGATGTTCGGCGTGCTGCTCGCGCTGCTGGTGCTGCGCGTGCATATCGGCATTGCGATGTTCGTGGTCGGGGCGGCCGGCTTCGTGACGATGATGGGCGGCGAGTGGGGCCCGCTCTTGAACCTGCTCAAGAATGTGACCTACGCGCGGCTGTCGAACTACGACCTCGCGGTGATCCCGATGTTCTTGCTGATGGGCCAGTTCGCGACGCACGGCGGGCTGTCGCGCGCGCTGTTCCGCTGCGTCGGCGCGCTCGTCGGACACTGGCGCGGTGGCGTCGTGATGGCCTCGACCGGTGCGTGCGCGGGCTTCGGCGCGATCTGCGGCTCCTCGCTCGCGACCGCGGCGACGATGGGCCATGTCGCGCTGCCCGAGCTGCGGCGCTACAACTACTCGGGGGGGCTGGCGACCGGTGCGCTGGCGGCCGGTGGCACGCTCGGCATCCTGATTCCGCCGTCGGTGCCGCTGGTCGTCTATGCGGTGCTCACGCAGGAGTCGATCGGCAAGCTGTTCATGGCGGCCGTGCTGCCGGGCCTGATCGCGATGCTCGGCTACATGCTGGTGATCCGCATCATCGTGACCTTCCGCCCCGATGCCGGTCCGGCCGGCGCGCGCGCCACGTTTGCGGAGCAGGTCCGCGCGGTGCTCGATGTGTTCCCGGTGGTGCTGGTGTTCATGGTCGTCATCATCGGCATCTACGGTGGCTGGGCCAATCCGACCGAGGCGGCGTCGATCGGTGCCGCCGCCTGCGGCATCCTCGCGGTGGTGTCGGGCGGCATGCGTCTGGATGGCGTCAAGGAATGCATTCTCGGTGCCGCGCAGACCACCGCGATGATCCTGTTCGTCGTGCTCGGCGCCGACCTCCTCAACAGCGGCCTCGCGCTCACGCAGATGCCGGCCGAGCTCGCCGCCTGGGTACGCGACAGCGGTTTCTCGCCGCTGCTGGTGCTCGCGGTGATCCTGACGATCTACGTGCTGCTCGGCTGCGTGATGGATGCGATGGCGATGATCCTGCTGACCATCCCGATCTTCTATCCGGTCGTGATGGGGCTGGAGTTCTGGGATCTGGGGCAGGCCGAGAAGTCGATCTGGTTCGGCATCCTGGTGCTGATGGTGGTCGAGATCGGTCTGGTCACGCCGCCGGTCGGCATGAACATCCAGATCATCAACCGCCTCGCCAAGGACGTACCGATCCGCGACACCTTCAAGGGCGTGCTGCCCTTCCTCGCGTCGGACGTCGTGCGCATCGTGCTGCTGATGTTCTTCCCCGTGATCTCGCTGTACCTCGTACGGATCCTCGGCGGCTAGCCGCCGGGACCGTGTTGTTCGACCCGCTGAAAGGAAGACCGATGAAAACCCGCAAACTGCTCAATACGTTCGTCGTTTCCGCGCTGCTCGCCTGTGGTGCCACGCAGGCCCAGGCGGACAAGGTCCATACCCTGCGCGTGCATCACTTCCTGCCGCCGGGCTCGAATGCCCAGGTCAAGCTGATCGAGCCCTGGTGCAAGAAGATCAGTGCCGAATCGGCCGGGCGCCTCGAGTGCCAGATCTACCCGGCGATGCAGATGGGCGGCACGCCGGCGCAGCTCTTCGACCAGGCCAAGGACGGCGTTGCCGACATCGTGTGGGCGCTGCCCGGCTACCAGGCCGGGCGCTTTCTCGTCACCGAGGCGTTCGAGCTGCCGTTCCTGGGCGTCTCGGCCGAGAAGTCGAGCCGTGCGCTGTGGGAGTACGCGCAGAAGAACGCCAGCGAAGAGTTCCGCGGCGTGCGGCCGCTGATCTTCCACGTGATCTCCGGCATGGCGCTGCACACCACGAAGAAGGAGGTGCGCACGCTGGAGGACTTGCGCGGGCTCAAGGTGCGCGCGCCGACGCGGCTGGCGACGCGCATGCTCAGCGCGCTCGGCGCGACGCCGGTGCCGATGCCGGTGCCGCTGGTGACCGAGAGCCTGTCGAAAGGGGTCATCGATGGTGCGCTGATCCCGTGGGAGGTGGTGCCGGCGATCAAGATCCAGGAAGTGGCGAAGTACCACACCGAGACCGACCCGTCGATGCCGCTGCTGTCGACGTCGGTGTTCGTGTTCGCGATGAACCCGGCCAAGTACGCGAGCCTGCCGGCCGATCTGCAGCAGGTCATCGACGCCAACAGCGGCGCCGAGACGTCGGCGTGGGCCGGGCGCATCTGGGACGAGGCAACGCTGACCGGCCGGCAGTCGGCCGTCGAGCGCAACAACACCTTCCTGATGGTGCCGGCCGAGGAAGTGCGCCGCTGGGAGCAGGCCTCCGCCTCGGTCGCCGACGAATGGGTTGCCGAAGTCACCGCCAAGGGCCACGACGGCAAGCGTCTGCTTGCCGAGGTGCAGGCCTTGCTGGGCGAGTGAGGGCGGTGCCGCCTGGAGCCCCCGGCAGCAAAGCCGGGGACCCGCTTTTCGATCTTCGCCTGGAGCAGACATGAGTTATGACTTCGAAGTGAGCGAACGCCCCGACCCGCATGCCGACGCAGGCACGGCGAGGGTCGCCGCGAGTGCGAGCGGCGCCGGGGCGTGGCGGCCGGGCGCCGCGTCGGCAGCCGGTGTCGCGCAGGAGCAGGCCGTCGCTGCGGCGATGAACGCGGCCGACGAGATCATCGGCCGGCCGCTGGCGCTCGGCCTCGGCGGCCGCACCGCGATCGTCAGCGGCGAGCGCTCGGTCAGCTATCGCGAGCTCGACGCGATGGTCAACCGCAGCGGCAACGCGCTCGCACGCCACGGGGTCGGCCGCGGCGAGCGCGTGCTGCTGCTGATGGACGATTCGCCCGAGATGGTCGCCGCCTATCTCGGCACGCTGCGCATCGGCGCGGTCGCCGTCGCGCTCAACGTGCGGCTCGCGCCGCGCGACCTGCGCTTTGTCATCGAGGACAGCGACTGCCGCGTGCTGTTGGTCGATGCCCAGTTCGCCGGCATCTACGCCGAGATCGCCGATACGCTGACGCAGCCGCCGCTGGTGGTGGTCCACGACGGCGCGAGCAGCGTCGCCGACGTCACGCTCGAGGCCTTCGTCGCCGGCTGCGCCGACGTGCTCGCCTCGGCGCCGACCGCGCCCGGCGACATCGCGTACTGGCTTTATTCGTCCGGCACCACCGGGCGGCCCAAGGCGGTCATGCACCGCCACGACAGCGTGCTGATCGCCGACGACATGGAGCGCGACTACTTCGGCGTCACACCCGAGGACCGCATCTTCACGACATCGAAGATGTTCTTCGGCTGGGCGCTCGGCCATTCGATGATGGGGGGCTTGCGCAGCGGCGCGACCGTGATCGTCGCGCCGGGCTGGCCCGAGCCGGCGCGCATCCTCGAGGTCATCGAGCGCCACCACCCGACCGTGATGTTCAGCACGCCGGTGATGTACCGCAACCTGCTGCGCGAAGGCGCGAGCGCGACGCCGGCGATGCGCGGCATCCGCCATTTCCTGTCGGCCGGCGAGAAGCTGCCCGAGTCGCTCTACGCGCGCTGGCTCGAGGTGTGCGGCAAACCGATCATCGACGGCATCGGCGCGTCCGAGACGATCTTCCTGTTCCTCGTGAACAGCGCCCGCGAGCAGCGGCCGGGCTCGTGCGGCAAGCGCGTGCCGTGGGCCGAGGTGCGCCTCGTCGACGAGGACGGCGAAGAAATCACCACCCCCGACACGCCGGGGCAGATCGCGATCCGCACGCAGGCGCAGTTCGCCGGCTACTGGAAGCAGCCCGAGCTCAGCGCGAAGGCCTTGCGCGATGGTTGGTACTACCCCGGAGACATGTTCAGCTTCGACTGCGACGGCTACTGGTACCACCAGGGCCGCGCCGACGACATGCTCAAGATCTCCGGCCAGTGGGTGAGCCCGTCGGAGATCGAGAGCTGCGCGATGGGCACCGACGGCATCGCCGAGGCCGCGGTGGTCGGCATCGCGCAGGACGACGGCCTGACCCGCCTGGTGCTGATCGCCGTCGCGCGCGACGCGGACGCCGACCGCACGCAGCTCGCCGAGGCCGTGCAGGCCACGCTGAAGGCGAACCTGTCGATCTACAAGTGCCCGCGCACGATCCGCTTCGTCGACGAGCTGCCGCGCACCGCGACCGGCAAGATCCAGAAGTACCGGCTGCGCGAGATGCTGGCGGCGTCGGCAGCGCAGGACGGGGGCGTTCGCTAGAGCCGATCGCAACGCAGCGAGATCGTGTCCCGGTTTCTGGTGGAACCGGGCTGCGACTGGAAGCCACCTTGCCGCGCCAGGAGGCGCCCCGTACGTCGGGGCTGCATATCAGCCACCGCGATCGACGGCCGCCGTAAACGGATTGAAAACCTCGACGCCCAGTGACCTGAAGTCAGCGATATTGCGTGTGACGACGGTCAAGCCGTTTGTGATCGCCGTCGCCGCAATCATGGCGTCTTCATAGAGCGTGTCGGACCTGCGATGCATGAGCTTTGCCCAATTCCGGAAAGCCACCGCATCCATCGGCAGGATGTTGTAAGCGCCGGCGACGAGTTCAAGCCAGGCTTCGATTTCGGCAGCCTTGGCCGGGTCTTGTTCGCGGGCAAGTTCGATCCCGGCCTGGATCTCTCCGAGCGTGACCGCCGACAGAAACAGATCGGCGTCATCCACCGCCTGTAACCACGCCACTACGGCGCCGTGAGGCTTGGGCTTGCGCAATTCGGAAACGACATTGGTGTCTAGCAGATACATGCTCATTACCGAAAGGACTCGACTTTGCGGCGCCGGGCTCGTCCGCGAGGCGGTGCAAGCACTTCGGCGCGTGCTTGTTCAGACAGCAGCAACTGCTTGAGCGAAGGCCGTGCCGCCGACTGCAAGCGCCGCCACTCATGCACCGGCACCAGAACAGCCGTCTCGGCGCCCCGTCTGGTCACCATCTGTGGCCCCTCGGACAGGCATGCATCCAAGAGCTCGCTAAACCGTGCTTTCGCATCTTGTACAGGCCATGTATGCATGGTCACTCCAATGTAACTAGTCAGGTAACTAGTCTTGCAAGAATCGGCCCGGCTGTCAAACCGTGTCTCGGCACGCCTGCCTGGCCAACGGGCCGTGGATGACCGATCTCCACCCCACGAGTGCGGGTGGCGTCAAACCCGAGCGGCAAAAAGGATGGCGCGGCATACCTTTGTTGCATTGGACGTCATGGAAGTTTTCGTGATCAGCGCGAGCGTCCTTCACGCGCGGCCGACGGTGCTTCGGCCGCCGTCCGAAGCACCGCTCGCGTCCCCTCGATTCGCACCAACGCCAGCCCGCTCGCGACACCGATCAGTGCCGCCGCCTCCATGATGCCGGTCGCCGCCTGCCACGCGCCGCTCGCGGTGACGACCGCCGCGACCGCCGGCGGTCCGACGAACTGGCCGAGGTTCGAGCCCTGCACCAGCAGGCCGTTGACGGCGCCGACGTGGCGTGGTGACGGCGCATGGGTGGTCAGGCCCGAGAACGCGGCGGCCGGCAGCACGCCGCCGACCGACGTGAACAGCAGGCACAGGCCGTAGCGCAGCGCGTCGGGCAGGCGCTCGTCGAAGATGCCGAAGGCGCAGGCCAGCATGAACAGCGACGCTGCGGCGACCAGCGTGCCGCGCCCGATGTGGCGATGCACGAGCCAGCCGCCGAGCACGTTGCCGGGCACGTTCGCGGCGACCACCGCGGCAGTCAGTGCGCCGGCGAGCGAAACGGACAGGCCGCGCTCGTCAACCAGAAAGCTCGGCAACCACACCATCAGCGTGAACCACTGCAGCGTGTAGGTGAAGAACGCGATGGCGAGACACCACGCGCCGGGCTGGCGCAGTGTGTCGACGAGGACACCGGCACCGGGTGCCGCTGCCGGCGGGCTTGCTACGGGTACGAGGCGTGCGCGCATGCGGTACAGCAACAGCGCGCAGGCGAGCGCCGCAGCGGCGAGCACGAGCCACAGCCCGCGCCAGTCGACGGTGTCGAGCACCAGCGGCGCGGTGAGCATCACCACGCTGCTGCCGAAGGGCAGGTAGATGCTCCACAGGCCGAGCGCGAGGCGCTGGTCGCGCGGCGCCGTGCTGTGCGCGATCAGCGAGGGCAGCGTCACGACGACGGCGATGAAGCCGCTGCCCTCCAGCACGCGCGAGGCGAGCAGCAGCGGATAGCCGTCAGCGAGCGCGCCGAGGCCGGCGCCGGCGACCATCGTCGCGAGCCCGATCAGTGCCAGCCGCAGCTGCCCGACGCGGGCGCTGAGGCCGCCGAAGAACAGCGCGCAGCAGCTGCCCAGCGTCGCGAAGGTCGCCATCACCCAGCCGGCCTCGACCATCGACAGGTCGAGCTGCTCGCGCAGCGCCGGCAGGGCGGGCGGTACCTTGCCGATCGCCGTCGCGGCGACCATGCCGGTGCCGATCACGAGGGCGACCGCCGCCCACGAGGTTTTCTGCATCGTGCTCCCCTTGTCTCCATGATGGTGACTGAGCGATCGTTCATGTCCTGCAAGTGTAATCGATGTCGGGGCGATTGCCGAAAGGTGTCCGTGCCCCGCCTGCCGGCAGCTCGGCCGCGCATTGCGAGGGCATCGCGATGCAATTGCGCAGGCCGCCAGTGGAACTGGATGCGCCGGCAATGGGCGCTGTTGGCGAGGCTCCGGCGAGCGGCCGGAGGAGCGCCTGTCGAGGCAATCGGAGGCGGCTGACGTGGCCGCCGTGACAAAACACTTGACTTGTCAGACTGACTGAACAATCATTCATTCAAGCGCTGGCGCCGTCGAGTGCGGAGTGTGCCGGAATCGGTGCGACGGCTCGCAGCTGGCTGTCGGCGCGTGACGAGACGCGACCATGTGAATCAGGAGGCTCGAAGAAAATGCGGCTAGACGGAAAGACGGCAGTGGTGACGGGCGGCGCATCGGGGATCGGACTGGCGACGGCGGAGACGCTCGCGCGCGCCGGTGCCAGCGTGGTGATCGGCGACATCGACGAGCAAAAGGGCGCCGCCGCGGCGGGCCTGTTGTGCGAGGAGCGCCTCGACGTGGAGTTCATCCGCCTCGACGTCACCGATCTCGATGCGATCGCTGCGTTCAGGGACGAGGCGTGCCGGCGCCGGTCGCAGGTCGACATCGTCGCGAACGTCGCCGGCTGGGGCCGGATCGAGCCGTTCATGCAGAACAAGCCCGACTTCTGGCGGCGCGTGATCGACCTGAACCTGCTCGGGCCGATCGCCGTGTCGCACGCCTTCCTGCAGCCGATGATCGATCGCGGCAGCGGCAAGATCGTCACCGTCGCGAGCGATGCGGGCCGTGTCGGCAGCCTCGGCGAGACCGTGTATTCGGGCGCCAAGGGCGGCGCGATCGCATTCACGAAGTCGCTCGCGCGCGAAATGGCGCGCCACAACATCAACGTCAATTGCGTCTGCCCGGGGCCGACCGACACGCCGCTCTTGCGCGCGGTGCCCGAGAAGCACCAGGAGGCCTTCGTCAAGGCGACGCCGATGCGCCGCCTCGCCAAGCCGTCCGAGATCGCCGACGCGGTGCTGTTCTTCGCCAGCGAGCGCGCGAGCTTCATCACCGGGCAGGTCGTCAGCGTCAGCGGCGGGCTCACGCTCGCCGGCTGAGCGGCTGCGGCACTTCCCCCCCCCATCCCTTCCCGACTCTGCAGTCGATCATCAGGAGAAACGCATGTACAAGCTGAAAGCCGCCGACTGGCGCCCGGAGCACTTCAAGTTCGAGGTCGCCGACCGTGTCGCGACGATCACGCTCAACCGTCCCGAGCGCAAGAACCCGCTCACCTTCGACAGCTATGCCGAGCTGCGCGACACCTTCCACCGGCTGCAGTACGCCGACGACGTGCGCGTGGTCGTGATCACCGGCGCTGGCGGCAACTTCTGCTCGGGGGGCGACGTGCACGAGATCATCGGCCCGCTCACGCGCATGGACATGGACGGCCTGCTTGCCTTCACGCGCATGACCGGCAACCTCGTCAAGGAGATGCGCACCTGCCCGCAGCCGATCATCGCCGCGGTCGACGGCGTGTGCGCCGGTGCCGGCGCGATCGTCTCGATGGCGTCCGACATGCGCTACGCGACGCCGGAGGCGAAGACCGCCTTCCTGTTCGTGCGCGTCGGACTCGCCGGCTGCGACATGGGCGCGTGCGCGATCCTGCCGCGCATCATCGGCCACGGCCGTGCCTCCGAGCTGTTGTACACCGGCCGCTCGATGAGTGCCGAGGAAGGGCGCGCATGGGGCTACTTCAACGACCTCGTGGCGGCCGAGAAGCTGCTCGCCCGCGCGCAGGAGATGGCCTTGTCGCTCGCCAACGGGCCGGCGTTCGCGCATGCGATGACGAAGAAGTGCCTGCACCAGGAGTGGAACCAGACCATCGAGCAGGCGCTCGAGACCGAGGCCGAGGCCCAGGCGATCTGCATGCAGACCAAGGACTTCGAGCGCGCCTACAACGCGTTCGTGAACAAGCAGGTGCCGCAGTTCGAGGGCAACTGAGCATCGGCTGCCGCGCCGCCTCCGCGTTGCCACGGCGGTGCGGAGGCGCCGCAGCCGGCATCGATGGCCGGGACCTCGGGCGGGCGTGGTCGCGCCGCGGCGGCGTGACGGCCATCCGCACGCGGCGCCGGCCGCACTGGGAGGACGCATGATTTCAATGACGATCGAAGGGTCGGTGGCGAGCGTGACGCTGTGCCGCTCGCCGGTCAATGCGATCAACGCCGAGTGGATCGAACGGTTCGACCGCCTGCTGATCGAGATCGAGGCCGCGCCGCAGGTCAATGTGGTGTGGCTGCGCAGCGGCGAGCGCGTGTTCTGCGCCGGCGCCGATCTCGCGCTGATCCGCTCGCTGTTCGACAGCGAGGTCGGCCGCGCCGAGATGATCGCGATGACGCGACGCATGCAGCAAGTCTATGCACGGCTCGAGGGTCTGCCGCAGGTGACGGTGGCCGAGATCGGCGGCGCGGCGCTGGGCGGCGGCTTCGAGCTCGCGCTCGCCTGCGATCTGCGCATCGTCGCCGACGCCGCGACGGTCGGCCTGCCCGAGGCGCGCCTCGGGCTGCTGCCGGCGGCCGGCGGCACGCAGCGCATGACGCGCATCTGCGGCGAGGCGGTCGCGCGACGGTTGATCCTCGGCGCCGAAGTGATCGACGGCCGCGAGGCGGTCGCGCTCGGCTGCGCGCACTGGGTCGCGCCGGCCGCCGAGCTGGCGGCGCGCGCGCGCGCGCTGGTCGAGCGTCTGGCGGCATTGCCGCGTGCGGCACTGGCACAATGCAAGCGCTGCATCGCGGTGACCGGCGATGCCGACGTGGACGGCTATGCCGTCGAGCTGGCCGGCAGCGCGGCATTGCTCGCGGAGGCCGAGACGCAGCGGCGCGTGCGCCGTTTCCTCGATCGCCAGCAGCGCGAAGTGGCGGTCGCCTGACGGCGCTGCGCGGCGGTGCCGTGCAGCGCCGGCCAGCCGTGGTTCGCGTACGTCGGCGCAGCGTTGGCGTCGTGCCGCGTCGCGCCGAACCGGGAAAGCGGCGCGCAGAGATGGCACAATACGGTCACCGGCGTGCCGGCGGTGCCGCTGCGCGGCCGCGGCACCTGATTCCCGAGGAAACGATCATGACATCAGCGGAAAGCGTCAAAAGCGTTGTTTCCGACCCGAAACTGGTCGAGGAGCGCCGTCACCAGATCATCCGCGCGGCGACCAAGCTGTTTTCCGAGCAGGGTTTCTACACCACGACGATTCTGCAGATCGCGCGCGAGGCCAAGGTCAGCACCGGGCTGATCTACCAGTACTTCGGCGACAAGGACGACATCCTGTTCCTGACGCTGAAGCAGGTGCTCGACAGCTACGAGAACGAGATCCCGCGCCAGCTCGAAGGCGTCACGCATCCGGTGGACCGCCTGTGCCGCGCGATGTGGGCGTATTGTTCGATCGTCGATGTGCAGCGCGACGCGACGGTGCTCGCCTACCGCTCGACCAAGTCGCTGCGCGCGGACCGCCGCGTGCTGGTCAAGGACGGCGAGACCCGCACCAACCGCATGATCGAGAAGACCGTGCGCGCCTGCACCACCGGCGGCT
Source organism: Rhodocyclaceae bacterium (assembly GCA_035444405.1). GTDB lineage: Bacteria > Pseudomonadota > Gammaproteobacteria > Burkholderiales > Rhodocyclaceae > DAOMOP01. The sequence goes on from DAOMOP010000064.1 coordinate 17,428, forward strand.
TCATGCGCCCGGTCAACGAGCATCTGCTCTCCTATCAGTACGTGATGTTCGCCCATGCCTGGGCGCTCAAGTACTGGACCTTCCGCGACCGCTACACGCTGACCGAATACTTCGACGAAGGCGTGCGCCTGCTCGTCGAGCCTTTTCTGACCGGCAAGGGACGGACCGCGCTGGCGCGGCTGCGCGACAGCGGCGAGTACGCCGGTGGCGACGGCGGCTCCGGTCGCGCCGAGATCGTGGCCGCCGAAAGCGATTGAAGCGCCTTCGAGCGCAGGGCGCATATCGGCGAATGCGCGGTTAAGTGGGATAATGCGCGCATGGACGAACAACAGCCGATTTCTCCACGCCGGCGCATGCAGATTCTGCAGGCGATTCCGGACAGCGAGCGTACCGACGAGGAATGGGACGAGCTCAACGAGCTCGAGATCATGTTCGCGCCCGGCAACCGTGTCGGTGCCGGCGGCGAACCATTCGACGATCACGCCATCCTCGCCCAGCATCGGGACGGCCCGCGACCGCACCCAGCCGATGCTGCCAT
>DAOMOP010000064.1:17975-18339 GCA_035444405.1 Rhodocyclaceae bacterium
AACCGGGCCGGCGGGTCACACTGGCGAGCGCGCCGGCGGCCGCGCGCAAACGCGCCGCCCGGGGGCCGGGGGCGCAAGCCCGCAAGGCGCCGGTGCGCAAGCCCGCCAAGAAAGCGCCAAGAGGCGGCGGGCGCGGTGGCGGCAATGCCGGCGGCGGCAACTCGGGCGGTGGGAACTCGGGCGGTGGGGGTGGCGCCGCAGCGGGCGGATCACAGTAGGCGGCCCTTCGTCGCGGGCCGCCCGTTCGTCGTCGCCCGCAGGCTCGCCGCGGCGAGCCTCGCTGCGCGCGCTCAGTCGAGCGCCGCAGTCAGCTCCGGAATGGCCTCGAACAGATCGGCGACCAGCCCGTAGTCGGCGACCTGGA
>DAOMOP010000065.1:0-12684 GCA_035444405.1 Rhodocyclaceae bacterium
AGGGCATCGCTGCGGTGTTCGAGCGCGTCTGATCGCGCCTTTCGACCCGCAGCCGACCCGTGCAACACGGGGCGTGATGCGGTAATCGTCAGACTCCCGCAAGGCGTTTGTGCCGAGCGGGGGTCGTCTTTTTTGGATGCTGATTCGGTCCGAGCCGGCCTGTCCGACAGGGCTCGGGGCGAGCATGCGTGCCCGTGCATGCTCGTGATCGCATGTCGCATGCACCACGTCTTGGGCGCATCGTGCACGCGGCGCACCATCTGCGGGCAGCGCCACCCAATCCGATCCGGATTCCCGCGCTCCCGCGTCGCCCGAACCCTGGCATGTTTCTCGCTGTCACATTTTCGTCGTGCAGACGCGATGGGAGGCGGTCGAGCATCATGGCGGTGAAGAACTTCTACGACGAGATGACCGACGAGCGTGGCGCCGTGCGGCCCCATTACGCGGCCTATGCGGCCTGGCTGGCCGAGATGCCGGCCGAGCGCATCGCCCAGAAGCGCGCCGAAGCCGACGCGCTGTTTCATCGCTACGGCATCACGTTTGCGGTGTATGGCGAGGATGCCGGCACCGAGCGGCTGATTCCGTTCGACATCATCCCGCGCATCATTCCGGCCGACGAATGGCGCACGCTCGCCGACGGGCTGCGGCAGCGCGTCAGGGCGCTCAATGCGTTTCTGCATGACATCTATCACGAGCAGCGCATCCTCGCGGCCGGCCACGTCCCGGCCGAGCAGGTGCTGAACAACGCACAGTATCGCCCCGTCATGCAGGGTGTCGATGTGGTCGGTGACGTGTATGCGCACATCGCCGGGGTCGACATCGTGCGTACCGGGGCGGGCGAGTACTATGTGCTCGAGGACAACCTGCGCGTGCCGTCGGGCGTGTCGTACATGCTCGAGAACCGCAAGATGATGATGCGGCTCTTTCCGCGTCTGTTCTCGCGCTATCGCGTCGCGCCGGTCGACCGCTACCCCGACCTGCTGCTGAACATGCTGCGCAGCGTCGCTCCGCTCGGCGTGACCGACCCGACGGTGGTGGTGCTGACGCCGGGCGCGTACAACAGCGCATACTTCGAGCACGCCTTCCTGGCCCAGCAGATGGGCGTCGAGCTGGTCGAAGGGCAGGACATGTTCGTCGACGACGGGCACGTGTACATGCGCACGACGCGCGGCCCGCAGCGCGTGGATGTGATCTACCGCCGCGTGGACGACGATTTTCTCGATCCGCAGGTGTTTCGTGCCGACTCGGTGCTGGGCGTGCGCGGTCTGCTCGATGCCTATCGGCACGGGCACGTCACGCTCGCCAACGCGGTCGGCAGCGGCGTCGCGGACGACAAGTCGATCTATCCCTACGTGCCGCAGATGATCCGCTACTACCTCGACGAGGCACCGATCCTGCACAACGTGCCGACCCGTAACTGCCGGGACAAGGAGGATCTCGCCTACGTGCTCGCCCACCTGCACGAGCTGGTGGTCAAGGAGGTCCATGGCGCCGGCGGCTACGGCATGCTGGTCGGGCCGGCCGCGGCGAAGGACGAGATCGCCGCGTTTCGCAAGCGCCTCGAGGCGCATCCGGAGCGCTACATCGCGCAGCCGACGCTCGCGCTGTCGGCCTGTCCGACCTTCGTCGATGCCGGCATCGCGCCGCGCCACATCGACCTGCGTCCGTTTGTGCTGTCCGGCGGCGAGATCCGGTTCGTCGCCGGCGGGCTCACGCGGGTCGCGCTGCGCGAGGGTTCGCTGGTGGTCAACTCGTCGCAGGGCGGCGGCACCAAGGATACGTGGGTGCTCGAATCGTGAATCGGGGGACAGCATGCTGAGCCGGACAGCCGATCACCTGTACTGGATGGCCCGCTACATGGAGCGGGCCGAGAACATCGCCCGCATCCTCGACGTCAATCACCGCATGTCGCTGATGCCGCAGTCGCAGGCGCAGGCCGAGCAGACCTGGGCGGCGACGCTGCGCATCATGGGGCTCGAAGAGGCATTTCGGCAGCGTCACGATGCGCTCAGCCCCGACGCCGTGCTCGACTTCATGATCTTCGATGCGGACAACCCGACCAGCATCCGCAGCTGCCTGCGCGCGACCCGCCAGAACGCGCATGCCGTGCGCGGCACGCTGACCTCGGAGCTGTGGGAAACCACCAACAGCACGTGGCTGAAGATGGGCCGCTTCACGGCCGAGCGCCTCGATCACGACGAGGGCATGAGCGAGTTCTTCGACTGGGTCAAGTTCCGCTCGCACCTGTCGCGCGGCGTCACGCTCGGGACGATGCTGCAGGACGAGGCGCTGCGTTTCATCCGCATCGGCACCTTTCTCGAGCGCGCCGACAACACGCTGCGCATCCTCGACGTCAAGTACCAGCCGCTGCTGCCGGCCGGCGAGGTCGAAGGCGGGGCGGCGGATTTCTACCAGTGGAGCGCCTTGCTGCGATCGGTCTCGGCGTTCGAGGTGTACCGCAAGGTGTATCGCGACATGATCACGCCCGCGCGCGTGGCCGAGCTGATGCTGCTGCGTGTGGACATGCCGCGTTCGCTGGCGCGCTGCATGAAGGAGGTGTATGCGAACCTGCGCGCCGTCTCCAACGACCGTTCGGCCGAAACCGAGCGGCGCGCCGGGCTGCTCGAAGCGACGACGCGCTTCGGTCGCATCGACGACATCGTGCGCGAAGGCATGCACAACTACGTCGTGCGCGCGCTGGCCTCGATTCAGGATCTGGGCAACCGCATCGCCAACGACTTCCTGCTGCCGATCGGCCCGCAGGGAGGTGCCGACACGCAGGCACGGGCTTGACGCTCGGCCGACGGGCAGGCGGCGCCGGCTGCAGGGCTCACCAACCGCGCGACTGGCGCTTGGCCTGCTCGATCTCGTCGCGGATGAGGTGGTAGTGCTCGAAGCGGCGCGCGTCGATCGCGCCGCTCTCGAGCGCGGTGCGCAACGCGCAGCCAGGCTCGTTGTCGTGACGGCAGTCGCGAAAGCGGCAGTGGCCGAGATGCGCGCGAAACTCGATGAAGTGGTGGGCGAGCTCGCCGGGGTCCAGATGGGCGAGGCCGAAGGCCTGCATGCCCGGGCTGTCGACCAGCCAGCCGCCGTCGATGCGGTAGAGGCGCGCAAAGGTGGTGGTGTGCTTGCCGGAATCGAGCGCCTCGGAGATCTCGCGCGTGGCGGCCTGCGCCTCGGGGATCAGCGCATTGGTGAGGGTGGACTTGCCCATGCCCGACTGCCCGACGAAGATGCTGCGCTCGCCTTCGAGGTGGCGGCGCAGTTCGGCCGCGCCGTGCAGGGCGCTGAGCTCGACGACGTGGTAGCCGAGGCGTGCGAATGGCGCCAGCTGCTCGCGCGCGACGGTCAGGCGCTCCTCGAGATCGGCCTTGTTGAGCACGATCAGCGTCTTCAGGCGCTCGCTCTCGGCGGCAGTGATGCAGCGTGAGACGAGCAGGTCGGAGAAGCTCGGCTCGGTGGCGACGACGACGACGACCTGGGTGAGGTTGGATGCGATCAGCTTCTCGCGGAACGCGTCCGAGCGCCACAGCAGGTTGCGTCGCGGCTCGAGGCCGACGATGACGCCCTGGTCGGCGCTGCTGCGGGCAACCCGCACGTGGTCGCCGCAGGCATAGACGCTCTTTTTGCCGCGCGGATCGCATTGCAGGGTGGCCGCGCCCGGTGCGCGCTCGCCGTCGAGGCTGACCTCGTAGTGGCGCCCGAAGGCGGCGGTGACGAGGCCGTGCAGTGTGGCGTCGCTCGGCAAGGCATGCGAGCGCTTCGAGCCGGATCCGCCCTTCACGACTGCGCGCGCAAGCGGGTGACGCGCACGACCGCCGGCGGGTGCGAATCGAAGAAGCGCGAATACAGCGGGTCGGGCGTCAGCGTCGAGGCATTGTCGCGATACAGCTTGACCAGAGCGCTGACGAGATCTTCGGGGCGTGCCTGGCGCGCCGCATAGGTGTCGGCCTCGAACTCGTGCGCGCGCGACCAGTGGCTCATCAACGGCCCGAGCGGGAAGGCGAAGGCCGGCAGCGCGAGCGAGAACAGCGCGAGCGCGACCGCGGTGCCCTGGCTGTGCATGCCCAGCCCCGCGAAGAACCACGGCTGCGTCATCAGCCACGCGAGCAGCCACAGCAGCGCCAGACCGAGCGCGGCCATGGCGACGAGGCGTTTCCATACGTGGCGATGGTGGAAGTGGCCGAGCTCGTGTGCGAGCACCGCCTCGACTTCCGCCGGTTCGAGCTTGTCGAGCAGGGTGTCGAAGAACACGATGCGCTTGGCGGCGCCGAAGCCGGTGAAGTAGGCATTGCCGTGGGCCGAGCGGCGCGAGCCGTCCATCACGAACAGGCCTTTGGAGCGAAAGCCGCAGCGCTGCAACAGCGCTTCGACGCGCGCCTTGAGCGCTTCGTCGGCGAGCGGCGTGAACTTGTTGAACATCGGCGCGATGAAGGTCGGCCAGACGAACTGCGCGACCAGGTTGAAGGCGAGCCAGAACAGCCACACGTAAAGCCACCACAGCCCGCCCATCGCCCCCATCAGCCACAGCACCGCGAACAGCACCGGCAGGCCGATCACGGCCGAAAGCACGGCGCTGCGCGCGAGATCGGCCATGAACAGCGCCGGGGTCATGCGGTTGAAGCCGAACCGCTTCTCGGTGACGAAGGTGCGCCAGATCGCGAACGGCAGCCCGACCAGCCCGCTCAGCACGCTCAGCGCCGCGAGCAGTGCGACGCCGTGCGCGAGGCTGCCGGGCGCGAGCACGGCGGCAAGTCCGTCGTACAGCAGCTGCAGGCCGCCGCCCAGCGTCATTGCCAGCACGAACAGCACGCCCACGCTCACGTCGGCGAGTGCGAGGCGCATGCGCGCACGCGTGTAGTCGGCCGCCTTGCGATGGGCGTCGAGGCTGATCGCGTCGGCGAACGGTGCCGGTACGCGATCGCGGTGCGCCTGCACGTGGCGAAGCTGACGCAGCATCAGCGTCGTCTTGACCAGCAGCATCAGGCACAGCGCCACGACGAACAGCGTCGCGAAGGCTTCGGGACTCATCGGCTATCCAGGCTCGGGAAGGTGCAAACTGTGACACAATCTGCGCCTTGTTTGTTTCGGCAAAGCCCGCGGATTATGGCACAGGATCAGAATCACCTCATCTGGCTGGACATGGAGATGACCGGCCTCGAACCCGACTCGGATCGCATTCTCGAGCTTGCGGTCGTCATCACCGACGCGCAGCTCGAAACGGTCGCCGAGGGCCCCGTGCTGGCCGTGCATCAGCCCGATGCGGTGCTCGACGCGATGGACGAGTGGAACCGCAATACCCACGGCAAGTCGGGGCTGATCGCGCGCGTGCGCGCCTCGACACTGTCGGAGGCCGACGCCGCGGCGCAGATGCTCGCCTTCGTGCAGCAATACGTCCCGGCGCGGACCTCGCCGATGTGCGGCAACTCGGTGTGCCAGGATCGGCGCTTCATGGCGCGCTGGATGCCGACGCTCGAAGCGTGGTTCCACTACCGCAACCTCGACGTGTCGACGCTGAAGGAGCTCGCGCGGCGCTGGCGCCCGGAGATCTACGAGGCGGTCAAGAAGAACGGCAGGCACGAGGCGCTCGCCGACATCTACGAGTCGATCGGCGAGCTGCGCCACTACCGCGACACCTTCCTGCGCCTGCATGGCTGAGTAGCCGTACCGGCGCGCCGGGCCTGCAGCGCAGGCGCGCATGGCGCGCCGTTCGTCCTCCGGGGGCTGCGGCGGCCTGTCCCGGCGTCGCGCCTCGATACCGCGCGCGCCCCGCCGTCAGTCGCGCCGATACAGCCGGAACACCTCGAGGCGGCGTCCGCCGCCTTGCGTGAACTCCCAGATCTGCTGCCATTGCCGTGCCGGCTCCATCGTCAGCGGCAGGTCGTCGTCGTGGGCGAGCAGGAAGGGGCATGCGGTTTCGTTGTCCTCGACCTTCTCCGTGCGCAGGTTCGCGAAGTAGTCGAGCGAAGCGCGGTGGCTCGTGTTGAGCCCCAGCGCCGCCACGCAGCCGCTGCGCTCGCCGGCCAGCGCGATCGCGACGGACTCGGACATCGGCCGGTAGCTGCGGTCGTGGTCGAACCACGGCAGCAACAGCGTGACGACCAGGCACCACAGCATGGTCATGCCCATCGCCCAGTTGGCCGGGCCGCGGTTGGGCGAGCGTGGCAGATTCCAGATCAGCACCAGCCAGATCGCGACGATCGCGATGCCCAGCGTGGCCTGGATCAGCGTGCCTTCCAGCACGAAATCCGGGGTCAGGCGCGCGATACTGCGTGCGAGACCGGGCGGCCAGGCGTACACCTGGGCGCTCCACGCGAGCCAGGCGAGCACGCCGAACACCGCGAAAGTCATGATCGCGAACCAGTCGAACGCATTCGCGGCGCCGCGCCGCAGCGTCGTGACGCCGGCCGCGGCAAGCAGCGCGAACGGCGGAATCAGTGGCAGCATCACCTCGGCCGAAAAGCTGCCGTTGGCGACGATCCAGGCGAGTGCCAGCACGATGCCCGCGAGCGGCAGGAGCCACGGCAGCCGCAGAGGCTGGCGTCGTGCGCGCCACAGGGCCCACGCCGCGATCGGCCACAGCGGCCACACGGACCAGCCCACGAGCTCCAGCAGGCGCGGCAACTGTGACCATTCGACCGGTTCGTCGAGAAGATCGGAGAGCGCGTTTCGCCACCACAGCTCGAGCAGATCCGGTGCCTGATAGCTCAGCGCGATCGGCCACAGTGCGCTCGCGGTGAGTGCCGCGCTCAGCCCCAGGATGAGCGCTCCGCTCGCGCGCGGATTGCGGCACTCCGGGCAGGCGATGGCAACGACCAGGAACAGCGGCAGCGTGATCAGCAGCCCCGCCAGCCCTGCGCTCAGAAAGGCCAGCGCGACGCCGGCGGCAGCCTGGAGACTGCCCTTGACCGGCTGGGTCGGCACGAGCGACAGACCGGCCAGCGTCAGTGCCTGCATCGTCATCAGCGCGACCATCGGCTGATTCTCGTGTGCGTGAACGACCAGCCCCAGGGTGCCGAGCGTGAGCAGTGCGGCGGCGGTGCGCGTGTGCTTGCCGTACAAGCGCGAGGCGGCACGCGCGATCCAGAAGATCGCCAGCCCCGCGAACATCGGCGTCGCCAGCCGCGCCGCGTCGTGCAGCGGCAGCAGCCACCCCAGCGCCAGGCTCAGCAGCGCGCTCGCCCAGTAGTAGAGGGGCGGAAAAGTCGTCGCCGGTTCTCCGGCGAGCGTCGGCATCAGCAGGCCCTCGCCGCGCAGCATGCCGAGCACGCCGCTGAAGTGGCGTACGTCGTCGCCGCGCCACGGGTCGTGCCCGATCGCTCCGGGCAGCAGATACAGGGCGATCAGCAGCGTCAGCCCGGCCGCGCCGTAGAGATGGCGCTTGATCGATGAGGGGGAGGGCGGCTGGTCGTGCATCCGGTGTCGTGGCCGAGGGCGCGCGGCGAGCGTCGCGCATGAATAAAAGGTGAATTCTAGCCGGCAATGCCGGCCGATGATTCGCTCGCCGCCGGCCGTGCGGTGGCAAGCGGCCGGCCGGGCCAACAAAAAAGGCAGCCGAGGCTGCCTTTTCGAACCACTGTTGGGCTGCGTGTCAGCTTGCGCGCTGCACGTTGCCGTATTTCTGGCGGAAGCGCTCGACGCGGCCGGCCGTATCGACGATCTTCTGCTTGCCGGTGTAGAACGGGTGGCACGCGGAGCAGACTTCGACGTGAATCGCGGATTTGCTGCTCGTCGAACGCGTGGTGAAAGTGTTGCCGCAGGAGCAGGTCACCTGCACGTCGGCATATTTCGGGTGGATGTCCGCTTTCATCGTGAATCCTTGGGTTTGTGCGGGGGGCGAATGTGGCCGCCCGGCGTGCTATGGAAAACGCGGTATTATCGGTGACCCGCGCCGCGAACGCAAGGCATCCCAGGCACGAACGAATCTCTCGCCCCATGAGCTACGCCAACTCCCGCATCCCGGTCAGCGCCCAGCAGGGCATTCACGAGCAGCTGGCGCGCCGTGTCGCGCGCCATCTGGTCGAACCGTTCCGCAAACCGTTCGCTCCGTACAGCCGCAGCGCGCTCGAAGCCAGTCTTGCCGGCTGGGATGGCCGTGCGCCCGTCATTCTGGACGCGGGTTGCGGGGTCGGGCACAGCACGATACAGCTCGCGCGCAGTTTTCCCGACCATTGGGTGATCGGCGTGGATCAGTCCGAAGACCGCCTGGCGCGGCGCAAACCGTACCCGCAGGCGCTGTTGCCGCGGAACATGGTCTTCGTGCGCGCCGACCTGGTCGATTTCTGGCGGCTGCTCGACGAAGCGGGCGTGCGGCTCGCACGTCACTACATCCTGTATCCGAATCCGTGGCCCAAGATCGGGCATCTGGCACGCCGCTGGCATGCACACCCCGTCTTTCCGTTCATCCCGAGGCTGGGCGGTGTGCTCGAGTGCCGCAGCAACTGGCAGGTCTATATCGAGGAGTTCGCCTGCGCGCTGGGGCTCGCGACCGGCGCCGAGGTCGCCTGGGAGCGCTTCGAGGCGCCGGCCCCGCTCACCCCGTTCGAAAGAAAGTACCGGGATTCCGGGCAGACGCTGTATCGTATCGTCCATGATTGCGGGGTAGGCGCAAACGACGCCTGCACGCGCGAGGCCGCCGCCGCGGGCCCGACGTATTGAAGGAGATCAGGATGAACCCGGACGACACCAGGCGGTACGAGCTCGACGACGACGAATTCGATGCGCTCGAGGAACTGCTCACGTCCGATGTCGTGCCGGAGGACTGCATGAACCTCGAGATGCTCGACGGCTACCTCGCCGCGGTGATCGCCTCACCGGTCGCGGTCACGCCGGGCCAGTGGCTGCCGGGGGTGTGGAGCGCGCATGGCGACGAGGCCCCGCTCGCATCGGGCAGCCGCATGCAGCGGGTCATCGGGCTGGTGCTGCGCTACTACAACGAGCTCGCCACGACGATCGGCCAGCCCGACGGGTGGGAGCCGTTCTGCTATGCGGGCTCGGACGGCGAACCGCTGGAGGTCGGCGAAGAGTGGATCGAGGGCTTCGAGCAAGGCCTCGAGCTGTGGCCGGAGGACTGGGAGGCCGGCGTGCCCGAGGCCGATGCGCGGGCCGTTCGTGAGCTGCTCGACGATCTGCTGGCGCCGTGGGACGATGCCGGTGGTCAGGACGTCGACGAAGAGACGCGCCTGCAGTGGCTCGAGGCGGCCCGCGATGCGCTCGGTGCGATCACGGCGCGCTGGCGCGCACTGGGCCTGCCGGGGCCCGAGCCGCTAGCGGTCGACCCGCCGCCGTCGCCGGCTGCGGCAGGCCCGGGGCGCAACGACCCGTGCCCGTGCGGCAGCGGCAAGAAATACAAGAAATGCTGCGGCGCGGCGTAGCGCGATGTCCGGCGAGAACTGCAGCAGCTGCGGCGCATGCTGTGCGGCGTTTCGTGTCGATTTTCATGCATCCGAGCTCGCCAGCGCGTGCGCCGGCGGCGTGCCCGACGCGCTGGTGGTGCCGGTAACCGGGGCCACCGTGCGCATGCGCGGCACCGACGAGGGGCCGCCGCGCTGTCGCGCGCTCGACGGCGAGATCGGTGTCGCGGTGCGCTGTGCCATCTACGCCGCGAGGCCATCGCCGTGCCGCGACTTCGCGCCCTATGCGCCGCTCGGCATCGGTGACGACGCGTGCGCACGTGCGCGGCGCCGCCACGGCCTGCTGCCTCTTTGAAGCGGGCAGGAGCGGGTCGCGGTGCACGCCGAGCCGGCTACCGGGCCGCCCCGCCGAGCGTGGCGCCGGGCTTGCGCCGTGGTGGCTGCAAGATATTGATTGAAAACGGCTAAAATTTTCTCTTGCGCCGCTTTGCGGATTCGCTAGAATCCGCGCGCCGCGATCGATCGGCCGCACGAAAAATTTGTTTCGATACCCGATGCGGGTGTCGCGTCCAGCAGGCGCGCAGCACTGTCGATACGGTGGTTCCGTTGGTTTTGCGGCGGGGCCAGTGCAACGACTTTGTGCGTGTGTTGGACATGAGCGAACCGAACCCCTGCCTCGATTGCGGCATCTGCTGCACGCATTTCCGCATCTCCTTCTACTGGGCCGAGGCCGACGACGCGCCGGGCGGTTTCGTGCCGGCCGCCATGACCGAGAAGCTCAACCACCATATGCGCTGCATGAAGGGCAGCAACGACGTGCCGCGTCGCTGCGCGGCGCTCGCCGGCGAGCCCGGGCGCGAGGTGTTCTGCACGATTTATGCGACCCGGCCGACGCCGTGCCGCGAGTTTCCGGTGTACTTCGAGGACGGCGGCCCCAACCCGAAGTGCGACGAGCTGCGCGCGACGATCGGACTGCCTCCGCTCGAGCCGCTGGCGCTGCCGCGCGCGGCGTGAGCGCGGCGCCGGGCCCGCACCGGCCGTCGGCAGACGATGGCGTGGGGCGAGTGGTCGCGCGTCAGCGACAGGCGACCTCCGCGAGCAGGCGCAGCGGACCGAGCTGTCGGACGGTTTCGATCTGCTCGGGGTGGCGGACGAACAGCGATCCGGCAAAGCCGAGCGCATTGACCGAGATCTCGGCGTGACGCTCGCGGCTGCGCGGGATCACCACCATCCATGTGCCGTCGGTAAGCATGTTGAACGGCGGCATCGGATTGCTGTACGGGTCGATGCCGAGCGATGTGCAGGCGCAGCGGAAGGCCTCGAACAGGCGGCGGGCGGCGTCGCCGGGCGCACCGATCACGTCGGGCATGCGCACGAAGCAATGCCGCCATGGCAGGGCGGGGTGATGGGCTGGCGTGCTCACCGGGTGGTGGCGGGGCAGCGCGCGCGTGAATGTCTCCAGGCGGATGCCTTCGCTCGCGTCGGGAATCCACTGCAAATGCTTGTGCCGCTGGCTCGCGCCCGCCTGGAGGCCGCCATTGTAGAATCCCAGGCCACCGAGCCCGCCGATCACGCACCCGAGTGCGGTGAAGTCCGCTTCGCCGAGCGGCGTCGTCTGATCCTCGAACTCGCGCGTGACGATGAGCAGATGGCGTGCGATGACCGGGTACTTGTTCAGCACCGCGAGATGGTGGGGCCCGAGCGACGCGACGGTGAGGTCGCGCTCGGGGGGCAGGAACGGGTTGAAGTCGGGGTCCCTGCGTGCGGCCGCATTGACGCGGCTGGCATCCTTGACGGCGAGCGACGACACCCAGCGGACCAGGAAGGCGATGCCGGCCTGTTCGAGCACCGTGCGCTCGGTGTGGATCGATTGCAGTGCGCCCGAGTGCGTTGCCGCTTCGATCGTGCGGTCGATGGTGGTCAGCGTGATCGGCGTCATGGTCGAAGGCAGTCAGTGTGCGGATCGGGATGTCCGTCGAGCCGTTGCCGGCATCGGCCGCCCCGGGCTTCGGTCGAATGTCGGCGTTCGGCGGTGCCCCTTATTTTATGCGCATGTTCGGTTGAAGGCGCGTTGGAGCAGGAGCGATGAGCAATACCTTTGCCGTGCGGGGCACGTACATTCAACTCGACCAGCTGCTCAAGGCCTGCGGCTGGGCGGGTTCGGGCGGTGAGGCGCATGCCGCGATCGAGAGCGGACGGGTGTGCGTCGACGGTCGGGTCGAGCGGCGCAAGCGCGCCAAGCTGAAGGCCGGACAGCGCGTGACGTTCGCGGGCGAGACGGTTGCGCTCGTCGAAGCAAGCCGGGCGTGACGGCGCCGGTGCGCACCGGCCGCCTCAAGGCGCGGCCCGTTTCGCACGGCTGAACTGCTGCCACAGCCAACCCCTCGGCAGCTCCTCGCCCGTCAGCACGTAGTGCAACGCATACTCGTTGCTGAGCGTCAGGGTGAGCTCGGCGCGCGCGGGCGCGCAGCCGACCAGCAGCAACTCGTCGCCCGCGCGCAGCCGGGCCCCAGGGTCGGGAAGCAGCACGTGGTCGTCCTCGTCGCGATGCAGGTAGATGACCTCGCACTCGAGCGCCGCCTCGCGGTTGTGCGGAGGACGCAGCACCTCGGCAAGCGTGACGAGCTCACCGCGCATGAGTCGGCGGTACAGTGCCGGCGCGCGCGACAGGTTGATGCGTTCGCTCCACACGGCCGGCACATCCCAGCCGTAGCGCGAGGTCAGTCGCTCGAGCAGAGCGCGGCACCACGGCTCTTCCTGGCGCTTCATCTCGTCGAGAAACGGTACCAGCAGCGGCGTGGTCAGCACCGCCAGACACTCGTGGGCGATGATTTCGCTCGGCACCATGTTCACGTCGGAATCGAACGCATCGAACAGCGCATGGTTGGCGAACTGGTTCTGGCGCAGGATCACGAAAAGATCCCGGTTGAGCTCGCGTGCGGTCACGGCGACGGACAGGTTGTCGACGTCGCTGCTGGTGCTGGCGATGATGCCGACCGCCTCGGTGACGCCGGCCCGCGTCAGCGCGTCCGCGCCGGTGCCGTCGCCCTGGATCCAGGGATGGTTGAGGTTGCTGCACGGCTCGCGGTCGATGATCGTGACCGGCACGTCCTCGCGCTCGAGTGCTTCGACCATGAAGCGGCCGAAGCGGCCGTGACCGCACAGGATCCAAGGCCCGCGCGGCGGATCGCGGTGCCGCTCGATGGTCGTGCCGGGCAGGCCGGTGAGCCAGATCAGCAGCTGCCACGATGCCGGCGCATGCAGCGCGAGCGCGAGGTACTCGCTGAATTTCTCGAACGGGTTGATGATGTGGCGGGTGCCGAAGGAGGCC
>DAOMOP010000065.1:12737-18198 GCA_035444405.1 Rhodocyclaceae bacterium
GGGGCGAGCAGGCGGGCCGCGATGGCGATGGCGAGGTTGGCGCTGTCGTCGTCGGTCAGCGCGAGCACGCCGGCGCATTGTGCATGGGTCAGGCCGGCGAACTTCAGCGTCTCCGGGTTGCGCGCGTCGGCGCACAGGGCGGGCACGTCGGCGGCGTAGTTCTGCAGCTCGGTGTCGCCGATCTTGGCCGCGTCGATGTCGAGCACCGCGACGCGGTAGTGCAGGCGGTCGAGCGCTCCGCAGATCAGTCGCCCGGTCTCGCCGTAGCCGCACACGAGGTAGAACGGCTCGTGCAGGTTCCGGACCGTGGTCAGGAAGCGCTGGGTGTCGACCGCGTGCAGCAGGTTGCGATCGGACAGCAGCTTGAACAGCCGGCTCAGCGTGAATGCCCAGCCGATCACCGACAGATAGATGCAGACGACGACCCACAGGCGCTGCTGGTCGGAGAAATTGAACGGGATCTCGCCGAAGCCGATCGTCGTCGCCGTGTAGCTGATGAAGTACAGCGCGTGGAAGAAGCTCAGCCGCTGGGGCTGGCCGTGCGCGTCGGGCAGGCCGGGGGCGAGCGTCAGCCCGAGGACCGACACCGCGATGATCACGATGAGCAGGATCAGCGGCGCGCGCAGACGCCGCATGATCAGGAAGAAGACGCTGTGATGGTAGGGCAGCGGCGTCATCGCGGCCGGGCTTGTCAGCGCCGCTGCATGATGGTTTCGGCGATCAGGAACACCACCGACACGACGTTGGCGAACAGCGCGCCGCCCGACAAGGACACGATGCGCGCGGTCATCTCCGGCGTCAGCCCGGCCGGCGAGACGTGTGCCGCGTAACCCCACACCATTGCCGCGGCGATCAACTGCAAGTCCGCGACCAGGCTGGTCGACAGGTGCACCGCGCCGATCTGCGTGCGATCGCCGAGCTTCAGCACGGTGGCGACGAGGCTGACGACAATGGCGGCGAACAGCTCGTAGATGTCGTGATGGGCCGGATTGTCGATATCGCCGACGAAGAAGCCGAAGTTCAGCGTCGCCGCGAGCAGGATGAAAAAGCCGAAGATGACCTTCTCGAGATTCACGGCGGATATGTTCCCGGGGTTTTCGTTGCGGTCATTATAGGCGCTGTCGATGGCCCGGGGCGTACCCGAGCCATCGACCGAGGCGGACTGCCCGGCGGCGGGGAGGCGGCAGCCGGGCTCAGGTGGCGCGCGCGAGGATCTCCCGCAGCACGTACGGCAGGATGCCGCCGTGGCGGTAGTACTCGACCTCGATCGGGGTGTCGATGCGGCACAGCACCGGCACCTCGTCACGACTGCCATCCGCGCGCCCGATCACGAGGGTCAGATCCTGCTGCGGCTCGAGATCGGCCGAGATCCCGACGACGTCGAAAGTCTCATCACCCTGCAGGTGCAGCGACTGCCACGAGTCGTCGCCCTTGAACTGCAGCGGCAGCACGCCCATGCCGACCAGGTTGGAACGGTGGATGCGCTCGAAGCTTCGCGCGACGACGGCCTTGATGCCCAGCAGCAGGGTGCCCTTGGCGGCCCAGTCGCGGCTCGAGCCGGTGCCGTACTCCTCGCCCGCAAAGACGATGCTCGGGATGCCGGCGGCGATGCATGCGTTGGCCGCGTCGAAGACGGTGCTGCGTTGTCCGTCCATCAGCGTGAAGCCGCCTTCGATGCGCTTGCCGTCTTCGCCGGGCGGCAGCATCAGGTTCTTGATGCGCACGTTCGCAAAAGTGCCCCGCACCATGACTTCGTGATTGCCGCGGCGCGAACCGTAGGAGTTGAAGTCCTTTCGCTCGACGCCGCGCTCGCGCAGCCACTGACCCGCCGGTGTCGCTTCGCCGAAGGCCCCGGCCGGCGAGATGTGGTCGGTGGTCACCGAGTCGCCGAGCAGCAGCAGCGCGCGCGCGCCGCTGATGTCGCCGACCGCCCCCGGCGCCATCGCGAAGCCGTCGAAGAACGGGGGCTTCGCGATGTAGGTCGACTCGGGCCACTCGTACACCTGCCCGGTCGTGGCTGCAATCGCGTTCCACAGATCGTGGTCCTTGGTGAAGTCCTGGTACAGTCGGCGGAACGTGGCCGGATCCATCGCGAACGGCATCACTGCCTCGATCTCATCGGAGCTGGGCCAGATATCGCGCAGATAGACGTGGCGGCCGTCGCTGCCGCTGCCGAGCGGTTCGCTGGTGAGATCGATGTTGGCCTGCCCGGCGATCGCGAACGCGACCACCAGCGGCGGCGAGGCGAGGTAGTTCGCGCGGATGTTCGGGTGGATGCGCGCCTCGAAGTTGCGGTTGCCCGACAGCACCGCGGCCACGACCAGGCCGTTGTCGTTGATCGCCTCGTTCAGCTCGGGGGCGAGGTCGCCGGAATTGCCGATGCAGGTGGTGCAGCCATAGCCGGCCAGCGTGAAGCCGAGCTTGCCGAGCGGCTCGAGCAGGCCGGCGCGCTCGAGATAGTCGGTGACGACGCGCGAACCCGGGGCGAGCGAGGTCTTGATATGCGGCTTGACGCTGAGTCCCTTCTCGACGGCCTTCTTCGCGAGCAGGCCGGCCGCGATCAGCACGGCCGGGTTGCTGGTGTTGGTGCACGAGGTGATCGCGGCGATCAGCACGTCGCCGTGGCCCAGCGTGACGTCCGGCAGGCCGGTCGGATAGCGGACGCAGAGTGCCCCCTCGGGCAGTCCGAAGCCGTCGTCGGTGACCGGCTGCGCGAGCAGATGCTCGAACACCTCGGCCATGTCCTGCAGGGCGATGCGGTCCTGCGGCCGCTTCGGGCCGGCCAGCGACGGCACGATGGTGGACAGGTCGAGCCGCAGCACGCGCGAGTAGTCGATGTCGCCTGCGCGCGGGATGCCGAAGAGGCCCTGGGCGCGAAAATACGCCTCGAAGAGCTCGCATTCGCGCTCGCTGCGGCCGGTGCCGCGCATGTAGTCCACGGTCTTGCCGTCGACCGGGAAGAAGCCCATCGTCGCGCCGTACTCGGGGGCCATGTTGGCGATCGTCGCCCGGTCGGTGACGCCCAGCGTGGCCGTGCCGTCGCCGAAGAATTCGACGAACTGCCCGACCACCTTCTCGCGCCGCAGCATCTCGGTGATCGTCAGCACCAGGTCGGTTGCGGTGACGCCCTCGTTCAGGCGGCCGGTGAGCTCGACGCCGACGACGTCTGGGGTCAGGAAATACACCGGCTGGCCGAGCATGCCGGCCTCGGCCTCGATGCCGCCCACCCCCCAGCCGACCACGCCGAGGCCGTTGATCATCGTCGTGTGCGAGTCGGTGCCGACCAGCGTGTCCGGAAAGTACAGCGGGGCGTCGTCTGCGGGCTGGCTGCGCACGCCACGGAAGAGGTACTCGAGATTCACCTGATGCACGATGCCGATGCCCGGCGGTACGACCTTGAACGTATCGAAGGCCTGCATGCCCCATTTCAGAAACTGGTAGCGTTCGCGGTTGCGCTGGAATTCGAGCTCCATGTTGTGGCGCAGCGCGCTTGGCGAGCCGTACTCGTCGACCTGCACGGAGTGGTCGATGACCAGATCGACCGGCACCAGCGGCTCGATCAGCTTCGGATTGCGCCCCATGTCGGTGGCGACGTTGCGCATCGCCGCGAGATCGGCGAGCAAGGGCACGCCGGTGAAATCCTGCAACACCACGCGCGCGACGACGAACGGAATCTCGTCGGTGCGCGACGCATCGGGTTGCCAGGCGGCGAGCTGGCGAACGTGTTCCTCGGTGACCTTGCGGCCGTCGCAGTTGCGCAGCACCGCTTCGAGGACGATGCGGATCGACACCGGCAGGCGGGAGATCTTGCCGAGGCCGGCGGTTTCGAGCGCTTCGAGCGAGTAGAACGCGCCGCGTTCGCCCGACGGGGTCGAGAAACTCTGCAGCGAATCGAACAGCGTGTGCGGCATGGCGAGCCTCCTTGTTGCGGGTCATTGTTCGATGATCGGGTGCCCGAGTCGCCAGCCCGACTGCGCAGCGCGGCGGCGCACTATCGAGGGCACTCCGGCACTTTACGCCGGGTGTCGCCGAACGTGCACCGCCGGGCGATCGCGAGGAGCGTCCGCACGGTGCGCAATCGGGCAGATCCGGTGGCCTGTCGGCGACGGTTTCCAGCATGGGACCGTCGCCGCGCGCGGGTCGTTCATCCGGTGATCCGAATCGGCTTCGATCGCACTGCGTGGCAAGCCGAAATTCATGTGCCGCGCTGCCAGAAAGAATACGCGAGGGTTAGAATGCGCGGATTCGTCCGCGATAAAGCCGACCGTGGGCGATGGATGCCAACGCCACGCCGCGTCGTTTCATGTTGCGTTGCACCGCAAGTCTTATAAAAGACATATAATCTGGCCACTTCGCTCGGGCTACCGTCCGAGTGCCCTGCCACTTCAACGATGGAAGGAAACCGCCGTGCTTGAAGCCTATCGTGCCCACGTCGCCGAGCGTGCCGCTCTCGGTATCCCCGCACTGCCGCTGTCCAAGCAGCAGACCCAGGACCTCGTCGAGCTGCTGAAGAACCCGCCCGCCGGCGAGGAGGCCTTCCTCGTCGAGCTGCTGACGTACCGCGTGCCGGCCGGTGTCGACGACGCCGCCAAGGTCAAGGCCGAGTTTCTCGCGCGCGTCGCCAAGGGCGAGGAATCCTGTGGGCTGGTGAGCCGCGCCAAGGCCACCGAGCTTCTCGGCACGATGCTGGGCGGCTTCAACATCAAGCCGCTGATCGAGCTGCTCGACGACGCCGAAGTGGGCGCCGTCGCCGCGGCCGGCCTCAAGAACACGCTGCTGATGTTCGACTACTTCCACGACGTCAAGGATCTCGCCGACAAGGGCAGCGCCAACGCCAAGGCGGTGCTGCAGTCGTGGGCCGACGCCGAGTGGTTCACGTCGCGCCCCGAGGTGCCCGAGTCGCTGAAGATCACGATCTTCAAGGTGTCCGGCGAGACCAACACCGACGACCTGTCGCCGGCGCCCGACGCGTGGTCGCGCCCCGACATCCCGCTGCACGCGCTGGCGATGCTGAAGAACCCGCGCCCCGGCATCGAGCCCGAGGAGGCGGGCGTGCGCGGCCCGATCGGCCTGATCGAGGAGCTCAAGGCCAAGGGCAATCTGGTCGCCTACGTCGGCGACGTGGTCGGCACCGGCTCGTCGCGCAAGTCGGCGACCAACTCGGTGATCTGGTGGACCGGCGAGGACATTCCCTTCGTGCCGAACAAGCGCTTCGGCGGCGTGTGCCTGGGTTCGAAGATCGCGCCGATCTTCTACAACACGATGGAAGACGCCGGCGCGCTGCCGATCGAACTCGACGTGTCCGAAATGGAGATGGGCGACGAGGTCGAGCTGCGCCCGTACGAGGGCAAGGCGCTCAAGAACGGCCAGGTGATCTGCGAGTTCCAGGTGAAATCCGACGTGATCTTCGACGAGGTGCGCGCCGGCGGCCGCATCCCGCTGATCATCGGCCGCGGCCTGA